>NZ_CAUIZY010000006.1:0-146499 GCF_962747855.1 Neisseria blantyrii
CCTTCCTCCCCCTCCTCTGACTGGTGCGCCTTTGTGAATATGCCGTCTGAAACTTGGGGCTTCAGACGGCATTTTGTATCCAAACGGTAACTAAACTTTGTTATAGAATGGATGCTGTTTTTTCTTCGTAATTAGAAATTGTCAAAATGGGCAAACATATTCTTTTAGGTGTAACGGGCAGTATTGCGGCGTATAAGTCTTGCGAGTTGGTGCGACTGCTGAAAAAACAGGGGCATTCGGTTACGGTGGTTATGAGCCGCTCGGCAACTGAATTTGTTTCTCCGCTGACTTTTCAGGCTTTGAGCGGCAATCCCGTTCTGACCGACACGCACGGCGGCAACGGTTCAAACGGTATGGACCATATCAACCTGACCCGGAATGCGGATGTTTTTCTGATTGCGCCGGCAAGTATGAATACCGTGGCAAAAATCTGTAACGGCGTGGCAGATAACCTACTGACCAATCTGGCAGCCGCACGGAAATGTCCTCTTGCCATCGCTCCTGCGATGAATGTGGAAATGTGGCTGAATCCTGCCAACCAACGGAATATCGCACAACTGCTTTCAGACGGCATTACTGTCTATATGCCGGGCTCGGGTGAACAGGCTTGCGGAGAAAATGGTATGGGAAGGATGCCGGAACCTGCCGAATTGCTGGATTTGCTTCCGGACTTGTGGACACCGAAAATTTTAAAGGGCAAGAAAATTTTGATTACCGCAGGTGCGACATTTGAAGCCATTGACCCTGTCCGAGGCATCACAAATACCTCCAGCGGAAAAATGGGCGTGGCTTTGGCGCGGGCGTGCCGTGCCGCCGGTGCGGAAGTCAGCCTGATTCACGGACAGCTTCAAACCGCGCTGCCTTTCGGTATATCCAATACGGTTCAAACCGTCAGCGCTGAAGATATGCATCGCGCAGTGCATCGTTTAATCGACAAACAAGATGCTTTTATTTCTGTTGCCGCCGTCTCAGACTATAAGGTTAAAAACAGGAGTACGCAAAAATTCAAAAAAGATAAAAATGCCAAACCGTTATCCATCGAATTGGATGAGAACCCCGATATTTTGGCGTCCATTGCCTCATTACCGAACCCGCCGTTCTGCATCGGTTTTGCCGCTGAAACGGAGAATGTATTGGCATATGCGCGGGAAAAACGTATTAAGAAAAAAATACCGATGATCGTTGCCAATGATGTTTCAATCGCAATGGGCAAACCGACCAACCGGATTACCATTATCGGGGACGATGAGGAACTGTCTTTTCCCGAAACAAGTAAAGATGAAGCGGCAATGCGGATTGTTGAAAGGCTTGCCGTATATTTGAACAAATACGGGACAGATGAGGGCAGCTACTAAAGATTTATGGAAAACTATTGAACATGGACAAGTGCCCAAAAATCAATTTACTTCCGAATTCTTCACTAACACTTGGTCAACAGTTAGAAAGATATTTGAACAATGTTCTGAAAGCAACAAACCCAGAAAAGGCGCCGAATTATAAAGAAATACCGAAAAAGGATGATGGAACTCTCTCTGGAATTGTAAATAGAACTACAAAAACCATGTTCACAGGAGGGAAATAATTGAGAAAATTTTTTGTCACTGCAGCAATAATTATATTTACTATATTATTTAATAAATATGATCAACAGAATTGCATGAAAAAAATAATTTTTATAAATAATAGAGTTCACTTGTTTAAAACTCAGAAAGGAAGATACCCATCTAATTTAAGCGAGATTAATATTTATCCACATGAAATTTTAGGATGTAATTTTTTTAGCTATAACGTGCCTGGCTGGGGGAATTGTAATTACATATCGTATAACCACGGACACTATATTTTAAGTATAGATAGTGTTTTCAATGGTTGTTTAACAGAGTCTGAAGACGAGTCTATTTATTTAAACTCAGGGAGATATGATTTCTAAAAGAATGAACAAATAACGAAGATTAAAGCAGGAAATGAAAAATTTCCTGGTTATACATGACATCATAATGCGCAAAGCCCTCCTAATAATATGCAGTTAATTCCTAATAGTATTCATAACGCTGTTAGGCATACCGGTCAAAAATCGTTAAAGAAAGATTAGTGAACATGGAAGAACTATCAATATCATCAGATGAGGGATTGGTTCCAATAAGAACAATTCAACAATTTGCTGAAGATATAGGGGTTGTTTTTCCTGTTTCATATGTATCACTTCTTAGCAAACATGATCATTTATACCCTAAAGAAAATATTTTCAATTTTGTCAATCAATACGGTGAAAATGATGAAAGAGACATTTCATTTTTAGGGTATAAGCAAAATTTAGGCTATGAAGATATTTATAGCTATTCATGTATTGATGATGAATATGGGTATGCAAAAAAAGTGATTGCTTTTGGGATTTCAGCTAATGGCGATTATATCTGTTTTGATTACAGAAAATGCAATGAAAATCCATGTATCATTCTGATGTATCATGATGATTTTTATGAAGATGAGAATGGAGATACGAAAATGGTAACTAGCCATATTGCAGATAGTTTTGATGCCTTTTTGGATATGCTGTATGAACTTTCAGATTAAGTGTGTAAGTTGAGTTGAAAACCCAACTAAATTAAAAAGATCGTCTGAAATCAGCAAGCCGTAGCCCATATGAAACCTAAACTTAACAAGTAGGATGTGTGCAGAACGCACGCATGTGGTTCTCAAAGTTTGAGCTAAGAGGCCGTCTGAAACAATAAATACAGTTTCAGACGACCTTTCTTTTAACAAATCGTAACAGCAATCAGAAAAAAGCAGCTTACCGCCACACCCATATCAGCAGCACGGCCGGCAAAACGATTATCCGAAGCGGCGGGGATACCACCCTCAAAGGTGCGCAGCTTATCGTCAAAGGCGTACAGGCAGATAAGCAATTGAACGGATAAACCATAAAACGGGTTGCCTGTTAATCAAAAGACAACCCGTTTTACCTGCTTCAACTTCTGATGACTTTGCGGATATATGGAATACTATGCAGATTTTGAATAATCTGATTCAATTGATTCAGATTCTTGACTTTCAATAAGAATTTGAATTCGACAAAACCTTCTGTTCCCGACTGGGATTTGGATGGTGTTTCGACCGACTCGATGTCCGCACCGGAATCGGAAATCGCTTGCGCCATTAATGCCAACAGGCCGTGGCTGTCTTCCGATTGGACTTGAAGCCCGACACGGTAGTTCTGCCCGTTCATATTTTCCCAGTCTGCATCCAGCTGCTGTTCGGGATCGGACTTTAACAACGTCGGGCAGGTATCCCTGTGGATAATCATACCCTTCCCCTTAACCAACAACAAACGGATGGAATCGCCGGGAACCGGATGGCAACACTCTGCAAAATGAATATGTCCGCTTTCCTGCCCATCGACTTTAATGGAACTGAGCCTGACCTCGCTGCCGAAATGCTCCCCTGCCAACTCGGCAATGTGCATGGCGACATAAACAGGCAGGGTATGCCCCATACCGACGTTGTACAGCACTTCTTCAAATGAAGTCTGTTTGTCGTTGAGATCGGCAAGGTATTTTTCTTTGATGCCGTCTGAAAGCAGGACATCTTTGGGCAGTAAACTGGACAGGGCTTTTTGTAAGAGGCTCTCTCCCAAAACGACCGCATCGTGCCGGTTAAGGTTTTTAATATATTGGCGTATGGCGCTGCGCGCCCTGCCCGACACGGCGAAATTCAACCATGCGGGATTGGGTTTGGCGTGTTCGGATGTGATGATTTCAACAGAATCGCCGGTTTTGAGCTTCGTACGCAACGGCATCATGATATTGTTGATACGTGCGGCAACGGTTTTGTGCCCAATATCGGTATGCACCGCATAAGCAAAATCGATAGGTGTTGCACCCTTGGGCAATGTTAGGATTTTTCCTTTTGGCGTAAGGATATAGATTTCGTTTGGAAACAAATCTACCTTGACGTGTTCGAGAAACTCAATGGCATTGGCACTGCTTGCCTGCAAGTCTAAAATGTTTTTCAACCATTGATTGGTGTGCAGCACTGCCTGATCGACCGTTTTGGAATCTGATTTATAGCTCCAATGTCCGGCGATTCCACCTTCGGCAACAGCATCCATTTCCCTGGTACGTATCTGCACTTCAACCGGCAAACCATAAGGCCCGACCAAAGTCGTATGCAGACTTTGATAACCGTTACTTTTCGGAATAGCGATGTAGTCTTTAAACCGTCCAGGCTTGGGCTGGTAGAGATTGTGCAATGCGCCGAGCGCAGCATAACATGCAGGAATACTGTTAACGATGACACGAAAACCGTAAATATCCATAACTTCGGAGAAATGCAGTTTTTTTTCTAACATTTTCCGATAAATGCCGTACAGGTTCTTTTCCCGACCCTTGATTTTGGCTTCTATGTTCGCCCCTACCAAACGCTGGCTGAACGCACGCAAAATCTTTCCAACAACATCCTGCCTGTTTTTCCGACTCTTATCCATCGCCTTTTTCATGGTTTCATAGCGATTGGGATGGAGATTCTGGAAAGATAAATCCTGAAGCTCTTGATATGTATTATTCAAACCTATACGGTTGGCAATTTGTGCATAGATTTCAAGGGTTTCTCTTGCAATACGGCGACGCTTGTCCGGACGCATCGAACCGAGTGTCCGCATATTATGCAGACGGTCGGCAAGTTTGACGACAATCACGCGTACATCTTTGGTCATTGCCAAAATCAGTTTGCGGAAACTCTCCGCCTGATGCTCTGCATGATCTTCAAATTTGAGTTTTTCGAGTTTGGACAGACCGTCCACCATCTCGGCAATCGTATTGCCGAATCTTGCTGCCATCTCCTCTTTCGTAACGCCTGTATCTTCCAGCACATCGTGCATTACACCTGCACACAGACCCTGTATGTCCATATGCCAAAGGGCGAGCTGTGTCGCAACGGCAATCGGATGCGTGATATAGGGCTCCCCGCTTTTCCGGGTTTGTCCGTCATGAGCGTGAAATGCATAGGCAACAGCCTTCTCGAGCTCAACCTGTTCTTCAGGCTTGAGATAGGAAGCGGTACGGAAAAGCAGGGTACGTGCTTCGGCAGTTAAATAGTCGTAAGGTGCGGTGGGTTGTGGGACAGGCATTTCAGACGGCTTTCGGAACATATTTGATTTTTCGTTTCAAACCGTCGGACTGCACGGCGGCAGAATGTGCCGACGTGCGTTTCCGGCAGGATTTATTTATTGCGCGTCAACAGTTCCGTACCGATATGCCCGGCGGCGATTTCCCTTAATGCGGTAACGGTCGGTTTGTTATTGCGGACATCGTCCACAAGCGGCGTGTTGCCGTTCTCAAGCTGGCGGGCGCGGCGGGCTGCTACCAATGTCAGGTCAAAATGGTTGGAAATTTTTCCGGTACAGTCTTCGGTGGTAATACGTGCCATATTATTTGCTTTCTTTCAAAAATATTTAAATTGGGAAACTGGGTATTTTCGCGGTTTTTTAGGAATTTTCCAACAAATCTGCAATAAATCCCAGTTGCCGCGACCTTTTCAGACGGCAGGCATTCACGATATGGAGCAAATCCTCCTCCGCACGCGCCAAGTCGTCATTGACCACGACAAAGTCGAACAATACGGACTGTTCGATTTCATGCCTTGCCTTCGACAGCCTCCTTTGGATAACTTCCCGACTGTCCGTCCCGCGTCCGTTGAGGCGCGCGGCAAGTACGTCGAAAGAAGGCGGCAGGATAAAGATGCCGACGGCTTCGGGCAGCGCGTCGCGAACCTGAGCCGCCCCCTGAACGTCGATTTCCAAAATCACGTCATAGCCTGCCGCCGCCAACGCATTCACGCCCTCCGCGCTTGTGCCGTAATAGTTGCCGAACACATCGGCGTATTCCAAAAAAGCTTCCTGCGCGATAAGCGACTCAAACTCTTCTTTGGAAACAAAGTGATAATGTACGCCGTTTGCTTCGCCTTCACGCGGCGGGCGCGTCGTGTGCGACACGGAAACGCGCAAACCGTTATGGTTTGCCAACAGCCGCGACACCAGCGTGGTTTTGCCCGTGCCGGAAGCGGCCGAAATGATAAAGATGTTGCCTTTTCGATAAGCGGACATATTTTTTACCTGTATATTTTCCGACCGATTGTATCACAACGGACACTCGGTTTCCTATTTGCCGATGCCCATATTTTGCCGCTATTGTTTTGATTGATTTGGCAAGCGGCAGGCTGACGGCTACAATATGGCGTTAAAAACATCAAACATGGAACACACAATGCTGGTTCATCCCGAAGCTATGAGTGTCGGCACGCTTGCCGACAAAATCCGCAAAATCGAAAACTGGCCGCAAAAAGGCATCTTATTCCACGACATCACGCCCGTCCTGCAAAGCGCGGAATACTTCCGCCTTTTGGTTGATTTATTGGTTTACCGCTATATGGATCAGAAAATCGACATCGTTGCCGGTTTGGACGCGCGCGGCTTCATTATCGGCGCGGCACTCGCCTACCAGCTCAACGTCGGCTTCGTCCCCATACGCAAAAAAGGCAAGCTGCCTTTTGAAACCGTATCGCAAAGCTACGCGCTCGAATACGGGGAAGCTGCGGTGGAAATCCACACCGATGCCGTCAAACCCGGTTCGCGCGTGCTGCTGGTCGATGATTTGGTTGCCACGGGCGGCACAATGCTTGCCGGACTGGAACTGATCCGCAAACTCGGCGGGGAAATTGTCGAAGCCGCCGCCATTTTGGAATTTACCGACCTTCAAGGCGGCAAGAATATCCGCGCAAGCGGCGCGCCCTTATTTACCCTGCTTCAAAACGAAGGCTGTATGAAGGGCTGAAAACCGACCCTGCCGTCTGAAACCGGCAGGGTTGTTGTTATGCGTTCAAATCACGCCCAAATCTTGCAAGCCCCTCAACACACCGTCTTCATCAACACTGGGGCAAACATATTTCGCCACCTCTTTCGCTGCCTGTTCCCCGTTGCCCATTGCCACGCCGAACCCGACTTCAGATAGCATTTCCACATCGTTCAAACCGTCGCCGAACGCCATCACGTCCGCCATTTCCAAACCCAATGCCTCAACCACGCTTCTGATGCCGTCCGTTTTCGACGCACCGGTCGGCAGCAGATCAACAGCTTCCTCGTGCCAACGCACCGTTTTCAACCCTTCCTGATGTAGAAATAACGATAAATCAATCACCTCTCGACAATCTGCAAACACCAGCATCTGATAAACCGGATTGCGTAAAAAATAATCCCTTCCTTCAAAAAAATTATCGGCAATACGGTTTAGCGCACGGCATACCCGCCCCGACAAAGAAGACACGGCAATCCCCTCTCCTCCGACGAAGGCATAATCCATCCCCAATCCATCTAAAAAAGAACAAGCCCGACCCATCTGCCCGACATCCATCGGTATCTCGCGCACAGTTTTTCCGTGCAGCAGCGCAAACTGTCCGTTTATCGTTACCACAGCATCCATGCCCGTTTCCGCCATCATGTCCCTGACCTTTTCGGGAATCGTCGCCAAAGACCGCCCCGTTGCCAACGCCGTCAATATACCTTTGCCGCGCAAAGCCGCCACCGCCGTTTTCACGGAAGGACGCAAGGTATCCGTATATTTGCGGTACAGCGTATCGTCAATGTCGAAAAACACGATTTTGGGATTCATCACATTCTCTCTCGCATTCAAAGTGTCCGCATTGTATCCCAAGCAGGCAAATACTTGATAAATCCTTATAAATTTCCCGGCAAAATTGACCGCGAACACGAAAAGGCGGATAATCCGCCCATCTTCAAACACCATTCAGACGGCATTTGCAGCAATGCCGTCTGAAACATTTTTACAAAGCACACAAATCATGTTTCAACACACAGGACGACACATAAAGCGTCGCCCTATATGTTGCCCTGATTCGGAAGGGGTTACGCCCCTCCCAAATAAAGTCTGATTCTACCGCCCTAAAGGGCGGGGTTTCAACCGAAAAGGAAACACGATGAAAGCACCCGAACTCTTATTGCCTGCCGGCGGCTTGGAAAGAATGCGCGCCGCCTACGATTACGGCGCAGACGCCGTTTATGCCGGCAGCCCGCGTTATTCCCTGCGCGCCCGCAACAACGAATTTGCCAAACTTGATGTTTTAGAACAAGGCATTAAAGAAGCGCACGAACGCAACAAAAAATTCTTTTTGACCGTCAACACCCTGCCGCACAACTCCAAACTCAAAACCTTCGTTTCCGATATGGAGCCCTTGATTGCCATGAAACCCGACGCGCTGATTATGGCAGATCCGGGTTTGATCATGACCGTGCGCGAAAAATGGCCTGAAATGCCGATCCACCTGTCCGTACAGGCAAACACCACCAACTACTGGGGCGTAAAATTCTGGCAGAACATCGGCGTTGAACGCATCATCCTGTCGCGCGAATTGAGCATGGAAGAAATCGCTGAAATCCGCCAAGAATGCCCCGACATCGAACTCGAAGTCTTCATCCACGGCGCATTGTGTATCGCCTACTCCGGCCGCTGCCTGTTGTCGGGTTATTTCAACCACCGCGACCCCAATCAAGGCACTTGCACCAACTCCTGCCGTTGGGACTACAAAGTCCACAATGCCACGGAAAGCGATGCGGGCGATGCCCAACTTCTGCAAGGCTTCAACTTTGAAAAAGCCCAAGAAGAAGCCAACCAAAACTTTGAAGGCATCAACGGTCAAAAACGCCATCCCTACGCCGACAAAGTTTTCCTGATTGAAGAGTCCAACCGCCCGGGCGAAATGATGCCGATTATGGAAGACGAACACGGCACCTACATCATGAACTCCAAAGACCTTCGCGGCATTGAAGTGGTTGAGAAACTGGCCAAAATCGGCGTGGACAGCCTCAAAGTCGAAGGCCGCACCAAGTCGCTCTATTATGTTGCACGCGTCGCCCAGTCCTACCGCAAAGCGATTGATGATGCCGTTGCAGGCCGTCCGTTTGATTACAGCCTGTTGAGTGAACTCGAAGGCCTCGCCAACCGTGGCTACACCAGCGGCTTCCTCGAGCGCCACCAAACCCAAGATTATCAAAACTACCTCAGCGGCCACTCCATCGCCAAACAAAGCCAATACGTCGGACACGTTACCGAAATCGACGAAAACGGCTGGGCGACCATCGAAGTCAAAAACCGCTTCGCCGTCGGCGATTCACTCGAAATCATCCACCCGAGCGGCAACCAAACCATCAAATTGGAACAAATGACCCGCAAAGGCCAGCCTGTCGATGTTGCCCCAGGCAACGGCATTCAGGTCAAAATCCCCGATATGCAGGGTAAAGAAAAAGCCCTCATCGCACGCGTATTGAACCCCTAAGCCATTATGCCGTCTGAAACCTGTTTTCAGACGGCATTTTGTTGAATCTTACTGTACAATTGCAATGATTTCCCACAGCAAGCAAGGACATCCGACATGAAAAAAATCCTCATACTCTCCGCCGCCGCCCTGATGCTGGCAGCCTGCCAATCCGGCAGCGCACCTAAAAACGCACACATGAAATCTGCCGGCACACCGGCCGGAGAATCATGCAAAGTCATCCGCGGAGACACCGCAGGAGGCGGCAAAAACATCATTTACCGTTGTAGCAACGGTCAGGCGGCAATAAATGCAGCCATTGCAGACGGCGCATTGGAATCCGGGATTCCCGTCAGCTTCGGCGGCGGTGGCGTACCTGTTACAAACGGTCAGGGCTTGGTTACCCGTCAGGCGGCAAACGGCGTTGGCAAATCCGACTCCGAAGCCTGCGAACGCGCCCTAATCAATGCCGCCCGCAAATTCCAGCAGACTGCAGGCAAACTCGGCGGACGCAGCGTTACCGGCTTCCACAGCTACTTTGATAAGCAACCGCTGCAAGGCGGACAATACGACTGTCAGGCAGGCTCGTTCCACGTCCGCGTGGTCATGCGCGCCAATGTCGTCCGTTAACATATCGGCAATCAAAAAATGCCGTCTGAAACATTTTTCAGACGGCATTTTTAATCCTGCAACATTACTCCCTGCCCTGAGTTCGGATACTGTATCAATATAAAACCCCATCACACAGATTTACGGTAAAAAGCCGTCCGAATGGGTTCTTGAACACAATTCGGACGGCTTTAATTTTCAACAAGACGATTAATTCAATAATACCAGATTAAAACTTCCATTCCAGCGATACGGCATAGTTTCGTCCGGGGGCGCGGTAGCGGGCAAGGCCTTTGCCATCGTCGTCTACTGCGTTGGTAGTGCTGTAGCTGTACAGGCCGCGCAGGGAATCCCAAGTCGTGTATTTGCGGTTGAACACATTATACACGCCTGCACGCAGGGTCAGGTTTTTCGAGGGTTTGTAGAAGCCGTACATGTCAAACACAAAGGCGGACTTGTTGAGCCAGGGGTAGTCTTTGACATATTTGGTCAACGGGCCGTTCCAGCGTCCTCCTTCTTTTTCATAAACGGTGTATTGTGCGTCTTTGGCTTTTTTCGCTCCCAGATAGGTCAGGCGGGAGAACACGCCCCATTTTTCGCTCGGACTTTCGTAATCGATGCCGGCAATCACTTTCAGCGGCTGGGTGGACAGCAGGCTGTTGTCGCCCGACAGTTTGCTTTTCGCGTAGCCCAGCGAGCCGAACAGCTTCCAGCCTTCAGGAACAAAAGACGCTACTTTGTCCACATTCAGACGGCCTGTCAGCTCAATACCGCGGATTCTAGCCTTGTCGATATTTTCCATACGCCAATAAAGCTGATCTCGGTAGAGTTTACAATAACCTAGTTCGGCATAATCTTCACCACACTTGTCATCGCGTATAAGTCGTATAAACTGCTCTTCCGACAGGAAATTGCGGTAGTTGCTTTGATACAGATTGGCATCCAGCGTACCTTTTTCACCGCGTCCCTGCAAAGACAGGGTGTGGGTGGTGCTGCGCTCGGCTTTCAGATTAGGACTAGGCAGCCATGTGCCCGCACCGTGGTTGTAAGTGAAATACACTTCGGACGCATTGGGGACGCGATAGCCGGAAGTAATGTCGTAACCGACACGCCAAACCTGATTCAGTTGAGCCGCCAAACCGGCGAAACCGCTCCAGCCTTTATAAATACTGGCGGCGGGTGGTGTTTTGTCACAAGCATGACACTCAGCGTTCAATTCCTGAGGCATCATTTTGGTGTGGTCGTAACGAATACCTGCGCGACTGCTGAACACGTCGTTCCATTGGATTTGATCAGACAGTGAGAAGCCATAATTAGTGGTTTTCACAGGGTGTTGAATCGAGCTGGTGGTACGGGATATCTGACCACTGGAGTAGTAATCGTCGCGGTTTAAGTTTTCAAAATCACGTTGGCTGGCAAAAGTTTTAAATGACAAGAGGTGTCGCCCCCCCCCGAGTTGCAACGGATGGCTGTCCAAACGCAGGGTAATGCGTTTGAAGCGGGTATCCATACTGCGGTTGTAGATTTCATCCAAGTCCTTTTGATTGTAGTTGCGCGTCAAGGTGGAAAAATCCTCTATCGGGAACGAACCTTTGTAGTTGACCGCAGATACTTTGGTTTTTTGATAATCGACATCCGCTTTTACCATAGACAACCAGCCGGATTCTGGCGTCCATTCGTAAAAGAGGTTGGTGTTACGCCGTCTGTTGACATCGTCGGCTTCACGCCAAGAAGAAGCACTCAGGTTATAAGACTCTTCAACCGTGTAATTGTGGCCCTGCTGGCCGTTCAACGACCCACCGATGCGGTGGTTGTCGTTGATTTGATAAGCAATCTTACCCAAGAAGCTGTGGTATTTGTGTTTAGACGGATCAGGAATACCGCGCGCCGAACCACGGATATTTGCTCCGCTGCCTGCGCCCTCAACCGGATAACTGCGCTCTCCCGCGCTTTCAGTTTCATGGCCGCGCCGTTGCGAATACAGCAAAGCGGCATCCACGCGATCGTTGCTCAAGCCGAAGCCGAGGGTATTTGTCCACTCTCGGTTGCGCGTGCTGTAACCGTTTTTCATCATCACGCCGAACTGACGCTCAGGCAACAGTAAGTCACGTCCTTGCAGGGTTTGGTAATTCACACCGCCGCCCAAGGCGCCGCTGCCGGTATTGAAAGAGTCCGCCCCTTTTACGATGTCGATGTTGCGCACGAGTTCAGGGTCGATAGACAGACGCGAGCTGTTGAAGTTGCCATAACGGGCATACAGCGAGTTTTCTTCGGAATCAGGCAGGTTTACGCCGTCTATGCTCACGCCGACACGGTTGCCTTCCACGCCGCGAACGGCAAAGCCTTTTTGATGGCGGCCGCTGTCGCTCAAGCCGACATCGGTGGAATAGCGCACCAAGTCTTTATTGTCGCGTATCATTTCTTGTTTGATACGGTTAAGGTTGACGCGTTCCACAGCCGCAGGCGCATTGCGCTGACCTTTAACGCGCACTGCTTTTACCTCTGCCTTAACGGGTGTGGTTTCAGTTGCAGCTTCATCTGCTGCCAAGACCGGATTGCCGAAAATACTGCCGACCAGCGCGGCGATAGGGAGCATTTGTAATGGTTTCATATTATCAACTCAAGATGTATGGATTGTTCATCCGTCGGTTAGCGCATAATAGATTTTCTGATAATCATTAATATTTAATAAGACAGTAATCCATGCAAACAAAGCCGCGCCGTGTAATTAAAGGTCCCTGCAAACAGCTATGCCGAGACCTTGTTTATTTGATTCGATTATTTTTTAGTGCCTGTGCGGCATCATACCTTCGGGGGCTTCGGCATCGGCTGCCAAGCCGAAGGTTTCGCGCAACACGACTTTGTAGAATGCAAAGGCTTCGCGTGCGCCTTGGATGGCTTCCGCTTCGGCTTCGGGAGTCAAGTTCAAAGCGTTCAGATGCTCGACAAAGGCGCGCCAGTGTTTGCCGCGCCCGTCGGGATGCGGGGCGAGGTGGCGCGCGCCGTGTTCGCCGTTGTAATCGAGTTTTTGGGCGTGTTTGAACAAGAAAGCGGCACCCAAATTGGATCCTTCGGCGCAATAAAGCCAGCCGATTGCTTTGTTGCCGGTTTCATGCGGCAGCGGTTTGCCGTATTCGTAAGGTTTGTCGCCCAAATCTGCAAGGTCTTGCGTTACGGCATCGTATCGCGCCATGTATTCCAGTTCGGGAATGGCTTTGTTCAATTCGGCATCTTTATAGATGTGGTCGACGGCCTTGTGGAAAACGGATTGGAGTTTCAAAAATTTGATGTAGTTTTCTTTGCTGACAAACGGTTGGACAGACATAACGAGATTATCCACGCTGTCGTGAACCGCCGTGGTATCTGCTTTCAAGCGTTTGGCAAACGTCAGGGCTTGATTTTCGGTTTCGCTCATAGCTTTTCCTTTGTCGGTAAGGGATAAGGATGCGGGGCGGGCAAAATCCGTACCTGACCGCATACAAAAATAATAAACGAGATTTATTATCACATATTTTTGGAAAAAATATCATTTGCGTGATGTTTTTAAGCAGGTATTTTACTATTCTTTACAGAATCGGGATTTTATCAAATGGGTTCGGCAGTCGGCGGACAGCCGCTCGAAAAAATATTTTTGCCGGACGACAAGGGTTTGTTCATACTGCCGAACCTGCCGGTTTTGCATCCTGATTGGGTGCGTTGCTTTTTTCCTTTATAATGCCGCCACTTATATTTGCCACTTTCCCGATGAAACCGTTTGCCGAAAATATCCCCTACAGCCTTCGCTGCAACTGCTGCGACGAAGCCCTGCCGCCGCATACGGTAGATTGTCCGGAATGCGGCTGCCGCGCGGATGTGCCGCAATTGGACAGTGGGGAGGCGGCGTTCTGCCCGCGCTGCGGCTATAAGCTCTTCAGGGTGGGCAGGCATCCTTTTTCCGGCCCGCCCGCTTATGCGGCGGCTTCGCTGATTTTGATGGCGTTTGCTTACGGTATGACGTATATCGAGGTCGGGATACCGGGTGCGGCATCCGTCCTTTCGCTGCCCGAAATGGTACGCCTGATGGTGTTTCAGGATTATGGTTTTTTGGCCGAAGTGATGTTTGTGCTGACTTTCGGCGCGCCGGTTCTGTTTCTGCTGCTGTGCCTGTATGTCTATGCCGCGCTGATACGGAAACAGGCGTATCCTGCGCTGCGTTTGGCAACGCGTGCGATGGTGCGCTTGAGGCAGGCGATGATGGTGGATGTGTTTTTTGTTTCCACTCTGGTGGCGTATATCAAGCTCTCGTCTGTGGCAGAGGTTCGCTTCGGGCCGGCGTTTTATCTGATGTTCGCGCTGTCGGTTATGCTGATTCGGACTTCGGTATCCGTTCCCCAGCATTGGGTGTATTTTCAAATCGGGCGGCTGACGGGGGATAATGCGGTTCAGACGGCATCAGAAGGCAAAACCTGTTGCAGCCGCTGCCTGTATTTCCGCGACAGTGCCGAATCCCCCTGCGGCGTGTGCGGTGCGGAACTGTACCGCCGCCGGCCGAAAAGTCTGAGTATTTCGTCGGCGTTTTTGACGGCGGCGGTTATTTTGTATTTTCCTGCCAATATCCTGCCGATTATGATTTCGTCCAATCCTGCCGCCACGGAGGCCAACACCATCCTTAGCGGCATCGCTTATATGTGGGACGAGGGCGACAGGCTGATTGCGGCGGTTATTTTCAGCGCGAGTATTTTGGTGCCGGTACTGAAGATTGCGGCAATGTCGGTTTTGATTGCGGCGGCACGGTTCGCTTTGCCGGCGGGCGCAAAGAAATTGTCGCACCTCTACCGCATCACCGAAGCAGTCGGCCGCTGGTCGATGATTGATATTTTTGTGATTATTATTTTGATGTGTTCGTTCCACACTTATGCCGCGCGCGTCATTCCGGGCAGTGCGGCAGTCTATTTCTGCCTGGTCGTGATTCTGACGATGCTGTCCGCCTATTATTTCGACCCGCGCCTGCTTTGGGACAAACGCGCTTCAGACGGCATTGCTTTCAATGAAACGGAAAAATATGACTGACAACAGCCCTCCTCCAAACGGACACGCCCAAGCACGCGTCCGCAAAAACAACACCTTCCTCTCTGCCGTCTGGCTGGTTCCGCTGATCGCGCTGATTGCCGGCGGCTGGCTTTGGGTTAAGGAAATCCGCAACAGGGGGCCTGTGGTTACGCTCTTGATGGACAGCGCGGAAGGCATTGAGGTCAACAATACGGTCATTAAGGTATTGAGCATCGATGTCGGACGCGTTACCCGAATCAAACTGCGCGACGACCAGAAAGGCGTGGAAGTAACCGCCCAACTCAATGCGGACGTATCCGGCCTCATCCGCAGCGACACACAGTTTTGGGTGGTCAAGCCGCGTATCGACCAAAGCGGCGTAACCGGTTTGGGTACGCTGCTTTCGGGTTCGTACATCGCCTTTACACCCGGCAAAAGCGACGAGGCAAAAGACGTGTTCCAAGTGCAGGACATTCCGCCTGTTACCGCCATTGGGCAAAGCGGGCTGCGCTTGAATTTGATTGGTAAAAACGACCGCATCCTCAACGTCAACAGCCCTGTTTTGTATGAAAACTTTATGGTCGGGCAAATCGAAAGCGCGCATTTTGACCCGTCCGACCAAAGCGTGCATTACACCATCTTCATCCAAAGCCCCAACGACAAACTGATTAATTCGGAAAGCCGTTTCTGGCTGGAAAGCGGCATCAATATCGAAACCACAGGCAGCGGCATCAAACTCAATTCCGCACCTCTGCCCGCCCTGCTGTCGGGCGCGATTTCATTTGATTCGCCGAAAACCAAAAACAGTAAAAACGTCAAAAGCGAAGACAGCTTCACGCTTTACGACAGCCGCAGCGAAGTCGCCAACCTGCCTGACGACCGCTCGCTGTACTACACCGCGTTTTTCAAACAATCCGTGCGCGGCCTGACCGTCGGTTCGCCCGTCGAGTACAAAGGGCTGAATGTCGGCGTGGTTTCCGATGTCCCTTATTTCGACCGCAACGACAGCCTGCATTTATTTGAAAACGGCTGGATACCCGTACGCATCCGCATTGAGCCTTCCCGTTTGGAAATCAATGCCGACGAACAAAGCAAAGAGCATTGGAAACAACAATTTCAGACGGCCTTAAACAAAGGCCTGACCGCCACCATCTCCAGCAACAACCTGCTGACCGGCAGCAAAATGATTGAGTTGAACGATCAGCCTTCCGCATCGCCCAAGCTGCGACCGCATACCGTTTATGCAGGCGATACCGTCATCGCCACACGGGGCGGCGGTTTGGACGACTTGCAGGCCAAATTGGCGGATTTGCTGGACAAATTCGGCAAACTGCCTTTAGATAAAACCGTTGCGGGCTTGAACGGTTCGCTTACCGAGCTCAAGTCCACACTCAAATCTGCCAATGCCGCCCTAAGCTCCATCGACAAACTGGTCGGCAAACCGCAGACGCAAAACATTCCGAACGAGTTGAACCAAACCCTGAAAGAATTGCGTCAAACCCTGC
This sequence comes from Neisseria blantyrii, assembly GCF_962747855.1. Classification (NCBI taxonomy): domain Bacteria; kingdom Pseudomonadati; phylum Pseudomonadota; class Betaproteobacteria; order Neisseriales; family Neisseriaceae; genus Neisseria; species Neisseria blantyrii. The sequence goes on from NZ_CAUIZY010000006.1 coordinate 16,464, forward strand.
AAGGCGTATCGCCGCAATCGCCTATCTACGGCGACGTACAAAATACGCTGCAAAGTTTGGACAAAACCTTAAAAGACGTTCAACCCGTCATTAACACTTTGAAAGAAAAACCCAACGCGCTGATTTTCAACAGCAGCAGCAAAGACCCTATCCCGAAAGGAAGCCGATAATGCGCCTTTTCCCGATTGCCGCCGCCCTGACGCTTGCCGCCTGCGGTACTGTGCAAAGCACACAATATTTCGTGTTGCCCGACAGCCGCTACATCCGTCCTACAACGCAAGGCGGCGAAACCGCCGTTGAAGTCCGTCTTGCCGAACCGCTCAAACGCGGCGGACTGGTCTATCAAACCGACCCCTACCGCATCAACACCGCACAAAACCACGTTTGGGCAGACACCTTGGACGATATGCTCGAAGCGGCGTTGAGCAATGCATTCAACCGTTTGGACAGCACACGCATCTTTGTTCCTGCCTCACGCAGCGGCAGTACCGAAAAATGGACGGTCTATATCGACGCATTCCAAGGCAGCTACACGGGCAAAACCCTCATCAGCGGCTACGCCGTCCTACCCGACGGTACGAACAGACCCTTCCATATCGAAACCGAACAGCAGGGTGACGGCTACGCCGCGATGACCGCCGCACTCGAACAGGGACTGAAACAGGCGGCGCAACAGATGGTCGAGTAAACCGTGAACTATTGCGAATTTGCCGCCTCACTTCCCGAAAACACCGACAACCCGAACAAACATTACCACGACACGCAATACGGTTTTCCGATTGAGGACGACAATGAATTGTTTGAACGGCTGGTGTTGGAAATCAATCAGGCAGGATTAAGCTGGACGCTGATGCTGAAGAAGCGGCAGGCATTTCAGACGGCATTTGAAGGGTTCGACATCGATACGGTCGCCGCATTTGGCGAAGCCGATATTGAACGGTTGCTTGCCGATGCAGGTATTGTCCGTAACCGCCTGAAAATTAATGCAGCCATTTATAACGCGCGACAAATCAAACAAATACAGCAAGAATACGGCTCATTCAAAAACTGGCTGGATGCGAACCATCCGCTAGACAAGGCTGAATGGGTGAAGCTGTTTAAAAAACATTTCAAATTTGTCGGCGGCGAAATCGTCGGCGAATTTCTGATGAGTACCGGCCACCTCAAAGGCGCGCACGCCGAAAGCTGTCCGGTTTACCGCGAAACCCTGAAATACCACCCGAAATGGCTCGATGCCGTCTGAAAAACCAATGAACAGAAGAATCTTCCTCCTCGGCGCAGGCACGTTGCTTCTTACCGCCTGCGGCAGAAAATCCGCCCGAACCCACGCCAAAATTCCCGAAGGAAGCACCGTGCTTGCCTTGGGCGATTCGCTCACCTTCGGCTACGGCGCAAACCCCGGCGAATCCTACCCCGCGCAACTGCAAAAACTGACGGGTTGGAATATTGTCAACGGCGGCGTATCGGGCGATACGTCCGCGCAAGCCCTGTCGCGCCTGCCCGCGCTGTTGGCACGCAAACCCAAGCTTGTGATTGTCGGCATAGGCGGCAACGACTTTCTGCGCAAAGTTCCCGAGGAGCAGACCCGCGCCAATATCGCGAAAATCATCGAAACCGTGCAGAAGGAAAACATTCCCGCCGTCCTCGTCGGCGTGCCGCACATCACACTGGGCGCGCTGTTCGGGCATTTGAGCGACCATCCGCTGTATGAGGATTTGTCCGAGGAATACGGCATTCCGCTGTTCGGCGGCGCGTGGGCGGAAATTTTGGGCGACAACGATTTAAAGTCCGACCAAATCCACGCCAACGGCAAAGGCTACCGCCGATTTGCCGAGAAATTGTCCGATTTCCTGCACGCGCAGGGATTCCGATAAACGCGCGCCACTTCCGTTAAAACACATTATGATGAAACAAGGCAGACGCACAGACGCTTCCCCGACAACCCGTCTGAAATGCACCGACTACGCCATACGCCCCCGGGAAATATCAGCCCTCCGGCATTGGATACGCAAGTCGTTCCGCCGCTTCAGACGGCATATCCACACAACACTATATAAGGAGTAGAAATGAAACTGTCCGAACTGTTCAACCCGAATGAATTTGCCGCGCGGCATTTGAGTTTCGGCGACGAAGCGGCGTTGCTTGCCGCTGTCGGCGAGAAAAGCATGGACGATTTTGTCGGCAATACCGTGCCGCAAAGCATCCGTATGCCGTCTGAACTCGATTTGCCCGAGGCCTTGATCGAGGCGGACGCATTGGCGAAATTGAAAGGCATTGCGTCGAAAAACGTGATCAACAAGTCCTATATCGGTTTGGGTTATTACCCGACCCGCGTGCCGAACGTGATTTTGCGCAACGTATTGGAAAATCCGGGTTGGTACACCGCCTACACGCCGTATCAGGCGGAAATTGCCCAAGGTCGTTTGGAAGCTTTGTTGAACTTCCAACAAGTGTGTATCGATTTGACCGGTTTCCCCGTGGCGGGCGCGTCTTTGCTGGATGAGGCAACCGCCGCCGCCGAAGCGATGGCGATGGCGCACCGCGTGGGCAAGGTGAAATCCGAGCGTTTCTTTGTGGACGAGCGCGTGTATCCGCAAACTTTGGACGTAATGAAAACCCGCGCCAAATATTTCGGCTTTGAACTGGTGGTCGGCGATTTTGCCAAAGCGGATGAAGGCGAATACTTCGGCGCGCTGTTCCAATACGTCGGCAAAGACGGCGACGTGCAAGACTTGCAAAGCGTCATAGGTCGTCTGAAAGCCAAAGGCACGATTGTCGCCGTTGCCGCCGACATTATGAGCTTGGTTTTGCTGAAGTCTCCGGCTGAATTGGGTGCAGATATTGCTTTGGGCAACACCCAACGCTTCGGTGTACCGATGGGCTTCGGCGGGCCGCACGCCGCTTATTTCGCGTTTAAAGACGAGTTCAAACGTTCCGCTCCAGGCCGCATCATCGGCGTATCCAAAGACGCATCGGGCAAACCTGCCTTGCGCATGGCGTTGTCCACCCGCGAGCAACACATCCGCCGCGAAAAAGCGACATCCAATATTTGTACGGCACAAGCATTGCTGGCGAACTTGGCCGGTATGTATGCCGTTTACCACGGCCCTGAAGGCGTGAAACGCATCGCCAACCGCATTCACGCGCTGGCTTCTGCCTTTGCCGATGCGCTGGTTTCAGACGGCCTGAATGTGGTTCATAAGGTCTTCTTCGATACCGTTACCGTCGATTTCGGCAACAAAGAGAAAGCAGACCAAATGTTTGCCGCTGCTTTGGAGTCGGGTTACAACCTGCGCCGCGTCAACGATACTCAAGTCGCAGCAGCCTTCCATGAAACTTCGACACGCGAAGATTTGGTCGATTTGTACCGCGCGTTTACCGGCAAGGATGCGTTCGCATTTGCCGATGATGTCAAAGGCCGTCTGAACGCCGAATTGCTGCGTCAGGACGACATTCTGCAACATCCTGTGTTCAACCGTTACCACACCGAACACGAAATGCTGCGCTACCTGAAAAAACTCGAAGACCGCGATTTGGCGATGAACCACAGCATGATTTCATTGGGCAGCTGCACCATGAAACTCAACGCGACTGCGGAAATGTTGCCGATTACTTGGGCTGAGTTCTCCGACATCCATCCCTACGCTCCCGAAGCGCAAACCGCGGGCTACCGCGAATTGCTCGCCGATATGGAAAACAGCTTGAAAGCCATCACCGGCTTTGACGCGATTTCCTTCCAGCCCAACTCAGGCGCGCAGGGCGAATACAGCGGCATGCTCTCCATCCGCCGCTACCAAGAAGCCAACGGCGAGGGACACCGCAACATCTGCCTGATTCCCAAATCCGCCCACGGCACCAACCCTGCGACTGCGGCCATGCTGGGCTTGAAAGTCGTCGTTGTCGACACCGACGAACACGGCAACGTCAACATCGACGATTTGAAAGTCAAAGCCGAGCAACACCGCGACGCTTTGTCTGCCATCATGATTACCTATCCGTCCACCCACGGCGTGTACGAGGAAGGCATCCGCGACATCTGCCGCATCATCCATGAAAACGGCGGACAGGTTTATATGGACGGCGCCAACCTCAACGCCCAAATCGGCATCATGCAGCCCGCCGAAGTCGGCGCGGACGTGTTGCACATGAACCTGCACAAAACCTTCTGCATCCCGCACGGAGGCGGCGGCCCGGGTGTCGGCCCTATCGGTTTGAAAGCCCACCTTGCCCCGTTTGCACCGGGACACGCTTTAACCGACACCCACAGCGCAAGTGCCGGACAAACCGCCGTTGCTGCTGCGGCCTTCGGTTCTGCGTCCATCCTGCCGATTACTTGGATGTATATCGCCATGATGGGCAAACAAGGTATGGAACAGGCAACGCGCCGCGCATTGCTCAACGCCAACTACATCGCCAAAGCCTTGGGCGAGGATTATCCGATTCTCTACACAGGTAAAAACGGCCGCGTCGCGCACGAATGCATCGTCGATTTGCGTCCGCTCAAAGCCGAAAGCGGCATCACCGAAACCGACATCGCCAAACGCCTGATGGACTACGGCTTCCACGCCCCGACCGTCTCCTTCCCTGTTGCCGGTACGCTGATGATCGAGCCGACCGAGAGCGAAAGCAAAGCCGAACTCGACCGCTTCATCGCCGCCCTGAAATCCATTCGCCGCGAAGTGCAGAAAGTCATCGACGGCGAATGGCCGAAAGACGACAACCCACTGGTCAACGCGCCGCACACCGCCGCAGATATAACCGGCGAATGGGCGCATCCGTACTCTCGCGAAGAAGCCGTCTTTCCGTTGCCCTTCGTGCGCGAACACAAATTCTGGCCGAGCGTCAACCGTGTGGACGACGTGTACGGCGACCGCAATCTCGTGTGCAGCTGCCCGCCGATGGAAAATTATGAAGACTGACCATTGAAACCCCGAAGACAAATGCCGTCTGAAACACTTTCAGACGGCATTTTCGTCAACGGCGGACCGGTTGCACCGATACACGTATCTCGACTATAACTTTAAAACAAATGGGTTAAACCAATATCCATACACCGGGTTTTTTTTATCATCCTGCTTTTTATTCATCCGATTGAGCAGACAGATTTTGAAGATGAAAAGCCTATTTGCACCCTTTGATGTCATTCCCACACGGACAAACAAATAAATTCCCATAAAAAAACGGAGCAGACACCTGCCCCGTTTTTATTTAATCCGAAATTTTAATCCGAATTTAGAATTTCGCACCGGATTGGTTGGCCATGTAGTCAACCGCTGCTTTGACTTCGTCATCGCTCAAGCCAGCGTTGCCGCCTTTTGCAGGCATCGCGTTAAAGCCTTCAAGGGCGTGTTTGTGCAAGGTTTCTTTACCTTGTTTGATGCGGGGAGCCCAATCGTCTTTTTTACCTATGCCGGGAATACCGGGAATCGAACCGCCGTGGCACGCCTGACAGCTTGCTTCAAAAACTTTCTTGCCGTCAACGCCGCCTGCAGCAGGTGCGGCAGCACCTTTGCCCTCTGCCCCCGCTTCCGCTGGAGCTGCATTATCGGCAGGAGCAGAAGCTGCCCCTGAAGCGGCATTGTCGGCAGGTGCAGCCTCATCAGGATTTGGGAAAGAACCTCCGCTTTTGTTTGCCATGTAGGTAATCGCCCGTTTGAGTTCCTGATCGGTCAGGTCTGCCGCACCGCCTTTTGCGGGCATGGCGTTAAAGCCATTCAGCGCGTGTTGGAACAAAGTATCGAAGCCTTGCGCGATACGCGGCACCCAGTCGCCGTTGTGCTCCAGTTTCGGGGCGTTCGGCACATTGCTGTCCGCCGCGTGGCATTGGATACAGATTTTGCCGAAAATCTGTTCGCCTTGGCGTTCGCCGACGGGGATGCCGTCGCCCATCGTCAATTGTCCGACGGGCTGGATACGGGTCTGCGTTGCCGCTTCCGTAGTGGCATCGACATCGCCGAACGAGCCGCTGCCCGCCAGCTTAATCAGGAAATAAAGGACTGCAATAACAATAACGATACCGCTCACAAGGGTAAACAGTGCAGAGCCTTGGGCTTTATTGTCGCGGAGTTGTTTCATTTGGTAGGCCTCGCCGTCAGGTTAGGTTGTGCTGTAGATTATAGTTTGGTGTGTTAAACGCAGTTAACAATATTTTGCTGGATTATACTGAATTCACAGGGTCTTTCCAATCGCTATCATTGAAAATATGAAAAAATTTGCCAACAGTATCTGTGCAAAACAAATAATCCGTTGAAAATACTGGATTATCTCCAAGAAAACTCCCATTATGCCTCCATACGCCGCCTGACGGCGCAAGATAACCTTTGCCAATTTGCAGAATTTACGTTAACCTTACGTTTTCCGCACCCATAGCTCAGTTGGAAGAGTGTCAGTTTCCGAAGCTGGAGGTCACAGGTTCGATCCCTGTTGGGTGCGCCAATTATAAAGAGGCCGTCTGAAAGATAAATACTTTTCAGACGGCCTTTTGACTTACTTCAAACTCTTATTTCAACACTTCGGCAAACGCATCGGCGACATAGGCGATATTTGATGTATTCAGCCCGGCGACGCACATCCTGCCGGAATCCAGCAGGTAAACGGCAAATTCGTCGCGCAGCCTGCGGACCTGCCCCACGCTCAACCCTGTGTAGCCGAACATTCCGCGCTGCTTGATGAAATAAGTGAAATCGCGGCCGGGGATTCGCGCAGTTAAGACATCGTAAAGTTTCTGTCGCATGGCGCGGATTCGGTCGCGCATGACATAGACTTCGTTTTGCCACAAGGCGTAAAGTTCGGGGTTGTTCATCACGTCGGCGGCGAGATACGCGCCGTGCGCGGGCGGGCTGGAGTAGATGCGGCGGACGGTAAATTTGAGTTGTCCGAACACCAATTCCGCTTCTTCTTTATTCGGGCAAACCACGCTCAGGCCGCCGACACGCTCGCCGTAGAGCGACAGGTTTTTTGAAAACGAATTGCTGACGAACAAGGGCAATTCCATTTCCACCGCTTTGCGGATGGCGTAGGCATCGCTGTCCAAATCGCCGCCGAAGCCTTGGTAGGCAATGTCCATAAACGGAATCAGTTTGCGCGTTTTGATGATTTGCAACACTTCGTCCCATTGCCGTTCCGACATATCCACGCCAGTTGGGTTGTGGCAGCAAGGATGCAGGATTAAGACGCTGTTTTCGGGCAGGGTGTTGAAAAACGCGGTCATTTCACCGAATTTCACGCCAACAGTGGTGGGGTCGTAATAAGGATAAGTGCCAACCTCGAAACCTGCGCCTTCAAAAATGCCGCGATGGTTGTCCCAAGTCGGGTCGCTGACGTAGGCGCGCGCTTCGGGAAACCAGCGGTGCAGGAAGTCCGCCCCGACTTTGAGCGCGCCCGAGCCGCCCAAGGTTTGTACGGTAATGATGCGTCCTTGCGCGAGCGCGCGGTTGTCTTTGCCGAACAACAAATGCTGCACCGCGCTGCGGTAAGCGTTCAAACCTTCCATCGGCAGATAGGGCGACGGCGCAGGTGTAGCGGCACGGGCGGTTTCGGCACGGTTTACGGATTCCAATACGGGCATCTTGCCTTCGTCGTCGAAATAAATGCCTATGCTCAAATTGACTTTTTCAGGGCGCGGGTCGCGGTTGAACGTTTCGACCAAACTCAAAATCGGGTCGCCGGGGTAATATTCAACGTGTCGATACATAGTCCTTACCTTTTGCTTTTCAAAGGATTTTCTTTTTCAACAGCACGCCGCTTTCAATATGGTGCGTAAACGGGAATTGGTCGAACAATGCGGCGCGTCCGACCGTATGGGTTTCCGCCAAGATGCCCAAATTGGCGCGCAGGGTTTCGGGATTGCAGGAAATGTAGATGATGTTGTCAAACTGCGACACCAGCTTCAAAGTTTCCTCATCGATGCCGGCACGCGGCGGATCGACGAAAATAGTGGAAAATGCGTAATCCGTCAAAGCAATACCGCCATCCTTAAGGCGTGTAAACTCACGTTTGCCGATATAGGCTTCGGTAAATTCCTCGGCAGACAGGCGGGCGATTTTGATGTTGCCGATGCGGTTGGCTTCGATATTCCATTGCGCCGCGCTGACGGAGGTTTTGGAGATTTCGGTTGCCAAAACACGTTCAAACTTTTCAGATAAAGGAAGCGTAAAGTTGCCGTTTCCACAATATAGTTCAAGCAAATCCCCACCCAGCCCTTCTGCCGCACCGCATGCCCATTCAAGCATTTTTTGACACACGGCAGCATTGGGTTGGGTAAAACCGCCTTCAATTTGCCGATAACGGAAATCCCGGTTGCCGACCTTCAAAGTTTCCGTCACATAGTCCTGTTTTAAGACTATTTTCTGCCCCCTGCTCCGTCCAATAACGGAAATATCCAACTGTTGCTGTAACGCTTGCGCCGCCCGTATCCACTCATCATCAAGCCTTTTGTGGTAAATCATGGTAACCAGCATTTCCCCGCTGAGCGTGGAGAGGAATTCGACGGCATACCAGCGTTTTTTGAGTTCGGGGGATTGCGCGGCGGCGGCGATCAGCTCGGGCATGAGGCGGTTGACGGCCTCGGAAGCCGCTTCAAAACGGTCGCAGCGTATCATGCTTGCGCTGCTGGCTTTCTGCCCTTTTTCAAACATGGCGTAAAACATTTCCCCGCCTTCGTGCCAAATACGGAACTCAGCACGCATACGGTAGTGTTTGTCCGGAGATTCGTACACTTCCCACTCGGGAACATCCAAACCTGCAAAAAGGGTTTTAAGGCGGTCTTTTTTATCTTGAAGCTGCTGCGTGTAGTCGCTCATATCGCTATCCTGAAAAATCAGACCGGATTATAAGCCGATTCACTGCAAAACACGCAACCCCTTTACCGGCATATAACCCGTTTTCCTCCGGCTTTTATGCTAAAATCCGCCGTCTCCAACATACCGCCGACAGAGGGAAAATATGGCAGGCAACACTTTCGGAAAACTCTTCACCATGACCACGTTCGGCGAAAGCCACGGCGCGGGTTTGGGCTGCATCATCGACGGCTGCCCGCCCGGACTGGCATTGACCGAATCAGACATCCAAGCCGACCTCGACCGGCGCAAACCCGGCACCAGCCGCCACGTTACCCAACGCCGCGAAGCCGACCAAGTCGAAATCCTCTCCGGCGTATTCGAAGGCAAAACCACCGGCACGCCCATCGCCCTCTTAATCCGCAATACCGACCAACGCAGCAAAGACTACGGCAACATCGCCACCAGCTTCCGCCCCGGCCATGCCGACTATACCTATTGGCATAAATACGGCACGCGCGACTATCGCGGCGGCGGCAGGAGTTCGGCCCGCGAAACTGCCTCCCGAGTTGCCGCCGGAGCCGTCGCCAAAAAATGGCTGAGAGAAAAATTCGGCACGGAAATTACCGCCTACGTTACCCAAGTCGGCGAAAAAGAAATCCGGTTTGAAGGCTGCGAACACATTTCCCAAAATCCTTTTTTTGCCGCCAACCAAAGCCAAATCGCCGAACTGGAAAGCTATATGGACGGCGTGCGCAAATCCTTGGATTCCGTCGGCGCGAAACTGCATATCGAAGCGGCCAACGTCCCTGTCGGCTTGGGCGAACCCGTTTTTGACCGCCTCGATGCCGAAATCGCCTACGCCATGATGGGCATCAACGCCGTCAAAGGCGTAGAAATCGGCGCAGGCTTCGGCAGCGTCGTCCAACGCGGCAGCAAACACGGCGACGAACTCACCCCGCAAGGCTTCCTGTCCAACCACTCAGGCGGCATCCTCGGTGGCATCAGCACCGGCCAGGACATCCACGTCAACATCGCTATCAAACCCACCAGTTCCATCGCCACCCCGCGCTGCAGCATCGATATCAACGGCAACCCCGTCGAACTCGCCACCCACGGCAGACACGATCCGTGCGTCGGCCTGCGCGCCGCCCCCATCGCTGAAGCCATGCTCGCGTTAGTCCTCATCGACCACGCCCTGCGCCATCGCGCGCAAAATGCCGACGTTCAGGTTAATACGCCCGACATTACCCTTTCAAACAAATAAAAATTTAGCCAAAACACAGACTTTATAATAGAATATCGAGCATTGCCGTGCAGCCTTGAGGCACGGGTTTGTTTAGAGGAATGCAACTGAAATGACACAAGAAACCGCTTTGGGCGCAGCACTGAAATCTGCGGTCCAAACCATGAGCAAAAAGAAACAGACAGAAATGATTGCCGACCATATCTACGGCAAATACGATGTATTCAAACGATTTAAACCGTTGGCACTCGGTATCGACCAAGACTTGATTACCGCGCTGCCCCAATACGATCCTACACTTATTGCACGCGTCCTCGCCAACCACTGCCGCCGTCCACGCTATCTGAAAGCATTGGCGCGCGGAGGTAAACGCTTCGACCTGAACAACCGCTTTAAAGGCGAGATTACTCCTGAAGAGCAAAATATCGCGCAAAATCATCCTTTCGTACAACAAGCTTTACAAAAACAGGCTGAAACCGCTACACCGGCAGCCGAAGCGGCAGAACCTTCCGCAGCAGAATAAGCTGTCCGAATAAAATGCCGTCTGAAACCTGATTGGTTTTCAGACGGCATTTTTCACATTGACTCAAATAGCTTGTTTATACAGTGTTTTATCCTTATTTTCTTCTTTTCTGCCAACCAGTTAAATATCCAATTGAGCCGTATCGCCTTCGCGTTCCATCCATGCGCGGCGGGCGGCGGCTTCGCCTTTGCCCATCAGTTTGACGAAGATGTCGCGTGTTTCGTCATCCGCTCCTTCGGGGATTTGCACCTGCAACAGACGGCGGGTGTCGGGGTGCATGGTGGTGTCTTTGAGCTGGTCGGGGTTCATCTCGCCCAATCCTTTGAAACGGCTGATGGAATAAGCAGTTTCTTTGACGCCTTCTTTTTGCAGCCGCTCCAAAATGCTGTCGAGTTCGTTTTGGTCGAGGGCATAGAATTTGCGGGCGGGTTTGCTTTTGCCTTGTGCGTTGACATCGACGCGGAACAGCGGCGGCTGGGCGACGTAGATATGTCCGTCGGCAACCAGTTTGGGGAAGTGGCGGTAGAACAGGGTCAACAGCAAAACCTGAATATGCGAACCGTCCACGTCGGCATCGGACAGGATGGCGATTTTGCCGTAGCGCAGGCCGCTTAAATCGGGATGGTCATTGATTCCATGTGGATCAACGCCGATGGCAACGGAAATATCATGGATTTCGGCGTTGCCGAAGAGTTGGTCGGGGTGGACTTCAAAGCTGTTGAGCACCTTACCGCGCAGAGGCAGGATGGCTTGGGTGGCTTTGTCGCGGGCGAGTTTGGCGGAGCCGCCAGCGGAATCGCCTTCGACGAGGAAGAGTTCGTTTTCGCGAATGTCTTCGCTTTCGCAGTCGGTCAGCTTACCGGGCAGGACGGCGACGCCGCTGCCTTTTTTCTTTTCAATCTTTTTAACCGAACGCATCCGTGCTTGTGCCTGACGGATAGCGAGTTCGGCGATTTTTTTGCCGAAGTCCACGTTTTGGTTCAGCCACAATTCCAAAGGGTCGCCCGATACGGTGGCAACGAGTTTCAACGCGTCACGGTTGGTCAGCTTGTCTTTGGTTTGACCTTGGAACTGCGGGTCGAGGACGCGGGCGGAGAGGACGAAGGCGGTTTTGCTGAACACGTCGTCGCTTTGCACTTTCACGCCGCGCGGTAAAAGGTTGTGCAGGTTGATGAAGTTGTTGACAGCGTTGAACACGGCTTGTTTCAAGCCTGCTTCGTGCGTGCCGCCCAGCGGGGTGGGAATCAGATTGACGTAGCTTTCGTTGACGCACGAACCTTCTTCCAGCCAAGTCAGGGCAAAGGCGGCGCCTTCGCCGATGCTGAAATCGCCGTTGTGGTCGTCTGAAATGTAGTTTTCGCAAGAGAAGATAGGCACGGCTTCCTGCGCGTCGGCAATCAGGTCGGTCAGATAGCTTTTCAGACCGTCTGGATAGTGCCAGGTTTGGGTATGCGCTTCGTCTTCGCCTTTGACCGGACGGGTCAGGGAAACGCGCACACCCGGCAGCAGCACGGCTTTGGCGCGCAACAGGCGTTCGAGTTCGGGAATGCTGTAATTCGGGCTTTCAAAATATTTGCCGTCCGGCCAGACGCGCACTTCGGTGCCACTGTCTTTGACGGCGCATTTGCCCACTTGTGCCAACGGTTCGACCACGTCGCCACCGGCAAACACGATGCGGTGGATTTTGCCTTCGCGTTTGACGGTTACCTCAAGGCGGGTGGAGAGGGCGTTGGTCACGGACACGCCCACGCCGTGCAGACCGCCAGAAAAGGCATACGCGCTGCCGCCGTCTTTTTTGTTGAACTTGCCGCCCGCGTGCAGACGGGTAAACACAAGTTCGACCACGGGTACGCCTTCGACAGGGTGCAGCCCGACGGGAATGCCGCGTCCGTTGTCGTGTACGGAAAGCGAACCGTCGTCGTGGATGCGCACGTCGATTTCAGTAGCGAAACCGCCCAACGCCTCGTCCGCCGCGTTGTCGATGACTTCTTGGCAGATGTGGGTCGGGCTGTCGGTGCGGGTGTACATACCGGGACGTTCTTTGACCGGCTCCAAGCCTTTGAGGACGGTAATGCTGGATTCGCTGTATTGGTTGTTTTTAGCCATAGGAATAATCTGAAAGTAAGAAAAACAACGCTTTCAGACGGCCTGAAAGCGTTGCGTTCCGTTGTTTTACCGGTTGCCGGAAGGTTGGCGGGCGGCAAAGTCTTCATAACTTTCCATACCGCGCAGGAAGCGGGAAGAGAGTTCTTTCAACGCCCCCAAATAAACGTCGCGTTTGAAATCAATCACTTCGTCAACGGGCGCCCAATATTGGTGCCAACGCCAGCCGTCAAATTCGGGGTGGCGGGTGGCGCGCAGGTTGACATCGCAATCCCGGCCGGTCAGGCGCAGGAGATACCAAATCTGCTTCTGTCCGCGATAAGAGCCGCGCCATTCGCGGCGTACCCAGTTGTTCGGCACGTCGTAACGCAGCCAGTCGCGCGTCCGCCCGACGATTTTGACGTGTTGCGGCAGAAGTCCGACTTCTTCGTAAAGCTCGCGGTACATGGCGGTTTCGGGGCTTTCGCCCGGCTTGATGCCGCCTTGCGGAAACTGCCAAGAATGTTCGCGCACACGCTTGCCCCAAAAGACTTCGTTGCGGTTGTTGATTAAGATGATACCGACATTGGGGCGATAGCCTTCCCTGTCCAACACGGTGTCGCCCTCCGTTAAATTCAATCGTGCGATTTTCCCACAAATCAGGCGGTTTTGACAAATCGGACGGCATGGCGGTACGCGTGCCGAAACATGGGGGGATTTGGGAAAATATCTTGAATTTGGTTTACAATAATGTGTTTCAAATTATTCGGGAATCAGAAAATGTTAGACATCCAATTGCTCCGCAGCAACACCGCCGCTGTGGCGGAACGCTTGGCCGCACGCGGTTATGAATTCGATACCGCGCGTTTTAATGCGCTGGAAGAACAGCGAAAAGCCGTCCAAGTGAAAACCGAAGAACTACAAGCCTCGCGCAACAGCATTTCCAAACAAATCGGCGCACTGAAAGGTCAGGGCAAACATGAAGAGGCGCAGGCGGCCATGGATCAAGTCGCCCAAATCAAAACCGATTTGGAACAGGCTGCCGCCGATTTGGATGCCGTTCAAAGAGAATTGGACGTATGGTTGTTGAGCATACCTAACCTGCCGCACGAAAGCGTACCCACCGGTAAAGACGAAACCGAAAACGTCGAAGTCCGCAAAGTCGGCACGCCACGCGAATTTGACTTTGAAATCAAAGACCATGTCGATTTGGGCGAACCTTTGGGTTTGGATTTCGAAGGCGGCGCAAAACTCTCCGGCGCACGATTTACCGTGATGCGCGGACAAATCGCCCGCCTGCACCGCGCGCTGGCGCAATTCATGCTCGATACACACACGCTGAAACACGGCTACACCGAGCATTACACGCCCTATATCGTGGACGACACCACCCTGCAAGGCACGGGCCAGCTGCCGAAGTTTGCGGAAGATCTGTTCCACGTTACCCGCGGCGGTGATGAAACCAAAACCACGCAATATCTGATTCCGACAGCTGAAGTTACCCTAACCAATACCGTTGCCGACAGCATTGTGTCCGAAAGCGAACTGCCGCTGAAACTGACCGCCCACTCGCCCTGCTTCCGCAGCGAGGCGGGTTCGTACGGCAAAGACACACGCGGCCTGATCCGCCAACACCAGTTCGACAAAGTAGAAATGGTACAAATCGTTCATCCCGAAAAATCATACGAAGCACTGGAAGAAATGGTCGGCCATGCCGAAAACATCCTGAAAGCTTTGGAACTGCCCTACCGCGTAATTACCCTGTGTACCGGCGACATGGGCTTCGGCGCGGCAAAAACGTATGACTTGGAAGTTTGGGTACCAGCGCAAAACACCTACCGCGAAATCTCAAGCTGCTCCAACTGCGAAGATTTCCAAGCCCGCCGCATGAAGGCGCGTTTCAAAGACGAAAACGGCAAAAACCGCTTGGTACATACCTTGAACGGCTCCGGCTTGGCTGTCGGCAGAACGCTGGTCGCCGTATTGGAAAACCATCAAAACGCCGACGGCAGTATCAATATCCCAGCCGCTTTGCAGCCTTATATGGGTGGCGTTGCCAAGTTGGAAGTGAAATAAGCCTTAACCCTGAACATAAATGCCGTCTGAAACCTGTTTCAGACGGCATTTCCTTTAAACTTCTAAAACACGTCAACCGTCGGCACGAACCGCATTGCCGCAATCGCCGGTCTGTCCGACCTCGCGGATATTGGACAGCGTAACTTCCGAAATATTACCCAACGCCTCTTCCGTCAAAAATGCCTGATGGCCGGTAAACAGCACGTTATGGCAGGACGACAGGCGGCGGAACACGTCGTCGGTAATCACATCGTTGGATTTGTCTTCAAAAAACAGCTCGCGCTCGTTCTCGTACACATCCATGCCCAATGCGCCGATTTTCCGGCGTTTCAACGCCTCAATCGCGGCAGAACTGTCAATCAGACCGCCACGGCTGGTGTTGATAATCATCACACCGTCTTTCATTTTGTCGAATGCCGCTTCGTTCAGCATATAGTGGTTCTCCGGCGTGGCGGGGCAATGCAGCGTGATGATGTCCGACCGGGCATACAGCTCGTCCAAATCCACATACCTGCCGCCGAGTTTTTCCACTTCGGGGTTGCAAAACGGATCGTAAGCCAGCAGGTTCATACCGAAACCCTTTAAAATCCGCATCGTTGCGATACCGATTTTCCCCGTGCCGATAACGCCCGCCGTTTTGCCGTACATATTGAAACCGGTCAGACCTTCCAGCGAAAAATTCGCATCGCGGGTACGCTGATAAGCTTTGTGGATACGGCGGTTCAAAGTCAGCATCAGACCGACCGTATGTTCCGCAACCGACTCGGGCGAATAGGCTGGCACGCGCACGACTTTCAAGCCCAACTCTTCAGCCGCCTTCAAATCCACATTATTGAAGCCGGCACAACGCAACGCCACAGTTTTCACGCCAATTTGCGCCAATTTTTCCAACACGGGCCGGCTGCCGTCGTCGTTTACAAAAATACAGACCGCTTCCGCGCCTTCCGCCATTTTCGCCGTTTTCACATCCAGCATAAAATCAAAAAACTCCAGCTCGAAACCGAAATGCCGGTTGGCGCGGGTAAAATGTTCGCGGTCATAGCTTTTCGTACCGTAAATCGCAATCTTCATCAATATGTCCAGTTGTCGCCTATGGTTGAGAAACGGCATAATACACTGAATTCAAACAAATCAGTAGAATATGGCGGATTAAAATTGATTGCATGCACAGCAGACGCAAAATGCCGTCTGAAACTTGGATTTCAGACGGCATTTCCATTTCAAAACACAAAACTCAATCGCCCATCGCCGCCAGAAGCTCCGCCTGATGCTCGGCAATCAGGGCATCAGTGATTTCTTCCAAGTCGCCGTCCATCACGAAATCCAGCTTGTGCAGGGTAAGGTTGATGCGGTGGTCTGTTACCCTGCCTTGGGGATAGTTGTAGGTGCGGATGCGTTCGCTGCGGTCGCCGCTGCCGATGAGGGATTTGCGTTCGGCGGCTTCTTTGGCTTGGGCTTCGCGTTTTTGCGCGTCGTTCAGGCGGGCGGCGAGGACTTTCATTGCCTGTGCTTTGTTGGCGTGTTGGCTGCGTCCGTCTTGGCACTCGACCACCATGCCTGTGGGCAGGTGGGTGATGCGGACGGCGGAATCGGTTTTATTGATGTGCTGACCGCCCGCGCCGGATGCGCGGAAGGTATCGATGCGCAGGTCGGCGGGGTTCAACTCGATGTCTTCCAGTTCGTCCGCTTCGGGCATGACGGCGACGGTGCAGGCGGAGGTATGGATACGGCCTTGGCTTTCGGTGGCGGGAACGCGCTGTACGCGGTGTCCGCCCGATTCAAATTTCAAACGGCTGTACGCCCCGAGTCCGACAATGCGGGCGATGACTTCTTTATAGCCGCCCAATTCGCTTTCGTTGTCGGAGACGATTTCAACCTGCCAGCGGTTGCGCTCGGCGTAGCGGCTGTACATACGCAGCAAGTCGCCGGCAAACAGCGCGGCTTCGTCGCCGCCGGTACCGGCGCGTATTTCGATAAAGATGTTTTTGTCGTCGTCGGCATCTTTGGGCAGCAGCAGTTTTTGCAGTTCGGTATCGAGCGCGCCGATTTTGGCTTTTGCCGCTTCGATTTCTTCGGCGGCAAAGTCTTTCATTTCGGGGTCGGACAGCATTTCTTCGGCATCCGCCAAGTCGCTTTGGGCAAGCCGATAGTTTTGGAATACTTCGACGACGGGGGTCAGTTCGGCGTGTTCGCGCGTGAGCTTGCGGTAGTTGTCCATATCTGCCGTGGCTTCGGGTTGCCCTAAAAGGTGGGTAACTTCTTCCAACCGGTCGCCGAGTTGTTGCAGTTTTTCTAAGATAGACGGCTTCATAATTCTTCCATAACAAACGCCGCCTGAATGTTCAGACGGCATCAACACTGGATTATTATAATAGGTTTTCCGGATATTCAAAAAGATAATCTTAGATGGATAACCTACCGTCCCAACAGGGCATCGGCATTGCGCTCCGTTACCTTGGCAATCTCTTCTATACAGGTTCCGCGGATTTCCGCAGCAATCTTTGCAATACCCGGAATATTGGCAGGTGTATTAATCTCTTTTTTCAGCATAAACGGGCTGTCGGTTTCCAAGACGAAATCGGTGTCATTCAGGGTTTTGAGGGTTTCGCGTATTTTTCGCGCATTCGGGTTGAGCAACAGCGAACCGATGCCGATTTTGAAACCCAGTTTCGTCAACACGCGCGCTTCTTCCGCGCTGCCTGAGAAAGCGTGAACGATGCCGCCTTGAGTAAAGCCTATCTGTTTGACGGCGGCGGCGATGTCGGCGGTGGCTTTGAGATTATGGATAATCACGCGGCGGCGCAGGGTTTGCGCGATGGCAAGCTGGCGGCTGAAAACTTGGATTTGCCGTTCGCGCTGCTGCGGCGTTTGGGTTTTATCGTAAAAATCCAAGCCGATTTCGCCGACCCATGCCGTCGGATGCGCCTGCAATGCTTGTTCCAAACGCTGGAAATCCGGTTCGGAAACGTCGTCTGAAAACCAAGGATGGATGCCGAGTGCGATATGAATATTGCCCAAAATCGGGTTTTCAGACGACCTTTGCGCCAAATCCGCCACATCCTGCCAATCCTGCGGCCGAGTCGCGGGAACGATAAACCGCCCTACTCCAGCCTCCCGCGCTGCGGTCAAAACATGCGTCAGGTTTTCGCGTAAGGCGGCATCGGCGAGATGGCAATGGGTGTCGGTGAAGTTCATTTTGATTTCACACTAACTTTAGTCTTACCAATTCTTTGTAAACATCTTCCTTACCCCAGCCTTGCGATACGGCGAGGGTCATGAGCGCGGTGGCGGTTTCGAGGTTGCATTTGCCGCCGTTGATGATGCCCGAGTTGCGGAACACATTGCCTTGCGCGTAAACGGCGGCGGTTCTGCCTTGTCGGACTTGGCTGATGTTGAGCAACAATTTGCCTTGCTGCGTAAAGTCTTGCACGGCGCGGATGAAACCTTCGTCTGCGGGTGTGTTGCCGTGTCCGTAGCTTTGCAGGATAAGGGCGTGGGTGGGAAGCTGTGCGAGTCCGTCCGCAAGTTCTTGGACGGCAAAGCCGGGGATAAGCGTGCGGACGGCGATTTTTGCCTGCGGGTCGGGATAGCGGATTTTGAGGTCGTCTGAAACATCTGCCGCGTCTTGTGACGGGATGCGAAGATTGTGCCAGCCTTGGGTTTCGTCCCATTCAGCGATGGCACCGAAATGCGGGTTGTCGAAGCCTGCAGCGGTTTCGGTGCTGACTTTGCTGCTGCCAACGGCGGGATACAGTTTGCCGTCAAAGGCGATGACGGTTTGTTTGAGCTTGAGGCTGAAGGCGGCAACGGCGGTGGAAAGGTTGCGCGGGGCATCGCTGTTTTCGGCGGCGTAAGGCCATTGTGAACCGGTCAGGACAATCGGCTTGCCCAAGCCTTGCAGGGCGAGTGCGAGGAGGTTGGCGGTGTACGCCATGCTGTCTGTGCCGTGCAGTATCAGGATGCCGTCGCAGGAAGACAGTTTGGCGGCAATGATGTCCAGCCAACCGCGCCAGTGTTGCAGGGTGACGGAGGAGGAATCAATCAAGGGATTGCAGACGTGCCACTCGAAGTCGAGGCCGTCTGAAAAAGGGGAAAGGGCTTGGCTGACAAGCGCGGTATCGGGGCGCAGGCCTTCGCTGCTTTGGGTCATACCTATGGTGCCGCCGGTATAAAGGACAAAAATTTTCTGTTTCATGGCTCATCCTGAAAATGCAAAGACCGCCTGAAACGCGAAATGCGTCCGGACGGTCGAAAATCCGATTTACTGCTGCTTCTGTGCCGCTTTTTTCGCTGCCTTTTCCGCCTTGCGTTTGGCGCGTTTTTCGCTCAATTGTGCGCGGTAAAGCTGATAATGCCGGCGTTTGCGCCACCAAAACCACGCCAGTGCCGCCGCCAGCACTCCCAATGCGATGAAGATGCCCGATTGCAGGCTGTGCATTTTCGCCATCAGCCAATCGATGTTGTGCGCACCGTATTCGCCCAGATAAATCCAAATAGGGACGGAAATCAGTGCGGCCAGTCCATCCATAATGATAAAACGCAAGTATGAAACCTTGCGGCTGATACCGGCTGTAACAAATACGGCCGTTCTCAAGCCGGGCAGGAAACGGGCGACAAATAAGACCCAGTTGCCGTATTTGTCGAATTTTTCCTGAACCTGCTCATAACGTTTCGGCGTCATGATACGCGCAATAGGTTTGAACCTTAGGATTTTCTGCCCCCAAATTCGTCCGGCGGCGAACATGATGCCGTCCCCGACCAATACGCCGAGCATACCGACTGCAAACATAATATGCGGATTGGTATAACCCATACCCGAAATCACGCCGCCTGTTACCAAGGTCAAATCCTCGGGAATCGGCACGCCGAAACCGCAGATGACCAATACAAAAAAAACAGCCGCATAACCGTATTCGACAAAAAAGGCTTCTAAAAAAGCAAACATGGCGGATATTCCATTGTCGGAGATAAAAAGTCAGAACAAACCGAAACATTTTCTACATGAAGCAGGCATTCTATCAAAGATTATGCCGTCTGAAAGCGGAAAAAAGGCAGATTCGCGCATCCTCCGCATGTTCAGACGGCATTTAAACAGAAAACCGGCCGGTTCTGAAAACGGTTTTTCCTGATTTTGCCTAAATGCTGCCGATGGCGGAAGCAATACGTTCCGCCCCTTCGCGCGCCCAATCGGCCTGTCGTGCCTCAACCATCACGCGCACGACGGGTTCGGTTCCCGAAGCGCGCAATACAACCCTTCCTTTGCCTTCGAGTTCTTTTTCCACTTCGGCCAACACGTCTTTCGAAGCTTCCTGCCATTTCTGACCTTTTTGGATGCGCACGTTAATCATAGTTTGCGGATACGGCTGCCAGTCGGCGCAAACGGTGGCGAGGTCTTGGTTCAGGATTTGCAGCGCCGCCAAAACTTGCAGCGCGGAAATAATGCCGTCGCCGGTGTTGTGTTTGTCCATGCACAAAATATGGCCGCTGGCTTCGCCGCCGATGAGCCAGCCGCGTTGGTTCAGTTGTTCCAACACATAGCGGTCGCCGACTTTGGCGCGGCAGAAATCGACGCCCTGCTCTTTCAGGGCGATTTCCATCGCCATATTGGTCATGACCGTGCCGACCACGCCGCCGATGTTGATACCTTCTCGGGCGCGGGCTTTGGCGATGACGTAAATCAGGCTGTCGCCGTCGTAAACCTTACCGTTTTTATCGACCATCATCAGGCGGTCGCCGTCGCCGTCTAAGGCGATGCCGTAGTCGGCTTCATGCTGTAAAACGGCGGCCTGGAGTGTCTTGGTATAAGTCGCACCGCATTTTTCATTGATGTTGTAGCCGTTAGGTTCGTCGCCGATGCTGACGACCTGTGCACCCAGTTCGTGAAACACCTTGGGTGCGACACCGTACCCCGCACCGTTGGCGGTATCGATAACCAACTTCAAACCCCGAAGGTCGGAATGGCTGGGAAAGGTGGATTTGCAAAATTCGATATAGCGTTCGTCCGCACCGCTGATACGGCGTGCGCGCCCGAGGCGTGCAGAAGGCTGGGTTTTCATTTCTTCGTCGATTTTGGCTTCGATTTCCAACTCGATTTCATCGGAAAGCTTCACGCCACCCTCGGCAAAGAATTTGATGCCGTTGTCGGAATAGGCATTATGCGACGCGGAAATCATCACACCGGCGGACAAACGCAGCGCACGGGTCAGATAAGCCACGCCGGGCGTAGGCAGCGGACCGGTTTGGATAACGTTGACACCTGCGGCGGTAAAACCTGCCACCAAAGCGGCTTCCAGCATATAACCGGAAATACGCGTATCCTTACCGATTAAAACGGTCGGTTTCTGGTCGGTGTCGTGCTGAACCAAAACCTGCCCCGCCGCATAGCCGAGTTTCAATACGAAATTGGGCGTAATCGGAAACTGCCCGACTTCGCCGCGCACGCCGTCCGTGCCGAAATATTTTTTTGCCATGTGTTGCTCCGAGAATGTGAACCGTTGTCCGAGATTATACAGTCAGTTTGTACCTTGCTGTCTGCACCGTTGATGCCGTCTGAAGCCGCCCCGTCCTTTTCAGACGGCATGAAGTATGTGAACCGCTGTTTACAGATTGATGCCCAACGCTTCCCACACCTTCAACGCATCCGCCGTCGCCTTCACATCATGCACCCGCACGATTTGCGCGCCGCGCGCCACGGAAGCCAGCGCCGCCGCCACGCTGCCGTGTACGCGTGCCGCCGCATTTGCCTCGCCCGTCAGTTCGCCTATCATGGTTTTGCGCGACACACCGATCAGCAGCGGCAAACCGGTTTCCGCCATCAATTCGGGCAAATGCCGCATCAGTGCGATATTGTGTTGCAAGGTTTTGCCGAAGCCGAAACCGGGGTCAAGCACGATGCGTTGCGGGGCGATGCCTGCCGCGATGCATTCCGCCGCCCGCGCTTTCAAATACCGCGCTACTTCACCGACAACATCCTGATATTTCGGATTAATCTGCATGTTTTCAGGCACACCCTGCATGTGCATCAGGCAAATGCCCGTATCCGCCTGACACGCCAGCAATTCGACCGCGCCTTCGTCGGTCAACGCCGCCACATCGTTAATAATATCGATGCCACCGAGTGCCAACGCTTTTTCCATAATCACCGTGCGGCGCGTGTCCAAACTGACGGGAACGCCCCACCCTGCCACTTCCGCCAATACAGACTCAACCCGCGCCCATTCTTCTTCAGGCGAAACATAACCCGCACCCGGCCGCGTCGATTCGCCGCCGATGTCGAGAATGTCCGCGCCCTCTTTCAAAAGCCGTTCGGCATGCGCCAAAGCTGTTTGGGCGTTTTGCGAATACGCGCCGCCGTCGGGCAAAGAATCGGGCGTGAGATTCACGACACCCATGATTTTCGGTTTGTCCAAACCGATTTCAAACCGTCCTGCCTGCCAAACGCATCCGACCATATCCGTGCCTCCGGAATAAAAAGCAAATTATATACCGTCTGAACAAAACTTGTCCGTTTCAGACGGCATCAGTATTTCAAAAAAGTATCTTGCAGAATCCGCCGCCGTATGAAACATACACTGCCCCTGCAAACGCGGCAACGCCCACGATACCTGATCCGGCGGTATGCCTGCTTATGGGCATTACCCCTTTATACAAGATAATCCGCCCGCACAAAATAGGATTGCCACAAGCCGTGTTATACTGTGGCGTGTTTTACAGACTTTTCAGGCTATGGATTTATTATCGGTCTTCCACAAATACCGTCTAAAATATGCGGTAGCCGTGCTGACGATACTGCTTTTGGCGGCAATCGGGCTGCACGCTTCCGTATATCGCATCTTCACACCTGAAAACATCCGAAGCCGCCTCCAACAAAGCATTGCCCATACGCACCGGAAAATCTCGTTTGATGCGGATATACAGCGCAGGCTTCTGCCCCGGCCGACCGTCATCCTGAAAAACCTGACCATTACCGAACCCGGCGGCGACCGGACTGCCGTTTCCATCAAAGAAACCAAAATCGGATTGAGCTGGAAAAATCTGTGGTCGGATCAGATACAGGTTGAAAAATGGGTGGTTTCGGGTGCGGAACTTGCCCTGACACGCGACGGGAAAGGCGTTTGGAACATCCAAGACCTGATCGACAACCCAAAACGCAAAGCCTCGGTAAACCGCATCATTATCGAAAACAGCACCGTCCACCTCGACTTCCTACAAGAGCGGTTTACCCTGAAGGAAGTCCGCCTCAACCTGCAATCTCCCGTTTCATCGGGACAACAGTTTGAAAGTTCGGGCATACTGGTTTGGGGGAAGCTGTCCGTCCCGTGGAAAAGCAGGGGGCTGTTCCTTTCAGACGGCATCGGCACGCCCGAAATCTCACCGTTCCATTTCGAAGCCGAGACCGCCCTAAACGGGCATGGCATTACCGTTTCCACCACCGGCAACCCCACTATCCGTTTTAACGCTGGCGGAGCGGATGCGGCCAACCTCGGCCTGCGTGCCGACACCGCCTTCCACAACCTCCACCTGACCGCCCAAATCCCTACGCTGGCACTCAGGAACAACCGCATTAAAATTGAAACCGTCAACGGGACATTTACCGCTACCGCCGACGGCGGGAATTCCCAATGGGGCGGATCGTTCAAACTCGATAAGGCCAACCTGCACTCCGGCATCGGCAACATCGGCAACGCCGAAATCTCCGGCAACGTCAAAACACCCCGCCTTCAAACCAACTTTTCCCTCGGCTCGCCATTGGTTTGGAGCCGGAATAACGGTCTGGAGGCGCCGCGCCTGCATGTATCGACCCTTCAGGATACCGTCAACCGCCTGCCGCAACCCCGTTTCATCAGCCAGCTCGACGGTTCGATGTCCATAAAAAACCTTCATCAGTGGCATGCCAAACTCAACGGTTCGTTCGACCGCCAAACCGTTGCCGCGAAATTCAGATACACACATGAAGACGCACCGCACCTGGAAGCCGCCGTCGCACTGCAAAAATTGAACCTGACTCCCTATCTTGACGACGTGCGGCAACAAAACGGCAAAATATTTCCCGACACCCTCGGCAGGCTGTCCGGAGATATCGAGGCCCACCTTAAAATCGGCAATGTCCAACTTCCCGGCCTGCAACTGGACGATATGGAAACCTACCTCCACGCCGACAAAGGCCATATCGCGCTCAGCCGTTTCAAGTCAGGGCTTTACGGCGGCCATACCGAAGGCGGCATCAGCATCGCCAACACTCGCCCCGCCACTTACCGCCTGCAACAGAATGCAAGCAACATCCAAATCCAACCGCTGCTGCAAGACCTGTTCGGCTTCCACAGCTTCAGCGGCAACGGCGATGCGGTCATCGACCTGACCGCGAGCGGCGAAACCCGAAAAGAGCTTATCCGCTCGCTTCAGGGCAGCCTGTCGCTGAATATTTCCAACGGCGCGTGGCACGGTATCGACATGGACAATATCCTGAAAAACGGCATTTCGGGCAAAACTGCCGACAATGCCGCACCCAGCACACCCTTCCACCGATTCACGCTCAACAGCGAAATTTCAGACGGCATCAGCCGCCACATCGATACCGAACTCTTCTCCGACAGCCTCTATGTTACCAGCAACGGCTATACCAATCTGGATACGCAGGAATTGTCTGAAGATGTCCTTATCCGCAACGCCGTCCATCCGAAAAACAAACCGATTCCCCTGAAAATCACCGGTACCGTGGACAAGCCGTCCATTACCGTCGATTACGGCAGGCTGACCGGCGGCATCAATTCGCGCAAAGAGAAACAGAAAATCCTCGAAGACACCCTGCTGGAACAATGGCAGTGGCTCAAACCTAAAGAACCGTAAATACCCTGCGTACAAAAATGCCGTCTGAAACGCCCCCGCGCTTCAGACGGCATGACTTTTCCGACCGACCGTACCACATCGGAAACACAAGCCCCATATCTGTTTGGCTTGGTGTCGGCTGGCAATGCCTCCATTTGTATTTTCGTCAACCCGCAGCGATTTTTCGTTGCCGCATCAAAAACAAAGTATGTCGGTTATATAGTGGATTAACAAAAATCAGGACAAGGCGACGAAGCCGCAGACAGTACAAATAGTACGGAACCGATTCACTTGGTGCTTGAGCACCTTAGAGAATCGTTCTCTTTGAGCTAAGGCGAGGCAACGCTGTACTGGTTTTTGTTAATCCACTATATTTCACGACAGGGTATAGGCTGCCCATACTGAAAAGGCAAACAAGAACGCGAACCAAAACCAACCGCCTATCGATTCGCCCATATCGGCAGAAAACGTCCGCCAGTCCAAACATTCCGTGTTTCCATAATCTTCGACACGAAACAGACCCAAGCTCAAAACCGGCACAACGATACGTGCGGTCCGATGGAAAAAACGGCTTGGTTCCGCAAACGGGAATGCCGAACACATCAGCTCGAGTATCCAGTCCGCCACCTCCGCCAAAATCCTGACCGCCCATTTGAACAGTTCGTCCATGTGTCTTCCCCCCATGCCATCCTAAAAACCGGCCCAACCGACAAAAAACCAGCCACCAGCCGAATATCGACGACGCCGCAAGCAGTGCGGCGAACACCGACCATGCCGAGACCGCCATCTTCCGCCGCAGCGACACGCGCCGCACATTCCGCCAGCCGCCTCGTTTCCAGGCGTGGTACAGGATTTTCAGCCGCCGCAATCCGTAACGGACAAAATCACAGCTTGCCGCAAAAGCCCAGCCACTACGCCCAACAAATCCGCCAACATACGCCTTTCCCAACCGTTTCCAAACAGACAAACAGAACGCGTCTGTCCCGCCAGACAATCGCCTTTCAGACGGCATCGGCTGCCTCGAAATTGCCATCCCAACACAAAACCACACAGGCAACACACAAATGCCGTCTGAAAATCCAAACGGCGGCATAGCAATGCCGCCCTGCAACCGTAGGGCGGCATTGCGTATCAAATTAACTTTCAATATATTGATTCAAAATAAAAAATACTCAATTATCGTCATTTCCGCCAGCGCGGGAATGACGACACGAGAAATCTATTTGAATCTACTATAAGCCGAGTTCCTCCCAAATCCCATCAATCTTAGCCGTAACCGCAGGGTCTTTTTTGATTACCCGTCCCCATTCGCGGTCGGTTTCGCCCGGCCACTTGTTGGTCGCATCCAAACCCATTTTGCCGCCGAGTCCGCTGACGGGGCTGGCGAAGTCAAGATAATCGATGGGCGTGTTTTCCACTAAAACGGTATCGCGTACAGGGTCCATGCGTGTGGTTACCGCCCAGATGACTTCTTTCCAGTCGCGCACGTCCACATCGTCATCCACCACGATGATGAATTTGGTGTACATAAACTGGCGCAGGAACGACCAGCAACCCATCATTACGCGCTTGGCGTGTCCGGCGTATTGTTTTTTCATGCTGACCACCGCCATGCGGTAGGAGCAGCCTTCGGGCGGCA
This sequence comes from Neisseria blantyrii, assembly GCF_962747855.1. NCBI lineage: Bacteria > Pseudomonadati > Pseudomonadota > Betaproteobacteria > Neisseriales > Neisseriaceae > Neisseria > Neisseria blantyrii. Next base: position 42,632 of record NZ_CAUIZY010000006.1, read on the forward strand.
GGTAAAAATCGGTGATTTCGGGGAACTGCTTTTGCAAAAGCGGTACGAACACTTCGTTCAACGCCACGCCCAAAACGGCAGGTTCATCGGGCGGTTTGCCCGTGTAGGTGGAATGGTAAATCGGGTTTTCGCGCATGGTGATGCGTTCGACCGTGAACACAGGGAAATGATCCTGCTCATTGTAATAGCCCGTGTGGTCGCCGTATGGACCTTCCAACGCGGTTTCGTTCGGATGAATCACACCTTCCAACACGATTTCTGCGCGTGCAGGCACTTGCAAATCGTTGCCGATACATTTCACCAGTTCCGTCCGCGAACCGCGCAGCAGTCCGGCAAACTGGTATTCGCTCAAGGTATCGGGAACGGGCGTTACCGCACCCAAAATGGTGGCAGGGTCGCAGCCAAGCACGACAGCGACGGGATACGGCGTATCGGGATTGAGTTTGCGGAATTCCTGATAATCCAACGCGCCGCCGCGATGCGACAGCCAGCGCATGATCAGCTTGTTTTTGCCGATTAATTGTTGGCGGTAAATGCCTAAGTTTTGGCGTTTTTTGTGCGGCCCGCGCGTGACGGTCAAGCCCCACGTTACCAGCGGCGCAACGTCTTCCGGCCAGCAATGCTGAATCGGAAGCTGATACAAATCAACGTCTTCGCCTTCCCATACGATTTCCTGACACGGCGCATTTTTCACCACGTTCGGCACCATGCTCCAAATGTCTTTCAGCAGCGGCAGTTTGGAAAACGCGTCTTTGATGCCTTTGGGCGGTTCGGGTTCTTTCAAATACGCCAGCGTCTGCCCGATTTCACGCAGCTTGGACACGCTGTCCGCGCCCATGCCCATCGCCACACGTTCGGGCGTGCCGAACAGGTTTGCCAATACGGGATAAGCGTAGCGCGTACCGTCGGGCTTAATCGGATTCTCAAACAACAACGCCGGCCCTTCGGCGCGCAGCACGTGGTCGGCGATTTCGGTCATTTCCAAATGCGGGGAAACAGGATGCGCGACGCGCTTGAGTTTGCCCTGTTGCTCGAGCATAGCGATGAAGTCGCGCAGGTCTTTGTATTTCATATTTATCCTTTTTGTCCTGAACAATCCGATTCGGATACCGCCCCTATCCTTGCCTGCGCTTCGGCATATTCTATGCCGTGATAAAAGTCGCGTACCAGCGGATGTCCGCCGCTTTGATGAAGTTGCAGCAAAGGACGTTGACCATCGGGTTGGGTAACGACATTGCAATGCAGACCGAAGGTGTCGGTTTCATAAGGGGGCAGCCAATTGCAGATCATGCCGAAATAAACGACGTTTTCCGGATTGTCGTGAAAGTGGCTTTGATAGTCGTTAAAACTCTTTTCGCTGACAGATACCCACACGCCGTATTCCAGCGTTTCCTGATACCCGATAATCGGAATCGGCAGCACCGCGCGGATAAAACGGTCGGTTTGGTCGGGATAGCGGATGATGCAGAAATCAGAATCGCATTCCGCTTGATAAGCAATGCGTTCTTCTTCACTGAGTTGATTATAGGGATAGGGGGCGGTAAAGCCGATTGCGGGCATTTCTTCGTGGTTTTCGCCGCAGGAAGTGCAAGTGTACATAAGGTTTCAGACTTTCAAAACGAGTTTGCGGTAAAGCCATTCGCCGGCAAACAGCATCCCCATCAATACATAGGCAATCACGCCGGTATAAACCGCCCACCAATCATATCGCCCCAACCGTACCAACAAAGCGGCAAGCGTCCCGTTGATTATAAAAAATACGCACCAAACCTGCGTTACCCGGCGGGTATAGCGCACAGCTTTTTCAGGTAGGTCGGGCTGTTGCAGCCGCGCGAGCCTTTCTATGACCGTCTGTCCGGCAAACAGGCTTCCCCCAAACACCGCCAACATCATCAGATTGACGAGGACGGGATACCAATACATTGAGTCGCGCCGCCCGAACACCAATACTGCGGCAAAAAACAGTGTAATAAACAAAGCCGCATAACGCTGTTGGGGCAGTTTGGCAGTCAGGGCGCGCAGCAGCCACAACCCGCACATCGCCGCCGCCAGCCAAACAAACCAGCCCGCCTCCCTGCCGTAATACCATAAAGCCGGATAGGCAATGCTTAATACGGTCAGAAAAATATGTCCGAAAAAACCGGGTTTCATTTTGAATCCGCACAAATGTTTTCAGACGGCATCCGATAATAATATGCCGTCTGAAAAATAATCAGAGATGCCGCCTACCCCGCCTGAATCTTCAATACCGCCTGTACCACGTCGTTGACGGTGCGGACATTGCGGAAATCTTCAGCCTGCAGCTTGTGGCCGGTTTCGCGCTTGATGCGGTCAATCAGGTCGATGGCATCAATGCTGTCGATTTCCAAATCTTCGTAAAGGTTGGTATCGGGCGTAATCCGTTCCGGTTCGATTTCAAACAACTCGGTCAGGGTATCGCGCAACAACCGGTAGATTTCTTGTTCGGTCATATGTTTCATCCTTATGCTTGGCGGCTTTTGACAAAGGCGGCGAGTGTTTTGACATTGGCAAAATGTTCGCGCAAGTTCTCCTGCTCGCCGTCCAATCGGAAACCGAAATGTTTTTGCACCGCCAAGCCCAATTCCAACGCATCGACGGAATCCAGTCCCAGCCCTTCGTCGCCGAACAGCGCGTCTTCGCTGCCGATGTCGGCGGCAGTTATATCCTCCAAAGCCAAACTGTCGATAATCAGTTGTTTGATTTGGTTTTCCAAGTCATTCATATGGTTTTCCTTGTAAAATAGTCCTGCAGATATTCATTCAGCCGCCGCGCCGCAATCGGCAACGGTTTCTCGGCGAGCCAGTCTTGGGGGAGGATGTCGTCTCCGACGGTAATTTCATACCGTATCCTTTTCGGGGGGATGCGGTACCACGGCTGCCCCTTTTTAAAATTGGGCGGATTCATTTTGATACATACGGGCGTAATCACTTCAGCATAGCGCAGTCCCAAAGAAACCGCGCCCCGGTGCATTTTTACCCGTCCGTCCCACCCCGTCCTCGTTCCTTCGGGGAACACCAGCAGGCTCTGCCCGCTGTCAAAAACCGCCTTTACTGTTTCCAGCATTGCTTCCGACTCTTCGTTCGGAATATAGCCCGCACCTTTAATCTGGCTGCTCATTGCCGGATTGTGCTGCAAATCTTTTTTCACGATGCAGTTCATTTCGGGCACATGGCCGACAAGCAGCACAACATCCAGCAAAGACGGATGGTTTGCCAAAATCAACTGTCCCGGGCGGTTGAGTTTTTCAATACCCCTGAACGATACCTCCAACACGCCCGACCATTTCAGATAAGCGGCAAACAAACGCCAAGATGTTCCGATAATCCGGCGCGCCGCCAATTGGCGGGCGACAGACCTTGAAGTGCCGTTCAAAGTGTAAGGCAGCAAAACCAATTTCATCATAATGCCGCCGACACCGAAAATCACAAATCCTAACCAAGTCGCCGCAAAACGGCGGCAATAATCCAATTTATCCATTCCGCTGCCACAGCCATTCACGATTGCGATATACCCGGCGGCATTCCCGACTGCCGTTCAGCAGAAAACGCACCCATTCCAAACCGCTCCAATATGCCTCGGGCAGCATACCGGCTTCAGACGGCATATCGTCCGAAGCAGACAAAGTCAGACTGTAACGCGTCCCTTTGGTCAGAACCATCGCCAAAGCATAAGCAAACGGCGCGCGCGTTGCCGATACGGCATATCCTTCCGGCAGCGGATCGTCCGCCACCAAAACCAAAACCGACCCGCATCCCTCTTCCAACAGGGACGCCGCTTCCGCCAATGCCGTTTCCACACCGTCGGCACACACGGCCAATGCCGTCTGCTCGCTCATATCCTGACGCAATATCGACCACTGCCCCGCCGTTGCATTGTGCACCGACAAACCGAACGAAGTCGGCGACACGGTTTGCGATTTCAACAGTTCCAACCACAAATCGAAACTACGCGCCATTTCCCCATCGTGCGAGGCATAAACTACCGGACTGCCGGGATAGGCGGAGGCAATGTCCCAAGCCGCGTCGCATACCAAACGCGCCGCCTTACTCAAACGGCGGCGCTGCATAGTGGGCAGGAACGGCAATTCCGGCCTGACATCGGGCAAACCGTCGGCAAAATCCGGACATTCCGCCCATTTTGCCCACTGGGCCATATCGCGCATTTTGCTGCCCGAAACCCGCCAGTCGGCGATGTCGAAGTGGAACCGGCAAATAATCGGCGGCATAGTTTCTTTCAAAAATTTACACTGTGCCGCATTCTAACCAAAGCCCATCCCCCTGACAATGCCGAAATTCAAACGCATTTCTGCCTCCTTTCTCCGACAACGCCGCCCCTCGGCAAACCGCCAAAATTAGCCTGAATTTACATTTATCATTATAATGCCCGTATTTGCCAGCCTGCCGCCGCAATATATGGACACACTGCCAGAATGCCCGATTACCGACACTGCCTCCCTGCTGCCGCACAGCGGGCGTATGGTTCTGATAGACCGCATTACTCGATACAGCGATGATTTTGTCGAAGCAGGGGCGCAGATAAAACCCGACCACATCCTGCTGGTCGGCGGCATACTGCCCTACACGGCATTTATCGAACTGATGGCACAGGCTGTCGGCGCATATGCCGGCCTCCAAGCCCGAAAAAACGCGCAACCGGTCCGGCTCGGCTTCCTGCTCGGCACGCGCAAACTTGAAATCTTCGCCCAATCCGTCCCTGTCGGCACGCATCTGCTGGCAACGGCGCATGTGTCTATTCAAGATGCTGGGGGGATGGGCGTGTTCGACTGCGAACTGCGTTGGACGGACGCGCCGGAAACTTCATCCGAAACACTCCCTTCAGACGGCATTTTGGCGCGCGCCTCATTGAACGTGTACAGCCCCGAACACCCTGTCGAAACAACTTAATGCCGTCTGAACAGGTACATATATACGGAGAACAACCATGACCGAAACCGTCCTGATTACCGGCTCCAACAGGGGCATAGGCAAAGCCGCTGCACTCGGTTTGGCGGAAGACGGCTTTGATATCGCCGTCCACTGCCGCAGCCGCCGCGACGAAGCCGAAGCCGTGGCGGAAGAAATCCGCGCTTTGGGCAGAAATGCGCGCGTGTTGCAGTTTGACGTGTCCGACCGCGAAGCCTGCCGCGAGATTCTGACCGCCGACATCGAAGCAAACGGCGCGTATTACGGCGTGGTGTTGAACGCCGGACTGACGCGCGACAATGCCTTCCCCGCGTTTTCAGACGACGATTGGGATGTGGTGCTGCGGACTAATTTGGACGGTTTTTACAATGTATTGCATCCGCTGGTTATGCCGATGATACGCCGCCGCAAAGCCGGACGGATTGTGTGTATGGCATCGGTGTCCGGCTTGACCGGCAACCGCGGGCAGGTCAATTACAGCGCGTCAAAAGCGGGCATTATCGGCGCGGCAAAAGCTTTGGCGGTTGAGTTGGCAAAACGCAAAATTACCGTCAACTGCGTGGCGCCGGGTCTCATCGATACCGATATTATCGATGAGAACGTACCCGTCGAAGAAATCTTAAAGGCCGTCCCCGCCGCGCGTATGGGGCTGCCGGAAGAAGTGGCGCACGCGGTGCGCTTTTTGATGGATGAAAAAGCGGCGTACATCACGCGCCAGGTGATTGCGGTGAACGGAGGTTTGTGTTGAATACCAGAAGGGTCGTAGTAACGGGCATAGGCGGCATTACCGCCTTCGGCCGGGATTGGCAAAGCATACAGGCAGCATTCAAAGCCGAAAAAAACGCCGTCAAATATATGGATTGGCACGAACGTTTCCCCGAATTGGAAGCGCAACTGGGTGCGCCGATTGAAAATTACGCGCCGCCGAAACATTGGACGCGCAAGCAGCTCAGAAGTATGGGGCGCGTGTCGTATTTGTGCGTCGATGCGGCGGAGCAGGCGCTGGCGGATGCCGGTTTGCTCGGGGACGAAAGCATTACCGACGGACGGATGGGCGTTGCCTGCGGCTCTTCCAGCGGCAGCACCAAAGACATCGGCGATGTGGGCGAATTGTTGCTGACCGGCACGTCGCGCAACTTCAGCGCCAACACCTATGTACGCATGATGCCGCATACGACCGCCGCCAATATCGGCATCTTTTTCGGACTGAAAGGACGCATCATCCCGACATCGAGCGCGTGTTCGTCCGGCAGCCAAGGCATAGGTTATGCTTACGAAGCCATCAAATACGGTCTGACCGATATGATGCTGGCGGGCGGAGGTGAAGAATTTTGCCCGTCCGAAGTTTATGTTTTCGACTCGCTTTATGCCGCCAGCCGCCGCAACGGCGAACCGGAAAAAACCCCGCGCCCATACGACGCGAACCGCGACGGGCTGGTCATCGGCGAAGGCGCGGGGATTTTCGTATTGGAAGAATTGGAACACGCCAAACGGCGCGGTGCGAAAATTTACGCCGAACTCGTCGGCTACGGGGCCAACAGCGACGGCAGCCACGTTACCCAGCCGCAAAAAGACACGATGCAGAAATGTATGGAACTCGCGCTGCAAGACGCGGGCATCACGCCCGACAAAATCGGCTATGTGAACGGGCACGGCACGGCAACCGAAAAAGGCGACATCGCCGAAACGCTGGCGACCGAAGCCGTGTTCGGATTTGTGCCGATGAGTTCGCAAAAAAGCTATTTGGGACACACGCTCGGCGCGTGCGGCGCGCTGGAAGCGTGGTTCTCGATTGAAATGATGAACGGCGGCTGGTTCGCCCCGACCCTGAACTTGAACGACATCGATCCGCGCTGCGGCAAGGCGGACTATATTTTAAGCGGCGGACGTGAAATCCAAACCGATTACGTGATGAGCAACAATTTCGCCTTCGGCGGCGTGAACACTTCACTGGTGTTCAAACGTTGGAAGGACGGATAAAGCCGCACAATCCGATTACATCATATTGATTTAAAACGGAGTAAAACAACAAACTGCCCTTTCAGACTTCCTTGCCGCCTATCCGCTCGATATGGCAAACCGTCCAGACGGCATCCGTTCCGCAATATTGCCACGCCAATTCGGCAGCTCCGCGCCACACGCAGGCGACAACCGCGTCGCCGCACCAGATTGCGCTGACGGCGTGCCAACCGGTTCCGCCATCCGCACGCAAACCGTAAACTGCCGAACCGTCGGTCCGATAACCGACTTTCGCCATATCTTGCGGAAAACCCAAACCGCAGGCTTTAAGCAGTGCTTCCTTAATGCACCACAGGCGGTAAAAAGCCTCTGCCTGCCAACCGGAACGTGCCAAAAAAACCCGTTCTTCAGGGGAACAAACCCATTCGGCAAGTGCCTGAAAATTGCGCGGACGGATCGTTTCAATATCGACACCGCAAACCGTGCCGCCGCCGCAAACCAAAACCGCCGCCCGCCCTTTGCTGTGCGAAAGCGAACATATCTTGCCGCCCTGCTGCTTCAGGAAGCGGCTGACCCGCCAATCCGTCCGCCCTGCCAATTCCGGTGCGCGCAGCAGGCGCGCCCTGTCCGCATCGTCCAGACAGGATTCCTGATAAGCAGCGGCGGCCGACACATCGGCAAGGCGGCACTGCAATACTGTTTTATCATCCGGCACGACACCCTCCGTTCTGCCACTTTGAATAAATGATATTAATACCATTCACCGTATCAGCGTTTATGATTTGCTCGAACAGCAAAACCACCGTACCAATCCCAATCATCCCCAATCAGGAGACCCCAAATGAACAAACTGATACCGTCCCTTATGCTCTGCGTCCTGCTTTCAGGCTGCCTGAACATCGGCAGCGGCTTTCGTGTGCCGCCCGATGCGTCGGGCTGGTGGGAGCTGTGTAATAAAGAAAAGCTGTATCCTGCCATAGGCACCCTACCGGATGCTCCTGAAGAACAACAAGCTGAAATGATCCGGCAGATGAATGTGTACGGTCAGCGAAAGCTCGACGATATGTTTTCCTGCGGCTATGACCCGATTGGCGGCGGTACGTCAAGAGCCGATGCCTGCGTGCGCAAGAAAGGCTGGTACCGTTCGGGCAAAGATATCTATCCCGAAAATAAAATCTACGAGCAGTGCCAGCACGACTAGGCTTGTTCTCCGTATTTCAGGCTACCTGCATATGACCCGAATGTTTGACATCAACTTCTCCGACAATACGCCGATTGCCCTCGACCCGCTATGGACCCGCGCCGATTTTATACGCACGGTACACGCCCTGTCGTTAAAATTAAAGCAAAACAACATCCGTTCGGCGGCATTGTGGTTTGACGATGCCGCGCTGTTCGCAGCCGCATTGCTTGCCGTTTGGAACAGCGGCGGCAAAGCCCTGCTGCTGCCGAATACCGCGCCCGGAAACCTGACTTGGGCGAAATCCGCACAAATCCTGCTGACCGACACCGATATTGTTTCAGACGGCATCCGCGTTTGGCAAATACTGGATCCTTGCGGCGGTATGCCGTCTGAAAACCGCATACCGGAAACATTGGACATCCCGCCCGAATCAGAAGTGCATTTGCGTACTTCGGGTTCCGGCGGTGAGGCCAAGACAATCGTCAAAACCGCCGCGCAAATCGAATCGGAAGCCCGCGCGCTGGCTGCGACAATCCCGTTCGGACGCGGCAAAACCGCCGTCCTCGGCAGCGTATCGCCGCAACATATGTACGGACTTACCTTCCGCTTCGCGCTTCCGCTGCTGATGGGGTGGGCGATGGTCCGCAGGCAAAACGCCTATCCCGAACTGCTGCTGTCGGCAAGCCTGAACGTGCCGTCCAATTATCAAAATGTCTGGATTGCCAGCCCCGCCCTGCTCAACCGTTTCGGCGAAAATCGGGATTGGGCGGCGTTAAACGGAAGGATAGGCGGCATCGTTTCCGCAGGCGGGGAACTCCCACCGGAAACCGCCGCCCTGTTGGAACAATATGCGGTACGCCCTTATGAAGTTTACGGCAGTACGGAAACCGGCATCATTGCATCCCGCCAAAAACAAAGCTTGTGGCAGCCGTTTCCCGATGTTGCCGTCCGCAATACCGGCAAATCGGTGGAAATCTCTTCGCCGTGGACAAACGGCGTGCAATACATTGCCGATTGCATCGAAACACACGAAGACGGTTTTGCCCTGCTGGGCAGGCAGGACAGGATAATCAAATTGGCAGACAAACGCATTTCGCTCAACCAAGTCGAACACGAATTGCTGAAACACCCTTGGATTGCCGACGCACATTGCGCCCTGCATCCGGAACACGGGCGCATTGCCGTTTGGGCGGCACTCGATACGGAAGGCATCACGGCGTGGCTGGAACAGGGGCGCACCGCCGTTATCGCCGCACTCAAGCAACACCTTGCCCAAACGCAAGACACGGCTGCCCTGCCGCGCTACTGGCGTTTTACAGACCGTCTGCCGCGCAACGGACAAGGGAAAATTACCGCAGCGGACTTTCAGACGGCATTGGCAGAACCCGCCGCGCCGCAATGGCACACCTTGCCGCCCGAAGGAAACCGGTTGCGCTATCAAACCCGCGTACCGCTGGATTTGCCCTATTTCGGCGGACATTTTTCCACCTTCCCACTCGTCCCCGGCGCAGTCGAATTGGAATGGGTACGCCGGCTTGCCGCACGGCACCCTTTCGGCAGGCAAAACATTATCCGCATCGAAAACCTGAAATACCAGCAGTTTATCCGTCCGTATGACGACATTTCCGTAGAACTCGGATACGATGCCGATAAAAACAAACTGTCATTTAAAATCCAAAAACAGGATGCCGCCTGCGCCTCGGGGAAACTGGTATTCGACACGCCGCAGGACGGCCCCAACCCAACCGCAAGGGAAGAACGATGAACCGCCTTCGCAAAGGCAAATAAGATTACCGCCTTACCTTAATATAAATATGAACATCCTCGCCCTCATCCCCCATTACAACCACCCGACAACCGTCGGCACGGTTGCACGCAGCCTGCGCGCCCACGGTTTGGACGTGTTGGTCGTGGACGACTGCTCCCGCCCCGACTGCATACCCGTTTTAGAAAATCTGGCTTCAGACGGCATCCGCGTCATCCGCCGCACAAGCAACGGCGGCAAAGGCGCGGCAGTACGCACAGGTTTCGAGGCGGCGGCGGAGCTGGGATACAGCCACGTCCTGCAAATCGACGCCGACGGCCAACACTGTTTGGACGACGTGCCGAAGTTCGTCCGTGCCGCGCAACTCAATCCCGAAGCCCTCGTCTGCGGTCAGCCGCAATACGGCGGCGACGCGCCCAAATCACGATTGTACGGGCGCAAAATTACCGACTTTTGGAATATGGTTCACACCTGGTCGTCCGATATTAAAGACGGTATGTGCGGCTTCCGCCTTTATCCGTTGCCGCCTGCGTTGGCGGTCATACGCGGAGAATACATCGGCAACCGTATGGACTTCGATATCGAAATCCTGATCCGGCTATATTGGCGCGGCATCAAACCCATGTGGATACCCACGCCCGTCCGTTACGCCGCAGACGGCATTTCCCACTTCCGCGCCCTTGCCGACAACATCCTTATCAGCCAAATGCACACACGGCTGTTTTTCGGTATGCTCAAATGGCGTTGGCGCATCTTGAAAGGCGCATTCCGATGAACGGCGCATCCCGACACTGGGCGGAACAAAACGAACGCGGCAACCGCCTGTTCCTCAAGCTGACGGCGGTGATTGTCCGTTATCTGCCCCCTTTTCTGATGAAACCGTGTATTTGGTTTGTCGTCCTATATTTCTACCTGACCTCGCCCCGTGCGCGGAAAAACCTCCATACCTACCAAAACCGCCTGCGGCATACCTTTCCCGACGCTATGCCGTCTGAAAACCGCATATTCGCGCAGTTTTTGGCATTCGGCGAAGCCGTTTGCGACCGCTTTGCCGTATGGCAGCGCAAAATACGTTACGAAGACTTGATTATCGAAGACCCCGACAACCTGACCGCCTCGATGTATCAAAACGGGCGCGGGCAGATTTTTGCCTGTTCGCACCTGGGCAATACGGAAATCTGCCGCGCACTGGTTTCCCACCACCGAAATTTCAAACTCAACGTCCTCGTACACAGCCGCCACGCACAAATGTTCAACGAAGCCCTGCAACAGGCGGGGGCGGACAAAATCCAACTGATACAGGTAAGCGACTTGGACGCATCGCTGATGATGACGCTCAGCCGGCGCATTGAAGCAGGGGAATGGCTGGCAATCGCCGCCGACCGTATCCCCGTCCGGGGCGAAAAAACCGTAACCGTCGATTTTTTGCAACACCGTACCGAAATACCGCAAGGGGCGTGGATTCTGGCATCGCTGCTGAAAACCAAGGTCAACGCGCTGTTTTGCATCAAACAGGACGGACGCTACCGCCTGAAACTTCGCCCTATGACCGACACATCGGATTGGACGCGGGCGGAACGCACGCAAAAAATCAAAGAATCCGCACAACATTTCGCCCGCATCTTGGAAGAAGAATGCCGTCTGAATCCGCTGCAATGGTTCAATTTTTACGACTTTTGGCACACGGAGCACCATCCCTGATGAACAAAAAACACATTTTCTGCCGCCACAGCCACATCATCCAAGTCCCATTTTTCGATGTCGATCCGATGCAGATCGTCTGGCACGGCAACTACGTCAAATACCTCGAAGTCGCACGCTGCGCCTTCCTCGAAAGCATAGGCTACGGCTACGATGAAATGGGCAGGCGGGGCTTCAGTTGGCCCATCGTCAAAATGGACTTGAAATACATACGTCCCGCACGGTTCGGACAAACCATACTCATCGACATGGCAATCGTCGAAATCGACACTTGCCTGCGTATCGACTACACTTTGTCCGATGAACAAACCGGCGAAAAACTGACCCGTGCATCGACCACGCAGGCGGCAGTATCCTTGGAAACCGGAGAAACACAGTTCCAAACGCCGGAAAGCTGGCTCGAAGCCGTACGGGGTCATCCGACTTTTCAAGCCGCATAAGCCCTGCCGCCCGCTTTCAGACGGCATTTTTACCCATTATTGCCACACCGACAGACAACTATGAAAAAATACCTGCTTGCCGCACTCCTTGCCGCAACCGCCCTTTCCGCCTCGGCATTTTCCACTGCCGAACTGGCCCGGATACTGCAAAAACCCGACAACATCCAAGGCAGCTTTATCCAATACCGCCATCTGAAATCCCTATCCAAACCGATGGCTGCAACCGGAAAATTCGTACTGATGCCCAAACGCGGTCTGCTCTGGCAGATGCAAAAACCGTTTGCCGCCACCCTGCGCGTCCGTTCAGACGGCATCAGCCAATGGAACGGCAAAGGCTGGATAATGCCCGATACCGGAAAAATGCCCGGACAAAACAGGCAAATCAAACTCTTTCTTGACCTGATCGGCGGCGATACGCAAGGGCTGGAAAAACAGTTCGATCTAAAACTCGAAGGGTCGGCGCAAAAATGGACGCTGCAACTCACACCGAAAACCCTGCTGATGAAACAAATCTTCAACCATATCGACATCAGCGGGGACAACGTCGTCCGCCGCATCGAACTGCACGAAAAACAAGGCGACAAAACCGATATGCGGTTTGACGGCATAACCGTCGGCAACCCGCCGGACAAGTTTGCCGAACAATCACTCTGACACTGTCCGAACCGCTATGACCCGCCTGATTTACACCCTGTTGATGTCGGCACTTGCCGTCTTTGCCTGCTACAACATCACAACGCGCGATTGGCTGCAAACCGATTTAACCGAGCTGCTGCCCAAAAGCAGCCAGGACGCCGTTTTGCAGGCGGCGGAACGCGCCGGCGACGCGCAAATCAACAGTCAAATCATCCTGCTGGCGGGCAGCCCCCGACCCGAAACCGCATTTCAGACGGCATCGGAAATTGCCGGCTTGTGGCGGCGAAGCGGACTGTTTTCCGAAGTAAACAGCCAAATCAGCCCCGACCTTGCACAAATCCGCCAAGACATCGGCAGAATCAGTTTAGCCGTCCTACCCGAAGCCCAACGGCGTTTGCTGACCGAAAAACCCGCCGACTATTTCCGCCAACGCGCCGAAGATGCCGCCAACCCGTTTGCCGTATCCCCCCTGCCCTTAGATGAGGACTGGCTGGGTTTCGGGCGTTTCGTTGCCGGCAAAATCAATCCCCAAACCCGTCTGCAATGGCACCCCGAAAACGGTATGCTGTTCAACGAAGACAACGGAAAAACCTGGGTTTGGATACGCGCCAAGCTGCCCGATAACGCCCTTCCTCAAGATGCCTTGGCAAACCTGCTCCAAAAAACACAGACATTGGCATCCGGCAGGCACGCCGAAATCCTGACCGGGGGCGGCGCACTTTTTGCAGCAGCCGCCAAAGCCGATGCAGAAAAAGAAAGCCGGATAATGGGTTTTGCCGGCACCGTCCTGACCGTCGCCCTCATCTTGTGGGTTTTCCGCAGCGCGCGCACCTTTTGGCTGCTGCTGCCGCCTGCGGCGGGAATGCTGGCGGGTTTGGCGGCGGCTCTGGCGGTATTCGGGCATATTCACGCCCTGACGCTGGTTATCGGTACGAGCCTGATCGGGATGCTGGTCGATTTCCCGCTGCACTGGCTGACCCCGTCTGTATTCTCATCATGGCAGGCGAAACCGGCGATGAGGCAGGTATTGCCCACCTTTGCCGTCAGCCTGCTGATTACCGTTTCGGGATACGCGCTGCTCTGGTTCACCCCTTTGCCGGTTTTACAGCAAACTGCCGTTTTCTCCGGCTTTTCGCTGCTGGGCGCATTCGGCGCGACCGTCTGCCTGCTGCCGCCCCTGTTTGCCCGTTATCAGGCGAAACCCGTACCTTTTGCCGCCTTAAGTACCATACTGGGCAAACATATCAAGAAACGGCTTCCCTCATCCTTCCGTTATCCCGCAACAGTTTTCCTGATGGTTTTCGCCGCCGTCGGACTGTGGCGCAGCAACTGGCACGACGACATCCGCCAATGGGTGAATATGCCGCTCGGACTGTTGTCGCAAATACAAAAAATCGGCACATTGGGCGGAACCGATTTCAGCGGTCAATATTTGGTTGCCGAAGCCGCAAGCGAAGACGCGCTGCTGTTGAAAAATGCCGAACTGCGCCGCACCCTCGATCCCCTGATCAAACAAGGCAAACTGAAAGATATCCAATCGCTGGATCAATTCATCCTGCCGGCCGCCGAACAAAACAGCCTGAAACAACATTTGCGCGCGATTGCAGACAAACCCGGCAACTACCGCGCCCTGCACGAACTGGGCATTCCCGAAGACACGCTGAAATCCGCCCTGCTGCAAGCGGCCGGCACGCCCGCCATCACGCTTTCAGACGGCCTCGCCCTGCCTCTGGCGCAGGCTTGGAAACCCCTGTATCTCGGCGAAGCCGCACCGCACCGTTATGCCTCCGTTATCCGCCTGAACGGCATGACCGATCCGGAAACCGTCCGCAAAACGGCGGAAACCGTCCCGGGAATCAAATGGGCGGACAAACGCGGCAGGCTCAACGAACTGTTCCGACATACGCGCAATCAGGCGGCTTGGCTGAAATTGTCGTCTTACCTGTTGGCATGGCTGCTGCTGTGGCGGCTGTTTGGCGCGCGGCAGGGCGGAAAAATCCTCGCCGTCCCCATCGCTGCCGCCATCGGCACTGTTGCCGTATTGGGTTGGCTGGGCATACCCGTCAGCCTGTTTGCCATGTTCGGATTGCTGCTGGTTTCCGCCATCGGCATCGATTATGCCGTTTACGCGCTCAATGCCGGACACAGCACCGATGCGCGGCTGGGCGGTATGCTGCTTGCCGCGCTCACGACCGGCATCTCCTTCGTCCTGCTTGCCTTCAGCGGCACACCGGCCGTCGCCGCATTCGGCATAACCGTCGGCATCGGGGTCATATTGAACCTGTGGCTGGCGGCACGGCTGATGTACTCCGTCCCCGATACGCAGCATCCCGAACGTCAGCCGCCCTGCCGCCGTTTCCGCTTCAGACGGCATTCTTGAAAGGAACTTATGCGCCCGACCACGACCCTGCTTGCCCTATTGACCGCAAAACTGCTCGCCGCCTGCGCCCCATATGCCCTGCCCCTGCCCCAAACCCAACCGCGCCTTGCCCAAGACGTACAATGGTTCAAATGGGAACGCTACAATAAGGGGCAAGAACCGGTACAAACCGGCATACTGGCGGCCGAACAGCTGGAAGACGGCATCCGGTTTGTACAAACCGACATATTGGGCGCACCGGTTTCACGCCAAACCATCAATAGCGGAGGCTGGCAAAATGACGGGTTCGTGATGCCCAATATGCCGTCCCGCCGCCTGTTTGCCGCACTGCTCCCGCTGATAACTGCCGAGAATGCCGCGCCCCCCTATCCCGGCCTCAAACAGGCAGGCGGCGGCGCGTCCTTTTGCAAAGAGGGGGCATTGTTCCGCTACCGCAATCGGGACATATGGTGCGTCAACCATATTGGCGGACAGTTTCTGATTACCCTACCCGACCAAACCCGCTGGTCGGTTACACCGATTGAACCATTATGAACATACCTGTTTACCTCGGAAGCCCTGCACTCACCAGCGCGTTGGGTAGCGGACTGCACACCCACATCGATGCCCTGCTGTCCCCTTCTTCCAAACCGACACTGACATTTTCATCCGACTGGGTTGACGGCAAAAACCTTGCCTTCGGTATGGTAAAAGAAACCCTGCGCCCCTTTTCAGACGGCACGCCCGCACACTGCCGCAGCCGCACCAACCGGCTGCTTTGGCACACGCTCGGACAAATCGAACCGCAAATCCGCGCCGCCATACGGCGGTACGGCGCAAACAGGATTGCCGTCGTCATCGGCACATCCACCGCCGGCGCGGACGAAAACATCCCGATGTTCGAACAGGCAGTGCAGGGAAAAGCCTGGCAAGACCTCACGTTCAACCAATGCCAACACCTTATGAACGCGCCCGCCGATTTCATTGCCGATGCTTACGGGCTGAACGGCCTGCGTTACGTCGTTTCCACCGCCTGCACTTCCGGCGCGCGCGCATTAATCAGTGCCGCCCGCCTGCTTCGCGCCGGTATGTGCGATGCCGTCATCTGCGGCGGCGCGGACACACTCTCGCCGCTGACCGTCAACGGATTCGCCTCATTGGAAGTCTTGTCCCCAAACATTGCCAACCCTTTCTCCGCCAACCGCGACGGCATCAATATCGGCGAAGGCGCAGCCGTATTCATCATGACGCGCGATGCGGATTTTTCCGGCGATATGCGGCTTCTGGGTTACGGCGCAAGCAGCGATGCCTACCATATTTCCACACCCCGCCCCGACGCTCAAGGCGCAATCCTTGCCTTTCAGACGGCATTGCAACACGCAGGCCTTGCGCCCGAAGACATCGGCTGGATTAATCTGCACGGCACCGGGACGCACCACAACGACAGTATGGAAAGCCGCGCCGTTGCAGCGGTTTTCGGCAACAATACGCCCTGCACGTCCACCAAGCCGCAAACCGGACACACGCTGGGCGCGGCGGGCGCAATTGAAGCCGCGTTCGCGTGGGGCATTGCCGACCGGCAAAGCAATCCCGAAGGGAAACTTCCGCCCCAGCTTTGGGACGGGCAGAACGACCCCGACCTGCCCGCCATCAACCTGACCGGCAGCCGCTGGGAAACCGAAAAACGCATTGCCGCCAGCTCATCGTTTGCCTTCGGGGGAAGCAACTGCGTCTTAATCATCGGATGAAATAAGTTTGTCAATCCCACCGCTATGCTATACAATACGCGCCTACTCTTGACGGGTCTGTAGCTCAGGGGTTAGAGCAGGGGACTCATAATCCCTTGGTCGTGGGTTCGAACCCCACCGGACCCACCAATTCCCAAGCCCGGACGTATGTTTGGGCTTTTTTGCCATTTATGGCGGCACATTTAGACCGGACAGGCAACACGGTTTTTCCCTGCATCTACCTTTTGTCGGACGACCTCATTATGAACCCGAAAATTCCCGCCACAGCGGCTATATTGGTCAAAAACTCGGAACGCTATCTGCACGAAGTATTGACCGCGCTTCAAGACTTCGATGAAGTTTTGCTGCTCGACAACGGCTCGACCGACCGCACCTTTGAAATCGCCGAACGCTTCACCAACATCAGTTATCACAAACATAACTTCATCGGCTTCGGCCCGATGAAAAACCTTGCCGCAAAACTTGCGCGAAATGATTGGATATTCAGCATAGACAGCGACGAAGTGGCAGATAGAGAACTGATTGCCGCCATCCGCAAAGCCGTGGCGGAAAACAAAGAACAAAACATCTTCTCCCTCTCGCGCCTGAACCATTACAACGCCCGCCTGATCAAAGCCTGCGGCTGGTATCCCGACATTATCCCGCGCCTTTACCACCGTCGGTTTACCCGTTTTTCCGACCGTCAGGTGCATGAATCGCTGATTTTGCCGCCCGATGCAAACGTCCGTCTGCTCGAAGGCCGTCTGAAACACTATTCCTTCGAAAACGCCGAAGGACTGATTCAGAAAATGCAGCAATACAGCTCGCTCTACGCCGAGGAAAACCGCTACAAAAAAAACAGCTCGCCCTTCAAAGCCCTCTTGCACGGCAGCGTATCGTTTGTCAAAAACTACCTGCTCAAACGCGGCTTCGCCTACGGCGCGGACGGCTTGACCATTTCCATCGCCAATGCGCAAGGTTCGTACTACAAATATGTCAAACTTTACGAGCGCAACCGCAACATCAGTGTCGCCCTAATTGTAACCACCTACAACCGCCCCGACGCGCTGGAGCTGGTTTTGAAGTCCGCGCTCGCGCAAACCCGCCTGCCAGACGAAATCATCGTCGCCGACGACGGTTCGCGCCAAGACACCGCCGAAGTTGTCGAGTTCATCCGCAGCAACACCGACATCCCCGTCAAACATTCTTGGCGGCCGGACGACGGCTTCCGCGCCGCCGAATCGCGCAACCGCGCTCTGGCACAGGCAAAAAGCGACTACATCATCCTTATCGACGGCGACATGATACTCGACCCGTCCTTCATCGCCGACCACCTCAAGCTCGCACGCAAAGGCAGGCTGATACAGGGTTCTCGCGTTATCCTGACCCAAAGCCGCACCCAGGAAATTTTAGACTCCGGCGAATTGCCCTATTTATCCGCGTTCAGCCAAGGCATAGAAAAACGCCTGTCCGCCCTGCGCTGCCGCAGCCTGTCCGCCCTGATCGGCAGACAAAGCAGCCGCAAACACAAAGGCATCAAAACCTGCAATATGGGCTTTTTCCGCAGCGATGCGCTGGCTGTCAACGGCTTCGACAACCGCTTTGTCGGCTGGGGGCGCGAAGACAGCGAGTTCGTCGCCCGCCTCTTCCATAACGGCATAAAACGCCACAACCTTAAATTTGCCGGCATTGCCTACCATCTTTGGCACAATGAAGCCGAACGCAATGCCTTACCGCAAAACGACGCGCTGCTCAAAGCCACGCTGTCCGAACAAAAAATCCGCTGCGAAGACGGTTTGGACCGCTTCTTACCATAAATTCAAATAAAAGCACCTATATCCTTATTTCTGCCATCACTCCTGAGCAGGCAGGAATCCGGTTTTTTGAATTTCAGTTATTTTAAATAAATCTTGAAACTTTAATCTCGTCATTCCCGCGAAAGCGGGAATCCAGTCCCTTCGGTTTCAGTTTTTGTGTTTCGGATAACTTCCTATGATTTCTCGTTACCAGATTCCCACTTGCGTGGGAATGACGGCGAAAAGACGGTCGTTGTTTCGGACAAATCACCGTAGCGTTAAAATTCTGTATTCCCACTCTCGCGAAAATAACGATATGCGTATTCTCTATTTAATCCACGATAAAAACTTCAGACGGCCTATGCCGTCTGAAAGCCCATCATGCAACAAACCGCCAAATTATATTCGTTCATTAGAAAGAAACACCCCGAATTCATCCTTCAAAATAAGAAAATCCCAATATCACCCGATATCGCGCAGCCTATTGGCAAAGTTTTGCAGCGTCTTCCCCGGCTTGTGCTGCCGCATCAAGTGCTTTGTTACAATGCACTATCTTCACATTTCTTAATAAATTTTATGAGTAACCATACTTCTTGGTCGTCCAAAATCGGTTTCGTCCTTGCTGCGGCAGGTTCAGCCATCGGTTTGGGCGCGATTTGGAAATTTCCTTATACGGCGGGCACCAACGGCGGCGCGGTGTTTTTCCTGCTGTTTTTGATATTTACTATCTTGGTCGCCCTGCCTGTCCAGCTTGCCGAATTTTATATCGGGCGCACCGGCGGTAAAAATGCCGTCGATTCCTTCAGGGTTCTGCGTCCGGGCACGCAATGGCTTTGGGTCGGACGCATGGGCGTTGCCGCCTGCTTTATTTTGCTGTCGTTTTACAGCGTGGTCGGCGGATGGGTATTGAATTATGTCGTCCACAGTTTTACGGGGGCAATCCATGCGGGAGCGGACTTTGAAGCCCTGTTCGGCACAACGATTTCCAATCCGGCAGGTTCGCTGTCCTATCAGGCACTGTTTATGCTGATTACAGTTTGGGTGGTCAAAGGCGGGATTTCAGACGGCATTGAAAAGGCAAACCGTTATCTGATGCCGGGGCTGTTTATCCTCTTTATTGCGCTGGCAATCCGTTCGCTGACGCTGCCGGGTGCAATGGAGGGCGTGTCTTTCCTGCTCAAACCGAATTGGTCGTACTTTAAAGCCGATACGATGATTACGGCTTTGGGACAGGCGTTTTTTGCCTTGAGCATCGGCGTTTCCGCCATGATTACCTACGCTTCGTATTTGGGAAAAGATCAGGATATGTTCCGTTCCGGCCATACGATTATGTGGATGAACCTCTTGGTTTCGCTGTTGGCAGGTTTGGTGATTTTCCCGGCGGTGTTCGCCTTCGGTTTTGAACCGAGCCAGGGGCCGGGATTGATTTTTATCGTATTGCCCGCAGTGTTCATGAAAATGCCGTTCGGTACGGTTTTGTTTGCGGTATTTATGCTGCTGGTCGTTTTCGCCACGCTGACTTCGGCATTTTCGATGTTGGAAACAGTCATTGCCTCAACCATCCGCCAAGACGAGCGCAAACGCAAAAAACATACTTGGCTTATCGGCACGGCCATTTTCATTATCGGCATCCCGTCCGCACTGTCTTTCGGAATTTGGAGTGAGTTTAAGATTTTCGGCAAAACCATTTTTGATTTGTGGGACTACCTTATTTCTGCAGTCATCATGCCTGTCGGCGCATTGAGCGTTGCCGTATTTACCGCTTGGATTCAGGACAAACAGTCTGTATTAAAAGATGCCGGATCGGGCAGCACCGTACCCCGGGCAGTGCTGCTGCTGTGGCTGAATACCTTGCGCTACCTCGCCCCGATTGCCATTATTATTGTTTTCGTCAATTCTCTAGGTATTCTCTAAAAAAGTCCTTCAAGTGGTATCAAAATACCGTCTGAAACTGTTTCAGACGGCATTTTACTTTTGGTTCAACCTATTTCGTTCAAAGTATTGTCCGGCATGACCAGCCAAACTTTAAGCCGCCTGCTTTCGGCAACCGACCGTATCAAGGGCAAATCCATAATGGAAAACGCCGTCGACAAGGCATCGGCAACCGCCGCATCATCCGCCATTACGCTCATGCTTTTATAACGCGGCGTACTCACGCCGGTTCGCGGATCGAACAAATGGGTAAACCTGCCCGCTTTGTCCATCACCGTCCCATAGCCGCCCGAAGTGGCAAACGCCTTGTCTTTCATCGTGATATTTGCCAACACGTCTTCTTCGTCGTCCGGATGGCGGATGCCGACATTCCAAGTCCGCCTGCCGTTTGTATCAAATCCCCTGATTTCGCCCATATCGACCAGCGCGGCAGGCACGCCGTTTGCCTTCAGCAACGCGACGACCTTATCCGTAATATAGCCTTGCGCGATGCCGTTCAAGGACAAACCCATACCCTTTTCGGCAAAACGGATTTCACGGTCGTCAAACGAGACTTTGCCGAAGCCTACCCGTTTCAGGGCTTCCTTCACGCTGTTTTGAGGAGGCGGCGTTTCCGCATCGGGATGGGCGGAAAAATAATCGGCATACAGTTTCCACAAAACCTGAACCGTCGGATCGAATGCCCCTCCGGTCAAAGTATGCATATCCCGACAAATGCTCAACAGTTCCAAAAAATCCGCCGGCGGCGAAGCGAGATAACCGTCGCGGTTCAGACGGCTGATCAGACTGTCTTCACGGTAAAGGCTGAACATTTTTTCCAAACGCGCCACTTCCGCCAAAACCTTGTTGACCAAATCCGCCGCACGCCTGTCGTCCACGCCGAACAGGCGCAGCTCCGCGCCGGAACCCAGCGCGACACCTTTCCAGAAAAACACATTTTCATTGCGTTTTTCATCCCCATTGCGTTTTTCGCCGCTGGCGGCAAAAGGATTCGGCAAAAAAGAAACCGCCGCGCCCGCCGCCGCAACGGCGGCAACCGTCAAAAAACGCCTGCGCCCGAAATGCCTGCCCATACCGCCTCCTAAACCGACACTGCCGCCTTGATATGCGGATGAGGATCGTAACCTTCCAACTCGAAATCTTCAAACTTGAAGGCAAACAAATCTTTGACTTCAGGATTGATTTTCATCACTGGCAAGGCGCGCGGTTCGCGTTCCAACTGCAATGCGGCCTGCTCGAAATGGTTGCGGTACAAATGCGCGTCGCCAAACGTATGGACAAACTCGCCTACTTCCAGTCCGCACACTTGCGCCATCATCATCGTCAAAAGCGCATAGCTGGCAATATTAAACGGCACGCCGAGGAAAATATCCGCGCTGCGCTGGTAAAGCTGGCAGGACAGTTTGCCGTCGGCAACGTAAAACTGAAACAGCGCGTGGCAGGGCGGCAAGACCATCTCATCGACCAAGGCCGGATTCCACGCCGACACAACCAGGCGGCGCGAGTCGGGATTCTTCTTGATTTGTTCCACCACATTGGCAATTTGGTCGATATGGCGTCCGTCGGGCGCGGGCCAACTGCGCCATTGGTAGCCGTAAACCGGGCCCAAGTCGCCGTTTTCGTCCGCCCACTCGTCCCAAATGGAAACATTGTTGTCCTTCAGATATTTGATATTGGTATCGCCTTTGAGAAACCAAAGCAGCTCGTGGATAATCGAACGCAGATGCAGCTTTTTGGTCGTCAGCAGCGGAAAACCTTTGCCCAAGTCAAAACGCATCTGATAACCGAATACGGAGCGCGTGCCCGTACCGGTACGGTCTGATTTGTCCGTACCGTTGTCGAGGGCGTGGCGCATCAAGTCCAAATAGGCTTTCATCATCATCTTTCATCAAATTAAACGGCGCATATTGTAACATTTCCGGCCAACGCCCGAGTCCGGACAAACGCGCAGGCCGCCCCGCCGGACACTCAAAACACGAGTACAGTCAGGCAGGATTGTTGACAATTTCAGTCCTTTTCCACAGTAAAACCCGGATGGAAAACAAAATTACCTTGATTGGAATCAAAAAATCTAGTTTAATTACTTAGAATAAAATTCCAATAATATTTTTATTTGAGAAATTAATTTATGATTATTGATTAATTATCGGCAATAAACATCAAACATCGAAAATATGGAAAAAATAATGTCAACAATTTGTGCAAAATCAGGCTTGGCATCAGAAAAAAATAGGTTTATATTGCTACCTACAAATTTGTTTTCCCATTAGTACAATATCAACCAAAAGGAGTATCCGAATGACTGACCTGAACACCCTGTTTGCCAACCTCAAACAACGCAACCCCAATCAGGAGCCGTTCCATCAGGCGGTTGAAGAAGTCTTCATGAGCCTCGATCCGTTTTTGGCAAAAAATCCGAAATACACCCAGCAAAGCCTGCTGGAACGCATCGTCGAACCCGAACGCGTCGTCATGTTCCGCGTAACCTGGCAGGACGATAAAGGGCAAGTCCGAGTCAACCGCGGCTACCGCGTGCAAATGAGCTCCGCCATCGGCCCTTACAAAGGCGGTTTGCGCTTCCACCCGACCGTCGATTTGGGCGTGTTGAAATTCCTCGCTTTTGAACAAGTCTTCAAAAACGCGCTGACCACCCTGCCTATGGGCGGCGGCAAAGGCGGTTCCGACTTTGATCCCAAAGGCAAATCCGATGCCGAAGTAATGCGCTTCTGCCAAGCCTTTATGACCGAACTCTACCGCCACATCGGCGCAGACACCGATGTTCCGGCCGGCGACATCGGCGTAGGCGGACGCGAAATCGGCTATCTGTTCGGACAATACAAAAAAATCCGCAACGAGTTTTCTTCCGTCCTGACCGGCAAAGGTTTGGAATGGGGCGGCAGCCTCATCCGTCCCGAGGCGACCGGCTACGGCTGCGTCTATTTCGCCCAAGCGATGCTGCAAACCCGCAACGATAGTTTTGAAGGCAAACGCGTCCTGATTTCCGGTTCCGGCAACGTGGCGCAATACGCCGCCGAAAAAGCCATCCAACTGGGCGCGAAAGTGCTGACCGTTTCTGACTCCAACGGCTTCGTCCTCTTCCCCGACAGCGGTATGACCGAAGCGCAACTCGCCGCCTTGATCGAATTGAAAGAAGTCCGCCGCGAACGCGTTGCCACTTATGCCAAAGAGCAAGGTCTGCAATACTTTGAAAATCAAAAACCGTGGGGCGTTGCCGCCGAAATCGCCCTGCCCTGCGCGACCCAGAACGAATTGGACAAAGAAGCCGCCAAAACCCTGTTGGCAAACGGCTGCTACGTCGTTGCCGAAGGTGCGAATATGCCGTCGACTTTGGGCGCGGTCGAGCAATTTATCAAAGCCGGCATCCTCTACGCCCCGGGCAAAGCCTCCAACGCCGGCGGTGTGGCAACTTCGGGCTTGGAAATGAGCCAAAACGCCATCCGCCTGTCCTGGACGCGCGAAGAAGTGGACAACCGCCTGTTCGGCATTATGCAAAGCATCCACGAGTCCTGCCTGAAATACGGCAAAGTCGGCGACAAAGTAAACTACGTCAATGGTGCGAACATTGCCGGTTTCGTCAAAGTTGCCGATGCCATGCTGGCGCAAGGTTTCTAAGTAAACACAACCAACCCGCAAACAAAATGCCGTCTGAACCGCAAATGCTGTTCAGACGGCATTTCATTATCCGCCCGTTCAAATCGGGTGAGACTACCGATACATCTGAATATGCTATGCCGTCTGAACGGCATTCACACCGCCCAATCCTGCACGCGCTTCAAATCGTTTTGCGCCAAAGTATCCGCGTGGCGGTTACGGCTCTGATATTCCCTGTCTTTCAATATGCTGCTCGCCACATAATTCAAATGTGCCTTTGCCGCCTCCGAAGCCTCGCCCGGCCGGCGGTTCGATATCGCCTCATACAGCACGCGGTGCTGCGCCATCAGTTTCGGACGCGGATCTTCTTCCTGATTCAGATAAATAAGGCTGCTGCGCGTCTGCCGGTACAGCATTTTCAACAAACCGCCCGACAAATGGCTGAACAACAAATTGTGCGCCGCATCGGCAATCGTCTGATGAAAGCTGACATCGGCTTCGCTCTGATGTTCCAAATTGCCGCTTCCGCACGCTTCCTCAAACTTTTCAAGCCAAAACCGAATCCGCTTCAAATCGGCATCCGTCCGGCGTTCTGCTGCCAATGCCGCCATACAGCCCTCGATGTGGCAGCTGAAATCAAAAACATCCTGTTCCCAATTGGAATGTTTGCCCAAAAGCTCCTGCCAACTTTGCAAAAAATCCTGCTGTGGCTTGACCGAAACATAATAACCGTCTCCCTGTCTTGCTTCCAAAACCTGACGGGCAACCAAAACATTCAATGCCGACCTGACCGACGGGCGCGAAACGCCGAACTCTTCCGCCAAAACGCGTTCGGGCGGAATCTTGCCCCCTTCCGCGTAAACGCCTTCCGCAATGCGGCCTTCCAATACCGACAATACCTGATCGCTGATTTTCTGAGGCCTTACCAGTTTCATTACCCCTCCTTTATAAAGATTCCCTGCAGAACCCTTCCGAAATACATCAAATATCAAATTGGACTGACCAATCAGGGCGGATTCTAATGACACGCCGTTCCCTCCGTCAACGGCATTTACCTCGCACCGCCCCGAAACATAAGAAAAAACTACACCAAACTACAATTTTTGTTCATGCAAATATTTGTTTTAACAGTATTTAAACGAAAGCTCCGATTCAAATCTGCCGAACCGCCCAAAAATATATTGACCTGAATATTAAAGTTTCGTAAAGTAATGCAACGTTGCTTTAATTGGTTTGACCACTATTGCCGACGATTAGAAAAATATTTTCGGAGATGTTCAATTATGGAAACTTGGGTTCAAAACTACACGGCAATCGGCGGCAGCCTGTATCTGACTGCCGCCGCCGCACTCTTACCCATCGTCTTTTTCTTTGCCGCGCTGACCGTCCTGAAGCTCAAAGGCTATCAGGCGGGGCTTTATACGCTGCTGATTGCGCTTGCCGTTGCCGTATTCGGCTTCGGGATGCCTGCGGGTATGGCGGTTTCTTCCGCGCTGTACGGCTTCGCTTACGGATTGTGGCCGATTGCCTGGATTATCGTTACCGCCGTGTTCCTGTATAAAATTACCGTAAAAACAGGGCAGTTCGACATCATCCGCGCTTCCGTGATTTCGATTACCGAAGACCAACGCCTGCAAATGCTGCTGGTCGGCTTCTCCTTCGGCGCATTCCTCGAAGGCGCGGCAGGCTTCGGCGCGCCGGTGGCGATTACCGCCGCTTTGCTGGTGGGCTTGGGCTTCAATCCGCTCTACGCCGCCGGTTTGTGTCTGATTGCCAACACCGCGCCCGTGGCTTTCGGCGCGATGGGCATCCCGGTTCTGGTTGCCGGACAAGTGTCCAACCTCGATCCTTACCACATCGGTCAAGTCGCCGGCCGCCAGCTTCCTATCCTTTCAGTTATCGTACCCTTCTGGCTGGTTGCCATGATGGACGGTATGCGCGGCATACGCCAAACTTGGCCTGCCGTTCTGGTTGCCGGCGTATCCTTTGCCACAACCCAATTCATTACCGCCAACTTCATCGGCCCCGAGTTGCCTGACGTTACCTCCGCATTGGTCAGCCTGATCTGCCTGTCTGCCTTCTTGAGAAAATGGCAGCCTAAAGAAATCTTTACATTCAACGGCATGAAAAAACCGTCCGAACGCAAAGCGGGCGAATACACTGCCGGACAAATCATCAAAGCTTGGTCGCCCTTTGCCATTCTGACCGTTTTCGTCAGCGTGTGGACGATTAAGGGCGTTAAAGAGGCTTTGGGCGTTGCTACCATCAAATTCGACTGGCCGATGCTGCACAACTTGGTACAAAAAGCCGCGCCCATCGTCAGCGAACCAACACCATACGCCGCCGTATTCAAAATTGACTTCCTCGGCGCGGTCGGTACGGCAATCCTGTTTGCTTCCATCGTTTCCGCCGCTTTACTGAAAATGAAACCTTCCGAAGCCGTCGGCACTTTCTTTGAAACGCTTAAAGAACTGCGCCTGTCCATCCTGTCTATCGGTTTGGTACTCGGTTTTGCCTTTGTAGCAAACTATTCGGGATTGTCATCCATACTGGCACTAATCCTCGCAGCGACAGGAACCGTATTCCCGTTCTTCTCACCGTTCCTCGGCTGGCTGGGCGTATTCCTGACCGGTTCGGATACTTCTGCAAATGCCTTATTCAGCTCTTTGCAGGCAAGTACGGCGCACCAAATCGGCGTTACCCCCGAGCTGACCGTTGCCGCCAATACAACCGGCGGCGTAACAGGCAAAATGATTTCCCCTCAATCCATCGCCATCGCCTGTGCGGCAGTAGGCTTGGAGGGCAAGGAATCCAACCTGTTCCGCTTCACCGTGAAACACAGCCTGATTTTCTGTAGCTTTGTCGGCCTTCTGACCCTCCTGCAGGCATATGTTTTGCCGTGGACGCTGATTTTCTTTAATAAATAACCCGTCTTTCAAAATGCCGTCTGAAGCCTTTTCCGCTTCAGACGGCATTTTTTATCGAGCCGATACATTCATTATTGATATATGTTAAACAAAGTGCAACTTCTGATACATCGTTCAGTTTAGTTTTATATACTACTTTAGGACTAACACAACAACCATCTATTTAAGTAGATTAAATATGAAAACTACCCACTTCCTACTCCTTCCCCTTGCAGCCGCGCTAAGCCAAGCATGGGCAGCCCCTGTTGCGGAAGAAACCGCCGAACTCTCGCCCGTTACCGTTACCGGAACACAGCAGCAAAAAGCCAACACAGTCAAATTCAATCCTAAAGCCACCCTCCAGCCCCTACCGGCAGGCGACGGCGCGGATTTGCTGCAATCTGTCCCCAACATGAGCATCATCCGCAAAGGCGGTAGCTCGGGCGATCCATTGTTCCGCGGTTTGGGCGGCTCGCGCCTTGCCATCAACGCAGACGACCAGTTCGTTTACGGCGGCTGTTCCAACCGCATGGACCCGCCAACTTCTTATATCCACCCCAGCACCTTTGACGAAGTTGTCGTAACCAAAGGTCCGCAAACCGTTACCCAAGGCATGGGTTTGATCAGCGGTTCGGTACATTTCGTCCGTAAAGATCCGACCTTCCACGAACAACCCTACTCCTTCAACGGCAGCACCACATTAGGCAACAGCGGCAGACGCGATGCCTCCTTTGAAGCAGGTGCGGGCGGCAAATACGGTTATGCCCGCCTCAATGTCTCACACAACGAATCCGACGACTATAAAGACGGAGCAGGCAACCGCGTACATTCCAACTTCAAACGCGACAGCCAGATGGTTCAGTTGGGCGTTACCCCGACCGAAAACACCACCATCGCCGGTACATACGAACGCAGCCGCGGGAAGGCAGCCTACGCTGACCGTATGATGGACGGCAGCAAATTCGACCGCGACGCGTGGAATGTCCGCATCAGCCAACGCAATATCACACCTTGGTTGAGCGAAATCGAAGCACGCTACGGCTCCAGCGAAATCGACCACGTGATGGACACCTACAGCCTGCGTCCCGTCGGAACAATGGACAAGGAAGCCATTAACCCCAAACGCCGTACCGATACCGGCAACCTCAAAGCCACTTTCGATTGGGACAACGTCAACCTTCAAACCGGCATCGACTATATGCGCGACCGCCATACCGAACGCAAAGGCGATGAAAACTACGCTTCGAGTCCTTTCAAGCCTACCCAAAGTTTTGACCAACTGGGCGGCTTTGCCGAGGCGGCTTGGCAACGTACCGACAAGCAAAAACTGATTGCCGGTTTGCGGCACGACCAGGTAACAGGCACATACGAAAAGACCGACTCCAATCCCCTCAAAAAAACCAAATATCCTTTGACTTCCGGCTTCTTCCGTTTCGAGCAAACAAAAGGCAATACCAAATACTATGCAGGTTTAGGCATCGCCCAGCGTGCGCCCGACTACTGGGAACGCAAAAAATCGGAAAACCTCCGAAAAGAAACCAACCGTCAACTTGATGCAGGGCTGATTTGGAACAGCGGAAATTGGCACGTCTCCGCCTCTGTATTTGCAGGCAAGGTTGACGACTTCATCATAGTCGAAACAAAACCGATGATGCATCATGCCGCCAGCAGCGCGCCGACACATAGCCATCACACGGGACATCACCACACAGGATCCACTCCGACGGCATCGGCAACAGGACACTCCGGCAGCCATACTCCGACGACACCGGCAACCAGCGGACACGCCAGCCATCATCATGGTGCAGACTTAAGCGCGCGCAATATTGATGCCATCCGTCTAGGCGGCGAAATTGAAGTGAAATGGGAATTCGCTCCTAATTGGAGCATATCCAGCAACTTAGCCTATACCTATGGTAAAAACCGTACCGATGGCAAACCGTTGGCACAAACACCCCCGCTCGAATGGAATAACACCCTTGCCTTCGACAACGGCAAATTCAGCGCGGGCGCACTGTGGAAACTGGTTGCCAAACAAAACCGCTACGCCAAAGGACAGGGCAACATCATCGGTCAGGACATCGGCGCATCCGCAGGCTTTGGTGTGCTTTCCGTCAATGCAGGTTGGAAATTCAACAAATACGCCACCCTGCAAGGCGGAGTGGACAACGTCTTTAACAAAACCTATGCCGAATTCGTCAGCAGAAGCGGAGGATTTGTCGATCCTGCCGCCGGCATCAAAACCACCCGCGTCAACGAACCCGGCCGCACCGCTTGGTTAAGGCTGCAAGCCAAGTTCTAAACGCCTGCATTTTAAAATGCCGTCTGAAACCTTATCGTTTCAGACGGCATTTTTTGCAAGGTGCGACAATCCGTCGTTCCGCTAGCATTTCCTTTTTCCCCTCATATCACGGTTTAATATAAATCTTTATAACTAGATAAATAGATATATTTTGACAACAGTCAAACTAATCCTAAATAATATTTACACTAACTAGTATAATTACAACATTTTGCTAAAATCCCGCCGCCAAACCACTAAAAGGAAAAATCATGCATACCCCCCCCCGCCATTCACGCACTGCGCTTGCCGTATCATCCGCACTCATGCTGTTATGCGCCGCGCACGTCTCCGCCGCAGATATTGCCGCCCTTCCGGAAATACACGTCAAAGAACTGGGAAAACAAACGGCTTCCAACTACACCATCCCCGCTTCTTCCGCCGCCACAGGCATCAAGCTGACCCAGCGTGAAACACCGCAATCCCTGTCTGTCATAACGGCAAAACAAATCGAAGACCAAGGCTTGGATACCTTGCAGGACGTATTGAAACAAACACCGGGCGTATTCCACAGCAAAATGGGCAACAACGTCTCCGGCCACAGCCAGTTTATTTCGCGCAGTCAGGCGATTGACAGCATTTCCGTAGATGGCGCGCCCAAATTCCTTTACGAGGGTAAAGCCATCCGCCGCAGTACCAACAATCTGGACAGCACGTTGTACGACCAAGTCGTCGTCGTGCGCGGCGCAAGCGGTTTGTCCAACGGCGGCATGGGCGAGCCGGGCGGTACGGTTGCTTTGGAACGCAAAAAACCGACTGCCAAACCTGCCGTCAGCGTGGAAGCCGGTGTCGGTTCGTGGAAACACTACCGCTTCGTCCTTGATGCCAATCAGCCTTTAAATGCAGACAATACCTTGCGCGGACGCACTATTTTGGTCAGCGACCACGGCGGTGATTACCTGCCGAACACTTCGCGCCACAACCACACGTTCTACGGCATTCTGTCCTACGACCTCACCCCTCAGACTCAATGGAATATCGGTACAGAAATACACCGTTTCCGCAATAAAGGCAGCTCGCGTTTCAGCTATCTGACCGTGGCAGGCAATGATAAAGACGGATACATACCGTTTGAGGCTTCGCCGCGTAGCAATTCCTCGGCAAAATGGGCTTACGGCAAAGACACCAGTGCCGAAGTGTTCACTTCCCTAAGCCATGAGTTTGCCAACGGCTGGAAGCTGACGGGCGATTACAGCTATCTGACAGGTAAAAGCGATATTGTTTCAGGCATCGCAGGGACATTTGAAATCTATCCCGACTACTCCGCGCTTTTCACTTCAGACCGCGACCGCAGCAAATACCGCGACCAGAATTTTTCCCTGATTTTGGACGGCGATTATCCGGCGTTGGGCCGCTCGCACGAATTTAATGCGGGCATCAGCTATCAGGACAACAAAGAAAACCTGTCTTTCTATGAAGAAGGCGAGTCGATGATTCCCGATTTGCGTAAATTTGACGGCAACATCGCCAAACCCGATATGCCGTATTCGCGCGATGGTTTTACCGATATGAAAAACCTGTCGGTTTACGGTTCGACCCGTTTCAAACTGACCGACAAGCTGGCATTGATAGGCGGCAGCCGTTTTGTGAATTGGCGATACCGTTACAGCACTGAGCGCAACAAATTCGCTTACAGCAGCCACAAACAAAACGTTTTCATTCCTTATTTGGGCGCAACTTACGACATAGCCGACAATCTGACCGCCTACACCTCCTATACCACCATATTCCGCCCGCAAGTGCGCTATTTGGATCAAAACGGCAAACCGCTCGAACCGCAACGCGGCAAAACATATGAACTCGGCTTAAAAGCCTCGTGGTTTGAAGGCCGTTTGAACGCTTCTGCATCTGCCTTTATGAACAAACGCGACCATTTGGGCGTGGTTGCAGGCAAATTCGCGAATGGTAAGGACAAATACTACCGTGCAGCCAACAACACTACAACAAAAGGCGTGGAACTCTCTATCGGCGGCCGCCTGAGCGACAAATGGCTGCTGAATGCGTCTTATGCACGTTCCAAAATCAAAAACAGCGAAGGCAAGCAACTGCATCCGTCTTATCCGGTTCATTTGTTCAAACTCTTTACCGCGTATGACCTAACCGACCGTTTGAACCTGGGTGCAAACGTCAACTGGCAAAGCCGCAGCCACACGCTGGACGAATACCCGGCAAACATCAACCCTGCCACCGCAGCCGCATTGACCCAACGCCCATACGCCACGCTGGATTTGACCGCGCATTACAAAATCGGCAAATCCACCCGCATCGGTTTGGACTTTGAAAACGTGTTCAACAAACGCTACCGCACGATGCCCGACATTCACGTTTACGGCACGCCGCGCAGCCTGACCGCAACCGTCAAACATACCTTCTAAACGAATACGGCCTGCCGTCTTGAAAGGCAGGCAGGTACCGGAAACCGTTTTAAAGAAAGAAATGCCGTCTGAAACCTTATCGTTTCAGACGGCATTTGGTTGCCCGACCGGTTATTTGTCGGTTTGGGTATCCCGTTTCAATCCGCCGCCGAGTGCCTTGTACAAATCGGCAAGGTTTTCGGCGCGGGTCAGTTGTGCCGACAAAGCCGCACCTTCCGCCGCATAGCTGCTGCGTTCCGCATCGAGCAAGTCGAGCGCGCCGGATACGCCGTGTTTGTAACGCAGTCCGACCAAGCGCAACGCTTCTTTAGAGGCGCGGCTTTGTTTGCTTAAAGCGGCATAGGCTTTATCCAGCTGCTCGCGCGCGGTCAATGCGTTTGCCACGTCTTGAAATGCGGATTGGACGGCGGATTCATAGGCAACGATTTGTGCCTGTTGGCGCAGTTTTGCCACATCGAGGTTGGCTTTGTTCGTTCCCCAAGTAAAAATCGGCAGGGTAATGGAAGGCGCGAACGACCAAACGCCCGTGCCGCTTTTGAACAGCCCGCCCAATTCGGCAGAACCCGTACCGACGCTTCCGGTCAGGCGGATGGATGGGAAAAAGGCGGCGCGTGCCGCACCGATATTGGCGTTCGCCTGTTTGAGCGCGTGTTCGGCGGCGCGGATGTCGGGACGGTCGAGCAGCACTTCGGAACTCAAACCGGCCGGCAGTTTTTCAACAAAAAACTGCTTGTCCAACGGCAAACCGGCGGGCAGGTCATTAGGTATCGGTTGGTTAATCAGGGTTGCCAAGGCATTGCGCGCCTGTTCGCGGCTGCGCGCGGCATGGGCATAATCGGCTTTGGCAGATTCGATCAGGGCTTCCTGCTGACGCAGGGCGACGGCGGAAATCACGCCTGCCTTGTAACGCAATTCTGAAAGCTTGTAGGTTTCCTCGCGCGTTTTCAAAACACGTTGTGCCAAAGACATCGCTTCTTCGGCATAACGCTCGTTAAAATAGGCTTTGGCAACGGTGGCAATCAGGCTCAAATGTGCCGCATCGCGGTTGGCGGTGCTGGCGAAATAGCCTTGCAGTGCTGCTTCGCTGCTGCTGCGGACGCGTCCGAACAGGTCGAGTTCGTAAGATGCCGCACCCAGTCCGACATTGTAGCTGCTGCTGACATTGCCGCCGCTCAAGCTGCCTTGGCGCGAGCCGTTCGCATTGGCGGCA
This sequence comes from Neisseria blantyrii, assembly GCF_962747855.1. NCBI lineage: Bacteria > Pseudomonadati > Pseudomonadota > Betaproteobacteria > Neisseriales > Neisseriaceae > Neisseria > Neisseria blantyrii. The sequence goes on from NZ_CAUIZY010000006.1 coordinate 75,517, forward strand.
AGCGTGGGCAGGAGGTTGTTGCGCTCTATCATATATTGTTTACGGTAGATTTCGCTGTTCAATACAGCTGTACGCAGACTGGTATTGCGCTCAAGTGCGATGTCGATCAGCTTTTGCAGGCGCGGGTCGGCAAAATAGTCATGCCAACCTAAATCGACGGCGCGGATGCCGCTGTCGGCGGTATCGTTTTTGAACGTTTCCGCAACTTCGACTTTGGGCTGCTCGTATTGGGGAATCATGGTGCAGGCGGATAATGCGAAGGCCGCCGCAACGGAGGTTAAGGTAGTTTTCAATGTAGTATCCATAAAAAAGTCCTGATGCCGTCTGAAAACCCGTGGGCGTTCAGACGGCATGGTTGCTTAATGTTGGCTGTCGTCCGAACCGGTGATGCCCGCTTCGGCAGCGTGTTTTACTGCCATTTCGTGCTCGTGCGCGGTTTCTTTGAAGAATTTGCGCACCACCACATAGAAAAGCGGAACAAGGAACACGGACAAGAGCGTACCGATGAGCATCCCCCAGAATACGGTCGTGCCGATGGCGCGCTGGCTGGCAGAACTTGCACCACCGGCAATATACAGGGGAACCACGCCCAAAATAAAGGCAAACGAGGTCATGATAATCGGACGGAAACGCAGGCGGGCCGCTTCCAAAGCAGCTTCGACCGCGCTTTTCCCTTGCGCTTGAAGGTCTTTGGCAAATTCGATAATCAAAATCGCGTTTTTCGCACTCAAACCCATCACGGTAACGAAACCGACTTGAAAGTAGATGTCGTTGGCAAATGCAGGAATACCGCCCAACATCAGCTCGGTCAGGTTGCGCCCGGTTACACCTGCCGCCGCCCCTGCCAAGCCTAAAGGCATCACAAGCAGAACGGCCAGCGGAATAGACCAGCTTTCATAAAGTGCGGCAAGCACCAAGAAGACTGCAACGGCGGCAAGCGCGTAAAGGGCAATGGTTTGCGAACCGCCTTTTGCCTCTTCGCGCGACTGTCCGCCCCACTCCAGGCTGTAACCGCCGCCCAATTCGTCAACCATTTTTTGAACTGCCTCCATGGCCTGACCGGTGGAAACACCGGTTGCGGGCGAACCGGACAGTTCCATCGAGGGATAACCGTTGAAGCGCACGCTCTGTTCCGTACCGTTTTCCCAAGAAACAGTAGCAATGGTGGAAAGCGGTACGGCAACGCCGGATTTGTTCGGCACGGTCAGGTTCAAAATATCGGCAGGCTGCATACGGGCATCCCCGTCGGCCTGCACCATCACGCGCTGCAGACGGCCTTGGTTCGGGAAATCGTTGACATAAGACGAACTCAGCGCGCTTGCCAATGCGGTGCGGATGTCGGCAAACGAAATGCCTTGTGCGGCTGCGGCGGCACGGTTGATGTCGATTTTCAACTGCGGCGCATCTTCCAAACCACCGGCACGGACGGTGCTGGAGTCAACCAAACCGCTGGCCCGCATTTTTTGAATCAACTCGTTGCGCTTCGCCAGCAATGCGGTATGGCCGGTGTTGTTGCGGTCTTGCAGGTTGATGGTCAGGCCCGAACCGTTGCCCAACTCCATAATCGGAGGCGGGACGATGGCGATGCCGAAACCGTCTTTCAGCGTCCCCATCATCATACCCGTCAGCTTGCCGGCAATCGCAACGGCATCGCTGCCCGGGGCGGTACGTTCGTTCCAATCCTTAAGCATCGCAAAACCCATCGCCATATTCTGACCGCTGCCCGAAAAGCTGAAGCCGGAAACGGTGATGATGTTTTCGATTTCGGGAATGCTTTTCGCCAATTGGGTAACTTGTGCCAAAGTCGCATCGGTGCGTTCTTTGGTCGCCCCCGCTGGCAGTTGCACGCTGACCATAACGAAGCCTTGGTCTTCGGTCGGCAAGAAAGAAGTCGGCAGGCGCATAAACAGGAATACGCCGACAACCGCCAAGCCGATGTAAACCACCATCATGTGCAAAGTCTTACGCAGCACTTTGGCAACCCAGCCTTCGTAGCCGTGTGTCCAGTTGTCGAATTTTTTGTTGAACCAAGCGAAAAAGCCTTTTTTCTCTTCGTAATGCCCTTTCGGGATTGCCTTCAGCATCGTGGCGCACAAAGCAGGGGTAAGGGTTAGTGCAAGGAAGGCGGAGAAAGCTATCGATGCCGCCATCGTCAGTGCAAACTGTTTATAAATATTGCCCGTTGCCCCGCTGAACATCGCCAGTGGAACGAATACCGACATCAAAACAGCGGTAATACCGATAACCGCACCGGAAATCTGATCCATTGCTTTTTTGGTTGCAGCCTTAGGCGGCAGGCCTTCACCCGCCATAATTCGCTCGACGTTTTCAACCACCACAATCGCGTCATCGACCACGATACCGATGACCAATACCATCGCAAACATCGTCAATACGTTAATCGACATCCCCATATAAGAGATGAAGGCGAAACCGCCCAACAGGGAAATCGGTACGACGATGGTCGGAATCAGCGTATAACGGATGTTTTGCAGGAAGAGGTACATTACGACAAACACCAGCACCATCGCTTCGATTAAAGTGTGAATCACTTTTTCAATCGAAATTTCGACGAATTTGGAAGTATCGTAAGGGGTTTTCCAGCTCATACCCTGCGGAAAGTATTTTTCCAACGTCGCCATGCGTTCTTTCACCGCCTTTGCCGTCGCCATCGCATTGCCGCTGTTGGACAGCATCACCGCCATACCGGTGGTATTTACCCCGTTCAGACGGGTTGAAGAAGAATAGTCTTCCATACCCAATCCGACTTTCGCCACATCCTTCAGGTAAACATTAGAACCATCGGTATTGGCGCGGAGGATGACGTTGCCGAATTCTTCCGCCGTACTCAACTGCCCTTGCGCCGTTACGGTAGCCGTAACCGTCTGCCCCTGAACAGCGGGAAGCGAACCGATGGAACCTGCGGAAATCTGGATATTCTGTGCCGACAGCGCACTGCCGATATCGGCAAACGACAAATTATAGTTTTGCAGTTTCTTAGGATCGACCCAAATCCGCATCGCGCGTTGCGCGCCGAACAGGCGTACCTGCCCCACGCCTTCGATACGCTGCAACTCGGGAACGACGTTGCGCTGCGCGTAGTCGTTCATCTCTTCGGTTGACTGCACATCCGACGAAAGCATCACAATCATCAAAAAATTGGAACGCGCCTTGGATACGGTTACGCCGTATTGCTGGACGGTTGCCGGCAGCGTGCTCAATACTTCGGAAAGCTTGTTCTGCACTTCCACCTGCGCCAGATTCTCGTCGGTATCGGGCGTAAAGGTCAGGCTCACGCTGCCGCTACCGCTCGAATCGGCGGAAGTGGACATATAATCCAAACCTTCCACGCCGTTCATATTCCGCTCGATAACGGAAAGCACGCTGTCCTCCATCACTTGTGCTGACGCGCCTGGATAAGTGGCGCGCAAAGTAATGGTCGGGGCGGCGACAGACGGATATTGCGAAACAGGCAGGCTTTTAATGCCGAAAATACCCGCCGCAATAATGAAAATCGAAATAACCCACGCGAAAATGGGGCGGTCGATAAAGAATTTAGCCATCGATGCCTTCCTTATTTCGCTTCAGAAGCAGGTTTGGCTTCAGATGCCGTCTGAACGCCGGCTTGAGGAGCAGAGGCTTGGTTTTCAGACGGCATCCATTCTTTGGGCGTTACCTTTTTCGCCCCCGTCATACCGGCAATGCTGATGCCTTCCACAACCACCTTGTCCCCGTCCTTCAGACCCGATGTAACAATCCAATTCGCGCCCTGCTGTTGGGCGACCGTTACCTCGCGGGGTTCCATACTGCCTTGGGCGTTCACAATCATCACGGTATCTTTCGTGCCGCGCGTTACCGCCTGCTGCGGAACGATGAATGCATTATCCACCGCCACTTGATCCATCAGCACGCGCACATACAGGCCGGGCATCAGGATATTCTGATCGTTCGGTACGGCGGCGCGCAGGGTAATCTGACCGGTCGATTCGTTGACGGTCGGATCGGCAAACAGCAGGCGGCCTTTTTCAGGATAAACCGTGCCGTCGTCAAATTTGATGCCGACCGCTACCGCACCGTCTGCCGCCAGCAGCTTGCCTTCGGCTATCTGCCGGCGCAGTTTCATCACTTCGGATGCAGACTGGGTAACGTTCACATACATCGGATTGGTTTGGCGGATGGTCGCCAGTACGGTCGCATCGCCTGCGTTCAGCAACGTACCTTCGGAAACTTTGGACTGGCCGATAAAGCCCGAAATCGGTGCGGTAATGCGCGAACGGTTCAGGCTGATGCCGGCGGATTTGATTGCCGCCTGCGCCGCCTTGACATTTGCTTCGGCAGAACGTTTCGCCGTTACCGCCGCATCGTATTCCTGCCGGCTGACGGCTTCGGCGGCAACCAAAGGCTTGTATCGCGCCAAATCCGCATCCGCTTTGGCAAGCGTTGCCTGTGCCGTCGCCAGTTGCGCGCGCGCGCTTTCCAAAACTGCTTCATAAGTGGAACTGTCAATCTGATACAGCGGCTGTCCGGCACGGACATAACTGCCTTCTTGGAACAGGCGTTTTTGGATGATGCCGCCGACTTGGGCACGGACATCGGCGGTACGCAGCGATTCCAAACGTCCCGGCAACTCGACGGTCAATGCGACGGTTTGCGGATGGACGGTTACGACACCGACGACGGGAGCCGGGGCTTCCCGACCCGCAGGCTGCCCGCCCTGCGCCGCGTCTCCGCCTTTACCGCAAGACGACAGTGCCAATGCAACGGCGGCAGCCAACGCGGCCGCACACATCGCCTTAGAAGCATAAAAAGCCATTGTTTATCCTATCTGTATGATTTTATTAAAGGATTTTAGATTTAACAGAAATTCCCGTTTCAAAATACAAAACCGCCTGCTTCGGCATCCCTGTATTCAAACGGGTTGCAAAGCAGGTGGGTTCGGCACTTCGGCACTGGGAAAGTCTCAATTTCAGGGGCGTTATTATACATACACGATTGCACGGATACAAAGTCTTTTTTATAATCCCAACCGTCAAACCGCGCCGGAACGAAAACGCCATTATGAGAAAAACCAAAACCGAAGCCTTGAAAACCAAAGAACACCTGATGCTTGCCGCCTTGGAAACCTTTTACCGCAAAGGGATTGCGCGCACCTCGCTCAACGAAATCGCCCAAGCCGCCGGCGTAACGCGCGGCGCGCTCTATTGGCATTTCAAAAATAAGGAAGACTTGTTCGACGCGCTGTTCCAACGTATCTGCGACGACATCGAAAACTGCATCGCGCAAGATGCCGCAAATGCCGAAGGAGAATCTTGGACGGTATTCCGCCACACGCTGCTGCACTTTTTCGAGCGGCTGCAAAGCAACGACATCCACTACAAATTCCACAACATCCTGTTTTTAAAATGCGAACACACGGAGCAAAACGCCGCCGTTATCGCCATTGCCCGCAAGCATCAGGCAATCTGGCGCGAAAAAATTACCGCCGTTTTGACCGAAGCGGTGGAAAATCAGGATTTGGCAGACGATTTGGACAAAGAAACGGCGGTCATCTTCATCAAGTCGACCTTGGACGGGCTGATTTGGCGTTGGCTCTCTTCCGGTGAAAATTTCGATTTGGGCAAAACCGCCCCGTGCATCATCGGGATAATGATGGACAACTTGGAAAACCATCCCTGCCTGCGCCGGAAATAATCAAGCCTTGGTAAAAATGCCGTCTGAAAACCTTTTTGCTGTTTTCAGACGGCATTTGCCTTTTCATCCTGTTATGCTTTTTCTATGCTTCTCCGGTCTCTTCCTTTTTTTCCGCTGCGGCAAGCGTGTCGGCAAGCAGGCGGACGAGGTTTTCAAACAGGGGCTGTTCGAGTGGGTTTTGGCTTGCGTTGCCGAACACGAGGGCGACTTCGGTGTAGTCTTTCTGCCCTTTGCTGACTTTGTTGCCGTGGTAGGCGGTTTGGGCTTTTTTCAGGGCGGCTTCCCAATCTTGTTTTTGGGCAAACGCTTCGGCGGCGGCAAGCGAGGTTTTGGCAAAAAACGGCAGCGGGCGGTTTTGCCCGATATTGAAAAACGCCATCCATTCCGACAATAGCTGCAATGCCCTGCCTTGCGCGATTTCCGCCAATACTTCGGTTTCTCCGGATTGGACGATAAAGGTTTGCCGCGTTTCGGCTTCAGACGGCATAACGGCGCAAAATATCAGGTGTTCCAGCAGAAAAGCGATACGTTGCGGCGCGTTGGGTTTGCCGTAGGCGTAAAACACTTGTCCGCATTGGTATAAATTGCTCAAACTGCCTTTCAGGATTTGCCCGTCCGACGGTACGGCGTAGGGCAGCGGAGGAAGTTTGGGACTGTTTAAAACCGCCGTGTCAATTTGTTTGGCAGCGGTTTGGAAGTCCTGCTGCCAAAGTCTGCCCAACTCTCCCGACGGCAGCAGGCTTTCCGCAACGATGCGGGCGGCGGTTTGGGAAAAATCTTGTCCTTCGCGCCGTGCTTCGATGTAGGCTTCGGCGATTTGATCGGCGTGTTGCGGCTCGAAGGGTTCGGCAGGCTCCCAAGCTTCGCCGATATGGGGTTCGCTCCACGCAAGCTGCTGCTGAAGCCATACTTTGACGGGATTGCGCCAGAAGCGGATAAATTCGTCCTGTCCGATTTCGGCAACGGGTTCGGCGTTTTCTACGGATTGGTCGAAAAAGGGTTGCGGCGGTTCGGGCGTTTGTCCGAGCGCGGCGGCGTAGTCGGTACGCGTGCCGAATATGCCGTCTGAACGTCCGCCTTCTTGGAAATATCGGCGCGAGAAGGCTTGCAGCGGATGCTGTTCTATCCAATTTTGTGCAAGTTGGCGGCTGTTTGTGCCGGTCATGGCGGCAACTGTGTCGATGAGTTCGCCCAACAAAGAAGACGGAGCCAGTTCTTCGTCTTTGCGGATGTCGCGCCCGATGTAGGACAAATACAGGATTTCGCGCGCGCTGATGAGGGCTTCGAGGAAGAGGTAGCGGTCATCATCGCGGCGGGCGCGGTCGCCTTTGGCGGGATGTTTGGCAATCAGGTCGAATACGGCGGCTTTGGTATTGCGGGGAAAATCTCCGTCGTTCAAACCCAACAGGCAGATGACTTTGAACGGCAGGCTGCGCATCGGCACCATACTGCAAAAAGTGATGCCGCCGCGTAAAAAGCCTGCCTCACTTTCGCTGTCGAGGAAGCGGCGGATGTGGCGGATGACGGTTTGTTGCGGCAACTGTCCGACGAACCCAGCCAGAGTACTCTCTTCCTGCCATTTGACCCATTCGTTTTCGAGATTTTGGACTGCCTTTTGGTCATCGGCTTCGGCTTGGAACAATATTTCAAGCAAATCCCGGCAACGCGCCACCCATTCGCCGACCGTCGCAGGTTGCCGCCATATCCGTACAATATCCGACAGGGTTTCGAGGAAGGCGGCAAAACGTCCGAACATGGCGGTTTGATTCACGTCGGCATACCACGCGCTGACATCCTGCCACATCGGATTGCCGCCTTCGGGCAGCATCCAGCCCAATATCATGCGTTCTACCGCCTGCCTCCAGGTGAACAGCTGATCCGTGCCGCCGCGCATTTCTCCGTCCAAACCCCAGTGAACGTTCAAATCGGCAACCATGTCGTGCAAAAGCGGTAAATCGTCCTCAGTCAGTCCGAAACGGCGCAACACGGGCGCGGTTTCTAAAAGCACAAGCACTTTATCGACTTCAAATCGGCTTTCCAACAAGTCGAACAGGCATGACAAAGCATGAAACAGTGGTTGGCGGCGGCTGATTTTCACGTCTGACACGGAATACGGCAATGCCTGCGCACCGGGCTGCGCCTGTCCGAACACGGCTTCGATAAAAGGCGTATAGGATTCGATATTCGGGGTTAATACGGCGATATCATGCGGCTGCCAATCGGGATGTTCATGCAGAATTTTCAACAGTTTGTCTTTGAGTATCTGCAATTCGCGCAAAGGGCTGTGTGCCGATACGATGCGTATCGAGCCGTCGCCCGTATTAATATTTCCCGCTTTTTCAGACGGCATTTTCAGGTTTTGAATATCAGTTTGCAGGGCATGCAAAAGCGTATCGCGGCTGCCTTCTTCAAACACCGGCGTTTCTTCTTCTATTTCCATTTCGTTCAAAAAGTCGAAAAAGTCCCGCCCCTGCTTGCCCAATGAGGCGAGCAGCGGATGCCCTGCCTGAGTTAAATCGGGATCGCCGCCGCCTTTGAGGATTTGCGCCGCTTCGATGACGTTGCCCCAATGCATCCCGCTCGGATTGAGTGCGAACACAAACACGTCGCAATGTTCGGACAGCTTGTGCAAAAGCTGCAAATACATCGGCGCCATCGTGGAAATACCGAACACGAAATAACGCTCGGGCAGCTTATCACTGCTCAAAGATTCCAACAGCTTTTCCCACAACGCGACACGGTGCGGCGCGCTCTGCCTGCCGTCGTCGAGGTAACGCCACAGTTTGGACTGCCAGATTTCATCGTCGCCCAAACCGAGTATCCTGCCCTGCTGCCACGCGCCTATCCACTGCGGACGATAGACAAGGTATTGGTCGAATATGTCTGCAAGCTGTCCCGCAAGCTGATAATCTGCCGATTCGCCGCTGCCTAGATAGTCTTGCAGCACATTCCTCACATCTTCAAATTCTGCCGTATTCCGGAATGCCTCGCTGCGGAACAAATCCAGCAGCCGCCAGCGCATGACTTCGGGGGCAAACGGGCTGAGTTCTGGAATACCGGGAATCAGTTTTTTCATCAACTTCCACGTCAAGCCGGCGGGCAGACTGAACGCCAAATTCGCCGCCACGCCCAAATCTCGGGCGAGGCAGGTATTGAGGTAGCGGCGCATCCCCTGACTCTGCACAATAATCTGTTCGGGCTGTAAAACCGATTTCAGCGGTTTGACTTTTTGAATGTGGGCAAACAGTGCCGCCAGAGTTTCAAGACGGTTGGATTGATACAAATAAAACATGATTTCAAACAGAAGCTGTGGTCAAGTATTCGGGATTATATAGCCTTTCCCCCGCCCGCCTTCAAACAAAATGCCGTCTGAACGCTTCAGACGGCATCGGGTCATTTAAACCATTTCCTCAAAACAGGAATCCGCGACAGCAGCAAGGTATCCAGCAGCCAAATCACGGCAATGGCAAGCAGTGCGGTTGGGAAAAGCAATGCAATCAGCAGCAGCGGCACCGCCATTGCCCACCAGACGGACAGCTTGATTTTCTGCGCCGGAGGAACAATGCCCGCCGCGCCGGACGGACGGCGTTTCCACCACATCACGCAGCCGCTGATGCCGATAAAAATCACGGCAAGGCAGAACACGACGTTCGCCAACACGCTCCACCAGCCCAGAGTACCCATATGCAGCGCAATGCTTGCCGCCATGAATTTACCGAACGGGTTGTAATCGTCAAAGCGGATATCGGCAAGAATCTTGCCGCTGTATTGGTCGATATGTACCGTACGGTCGGCAAACGGACTAATCATATCGTAACTCATGGAATCCTGAGACAAAGTCCACACTCCTTCCTCGCCTTTGGGCAAATTCAGCTGATAACGCCCTTTGAAACCGATTTCCCGCGCGAAACGGTCGACGGTTTCCAATGTCATCGGCTCGTCAGGGTTAATGCCGTCTTTGCCCACAGTCGTCCCTGAAACAGGCATAGGCGTAAGCTCCAAAATCCACGGCACTTCCTTAACCTTGCCGTCATTCAATACCTCGCCGTGGGTCGGCACGACTGAAACAGGGTTCGGTTCGACACCCCATTTGCCGGCCGGGAACTGACTCCAAGCCTGCACGAACTTGCCGCCCCAAATACCTGCCCAAGCAATTCCGGACAGACAGAACAACAGTAAAATCAGCGACACCCAAGTTCCAAACGAACCATGCAGATTCCGCCACCAAGAACGCGCCCTGCCTTTTGGCGGCAGCAGCATCGCTTTAATGCCGCGCCGTTTCGCCCACCAAAGGTACAAGCCGCTGACAACCATAATAATGGTCAGTGAAGCCGCCGTTTCCAAAAGATAATCGCCTGCCGCACCGAGCATCATATCGCCGTGGATTTCATCCATAGTGTGATACCAACCCTGATTGCGCGGCATGGTGTTGACCACTTTTGCCGTATAAGGATCGACCGCAACCATGGTTGCCTTACCCTCATTGTTGACACGGAACACGGCAACCATATCATCGGCGCGCGGTGCAATATACTGAACGACGGACGAAGTCTCCGGATTAACGGCACTGCGTGCCGCTTCTGCCTGAACAGACAGAGGTTGTACCGTTGCCTGCGGCACAACATGAATCCGCTCGCCCTCCTTGCCGGTAATATTGGCAAACAGCAGCATACCCAAACCCGTAACGGCAAGCAGGGTCAAGAAGGGCATAACCAACAAACCGGCATAAAAATGCCATCTCCAAACGGTCAGATAACGCCGGTTATTCTGCTGACCGGCTTCAGTTTTGATTTGTGTATCCATTAATCGTCCTTTTGAAATTAGAGTTATCGTGATGATGCGCGATTATAAATAATAAAGACTAATTCTTTATGACTAAAATCAATATTTTTTGCAACATATGAAAAAAGATTCCATTTTGAAGAAACAAACCTATATGCCGTCTGAAAGCATCAAACAATGCTGTCCGACACCCAACTGCACCATTCTTTAAACCATACAAAAATATCAGTCGGTCTGACCGCTTAAGCATCAAAATCCTCACTTTCAGACGGCATAAATCAAAAACAGGATTTCCATTCAAAATAAAAAATCCGGATTCGATATGAATCCGGATTTCTGCATCCGACAAAGTCGGAAAACAACGGTTAGAATTTGCCGCCTGACTGGTTGACCATATAGTCAACTGCAGCTTTGACCTCATCATCGCTCAAATCGCCGCGACCGCCTTTTGCGGGCATCGTATTGAAACCTTCGATTGCGTGTTTGTGCAATGTGTCCTTACCTTTTTTGATGCGGTCGGCCCAATCGGCTTTGGTGCCGACATGGGGAATACCCGGAATCGCATTGCCATGGCAGGCGGCACAAACGGTTTCATAAACCTGTTTGCCGTCCACTTTGGCAGCAGGTGCGGCTTTTTCCTCGGCTTTAGGTTCTGCTGCGGCAGGTTTGGCTTCAGAAGCGGCTTGTGCTGCTTCTGCAGGAGCAGAGGCTGCGGGTTCTGCCGCCGGTGCGGGAGTCGGTGCAGGCTCGGCTTTTTTCACCGGAGCTTTACCGTCTTTATTGGAAAGACCCCATACATAAGCAGTCATGATATGCAGTTTGTCTTTATCCAAGAAATGTCCCCACGCGGGCATTTGGCTGCTACGGCCGTTGGTAATGGTTTCAATAATGGATTTTTGCGTACCGCCCCACAACCACACATCATCAGTCAGGTTCGGACCCAAACCTTGGATACCTTGTCCCTTATCGCCGTGGCAAGTGAAACAGTTGGCAGGCGGACCGCTGAATAAGGCTTGTCCGCGTGCGGCACGTTCCTCATCATACTGGCCTTTGGGTTTTGAAAGAGACATCACATAATGCGCAACGTCTTTTACGCCTTCCTCACCCAAAGCAGGACCCCATGCAGGCATGGTAGCAACACGGCCTTTTTCAATGGTCTCGTGGATTTTATCGGGATCGCCGCCCCACAACCAATCGCTGTCGGTCAGATTCGGAAAACCTTTAGAACCTTTGGCATCAGAGCCGTGGCACTGGATACAGTAAGTATTGAACAGGTTTTGGGCAATTTGCTTGGCCTGTGGGTCTTTTGCCACTTTTTCAATCGGCATATCCGCAAACTTGGCATACAGTTTACCGTATTGCTCATCGGCTTTTTTGACCTCTTTTTCATATTGGTTGTGGCTGGTCCATTTCAGCAGGCCTTTGTAGTCGCCGACACCCGGATACATAACCAGATAACCGATACCGAACAGCCACGTCAAAACATACAGCCAAAACCACCAGCGCGGCAGCGGATTGTCGTATTCGGAAATGCCGTCCCACTCGTGACCCGTAGTTTGTACTTCTTCGCCCTTCTTCGGACGTTTGACAACATTTTGAGACAGCAGCAGCCAAGCCAAAGCGATAAAGCTCAATAAGACGATGGCTGCAATATATATGTTCCAGAAATTACTGGTAAATTGGGATGTTGTGTTCATTGTTTTGCTCCGTTGTCACAATATTAACGGTTTTCGCTTTCCTTGCCTTTTGCATCTTGATCGTCATTAAAAATGCTGTTTGCGGCATCATCGTAGTTTTTCTTATTCCTCCTGTTGAAGACAATATAAAGCACCAACAGGAAACAGATAAAGACCCATACCGTGAAAAGAGTGCGAATACCGTTAATATCCATGATGTTACCTTACGTTTTTCAAAGCCAGACCCAATCCTTGCAGATAGGCGACTACAGCATCCAGCTCAGATTTGTTTGCCAAGGCTTCGGGCGCTTTCGCAATTTCCTCATCACTGTAAGGAGTCCCTACCTTACGCAAAGCCTTCATGTTGGCAACGGTTGCATCGACATCGACTTTATTGCGTGCAAGCCACGGGAATGCCGGCATATTGGATTCGGGTACGACATCACGCGGATTCAGCAGGTGGATGCGGTGCCATTCGTCGGAATAACGGCCGCCCACACGGGCCAAATCAGGACCGGTACGTTTGGAACCCCATTGGAACGGGTGATCGTAAACCGATTCCCCGGCAACAGAGTAGTGTCCATAACGTTCGGTTTCCGCACGGAACGGGCGAATCATTTGCGAGTGGCAGTTATAACAACCTTCGCGTATATAAATATCGCGTCCTGCAACCTGCAGGGCATTGTAAGGTTTCACACCCGGTGCCGGCTGCGTTGCCGCCTTAGTAAAGGCTAAGGGCACAACTTCAATCAACAGACCGACACTGACTACAAGCAGGGTAAACACAATCAGGATGCCGATTTTTTCTTCGGCCAATTGTTGTAATTTCATTTTGGTAGCCTATCTTCCTTAGTATTTTAGTGATGCTGTGTTTGGGAAACCGCAGGGATTTCAGCATCGACCGCCTTACCGCTGATGGCTGTGCGGTACACGTTGTACGCCATAATGCACATACCGCTCAGATACAGCAAACCACCTGCAAAACGGATCATGTAATAAGGCATAGTGCGTTTTACGGATTCGACAAACGAGTAGGTCAGCGTACCGTCATCGTTCAAAGAGCCCCACATCAAACCCTGCATCACACCGGCAATCCACATCGCGGCGATATACAGAACCACGCCGATGGTCGCAATCCAAAAATGCGCCTCTACCAGTTTGGTGCTGTGCATCTGTTCTTTGCCGAACAGACGGGGAATCATGTAATAGACGGAACCGATGGTTACAAAGCCTACCCAACCCAAAGCACCGGCGTGAACGTGTGCAACGGTCCAGTCTGTATAGTGGCTCAATGCGTTGACCGTTTTAATCGACATCATCGGGCCTTCAAAGGTAGACATACCGTAGAAGGACAGGGATACAATCAGGAATTTCAGAATCGGGTCAGTACGCAGTTTGTCCCACGCGCCGGACAAGGTCATGATGCCGTTAATCATACCGCCCCAAGAGGGTGCGAACAGAATCAAAGACAGAACCATACCCAAAGATTGAGTCCAGTCAGGCAGCGCAGTGTAGTGAAGATGGTGCGGACCCGCCCACATATAGGTGAAAATCAACGCCCAAAAGTGAACGACGGACAGGCGGTAGGAGTAAACAGGGCGGCCTGCTTGTTTGGGGACAAAATAGTACATCATACCCAAGAAGCCGGCAGTCAGGAAGAAGCCCACGGCGTTATGCCCGTACCACCATTGAACCATAGCATCAATCGCACCGGAATAGACAGGGTATGACTTCATCAACCCTGCCGGGATGCTGATATTGTTGACGATGTGCAAAAGTGCGACCGCCAAAATAAAACCGCCGTAGAACCAGTTGGCAACGTAAATGTGTTTCACCTTGCGTTTGGCAATCGTACCGAAGAATACGATGGCGTATGCAACCCAAACCAAAGTAATCAGAATGTCGATCGGCCATTCCAGTTCGGCATATTCCTTACCTTGGGTCCAACCCATAGGGAAGCTGACGGCAGCAGCAACGATTACCGCCTGCCAACCCCAAAAGGTAAATGCCGGCAGCCAGCCGCCGAAAAGACGGGTATTACAAGTACGTTGGACAACGTAGTATGATGTGCCGATCAGGCCGCAGCCGCCAAATGCGAAAATAACCGCATTAGTGTGCAGCGGACGCAGGCGGCCGAAGTGGAACCAAGGTCCGATATTAGACAAATCGAGGGCGGGAGCAAACAGTTGGGCTGCGACGATAACGCCGACCAACATGCCCACGATACCCCAAACTACAGTCATGATGGCGAACTGGCGCACCACTTTGTAGTTGTAAGTTTGTGTGTCCATGAGAGTCTCCATGAATTATGGGAATAAAAATTTTTTATCCTGCCCACCTTTGCGACCTCTTAAGGTACAACTTGGGCAAGCGTAATTTTTTCTAAATTTAACATATCTGCCTTATTACGCCAAGCGGAATTACATTTGCAACATAAAGGAAAATTTTTCTTAAATTCATTCTTATTATATATAAATCATATTGTTATAATAAATTGCAACCAGTTTGACATTGCTTTGTTTTTCAAGCCTCCTTTTTTATAACACTTTATTGATGTAGATTAAGCTGCATTTTAAAGACATTTTATCAATAATATTTAACGATATATTTAATAGCCATGATTAATTATGAAATTGCCCCCTCCCCTCTAGACCATGAGTGGCACATCCTGCTGACATTCACACAAAATGATGATTTTCCTATAGAAATAAGCCTGCCAAACTGGGTTCCGGGCAGCTATCTGATTCGGGATTTTTCCCGCCACATCACTTCTATCCATGCATCCTGTAACGGCACGTCCATGCCACTCGAACAAATTGCAAAAAACCGCTGGCACGCTGCCGCCGTACGCGGCGAGTGGCAAATCCGCTACACCGTATATGCATTCGATTTGTCGGTTCGAGGTTCTTTCCTGACAACAGAACGCGGTTTTTTTGACGGAGCGTGCCTGTTTTTGAAAGTCGAAGGAGCGGAAACGCTGCCGCACCGCTTGGAATTGACAGGCATTCCACCCGAATGGCGTATTGCCACAACACTGCCGGAGACAGGGAGGTTTGTCTTTCAGACGGCATCTTATGCCGAATTGATTGACCGACCTGTCGAGATGGGCTTGATTGAATTTTTAGATTTTGAAGCGGCAGGCATTCCGCATACGCTCGCCCTAAGCGGCATCTATCCCGACTTCGACCGCGACAGGCTGGTTTCGGACATCAAAAAAATCTACGAAACAGAACTGGCGATGTTTTCCTCCCCTGCCCCGTTTCAAAAATATTTGTTCCTGCTCCACGTCGGTGACCATATTTACGGCGGTTTGGAACACGCCGACAGCACCGCCCTGCTCGCCGACCGCCACAGCCTTCCGCCGTACGGTATGACCGATGCCGACGATGCCTACACCACATTGCTCGGACTTTTCTCCCACGAATATTTTCACGCGTGGAACGTCAAATCCATCAAACCTGCCGCGTTCGCCCCTTATGACCTCGACAAAGAAAACTATACCGAACAACTATGGGCATTCGAAGGCATTACATCCTATTACGACGATTTGTTTTTGGCACGCAGCCGCACCATCTCGCCCGAATCTTATTTAAACCTGCTGGCACAAGGTATTACGCGCGTACAACAAACCCGCGGCCGTTTGAGGCAGACCTTGGCGGAATCGAGTTTTACCGCGTGGAACAAATTTTACAAACCGGATGAAAACAGCCCCAACGCCATCGTCAGCTACTACCAAAAAGGCGCGCTTGCCGCATTGTGCCTTGATTTGCTGATACGGAACAAAAGCGGCGGCAGACATTCTCTCGATACGGTAATGGACAAACTCTATCGGGAGTGGAGGGACACACACTCGGGTATTCCGGAAAAACACTGGCAAATCCGCTGTCAGGAAATAACCGGCTTGGATTTGGAAGATTTTTTCCAAAAAGCGTTATACAGTACCGAAGATTTGCCGCTTGCCGAATGCCTGGCAACCGCAGGCGTGGGACTGACCTTCCTACCACTTCCCCGACAACACGGCGGCGGATATGCGGAACACATCTGCCCCGTCCCGCCGGCAGGCGATTTCAGCGCACGTTTCAAACAAAACGCCGACCACATCGTCCTGACCCATGTCTTCAACGGCGGCAGCGCGGAATCTGCGGCACTGTGCCCGCAAGACAAAATCATTGCTTTAGACGGTTATGCCTGCACCGACTTTGCCGCACAATGGGCCCGATACCACGTCAATGCAAGAATCAATATCCACTTCTTCCGTGCAGGCATATTGCGTCAAACCGTCTTGACGGTTCAGGCAGCGGCGGCGGATACTGCCATCCTACATATCACAGACCGGAACCTGTTGGAAAACTGGTTGTTCGGTTAAACTTTCAGACGGCATTGCACACAAAATGCCGTCTGAAAACCAACCGCAAAACAAAGGAAATAAAATGGCGATTCTAAAACTTGACGAACATCTCTACATCTCCCCACAACTGACGGAAGCCGATGCGGAACAAATCTCGCTACTGGGTATCAAAACCGTCGTCTGCAACCGCCCCGACCGCGAAGAAGAATCGCAGCCCGACTTCGCCCAAATCAAACAGTGGTTGGAACAAGCAGGCATTACCGGATTCCATCACCAACCCGTTACCGCACGCGACATCCAAAAACACGATGTCGAAACCTTCCGACAACTCATCGGACAAGCCGAATATCCCGTCCTTGCCTATTGCCGGACCGGTACGCGCTGCTCCCTGCTGTGGGGCTTCCGCCGGGCGGCAGAAGGTATGCCGGTTGACGAAATCATCCGCCGCGCCCAAGCGGCAGGCGTAAATTTGGAAAACTTCCGCAGCCGTTTGGAAGAAGCAGCCGCCAAACCATAAAACCGGCCGATACAAAAATGCCGTCTGAAAGGCTTTCAGACGGCATTCGTTCAAACGTCAAACTTTATTGCGCCTTGGTTTCGGTTACAAAACCGATTTTGGTAATCCCTGCCTGACGGGCAGCCTCCAACGCTTTGTTCACATAATCGTATTCCACCGCCTTATCTGCCGCAATTGCCACAATCACGTTTTCATTCTGATCCTTGGCGGCTTTCAGACGGCTTTCCACTTCCCCGATTTCCACTTTGCTTGCAGAATCCCCGCCGACATAATAGCCGCCGTTCGCATCAATCGTCAGGCGCAGGGGGTCTTTAGGCTGTTTGTCCTGCTTGTTTGCCTGCTCGGACGCGGTCGGCAGTTCCAAAGGGATGGAATGCGTCAGCACCGGCATAGTAATCATAAACACAATCAGCAACACCAGCATCACGTCCACCAGCGGCGTAACGTTGATGTCGGACATCGGAGAATCGTCGCCGGAATTCATCGAACCAAATGCCATAATCAGCTATCCTTTTGATTAAGCAGGCGGACGTGCAAATCGTGCGCCATCGCATCCAAATCCTGAGCCAGTATTTTCGTGCCGCGATTGAGGAAGTTGTATGCCAACACCGCCGGAATCGCCACGAACAGGCCAGCCGCCGTCGCCACCAGTGCCTCGCCAATCGGGCCGGCAACCGCCGCAATGCTCATCTGCCCGCTTTGCCCGATATTGATCAGGGCGTGGTAAATCCCCCAAACCGTGCCGAACAGCCCGATAAACGGCGCGGTCGCGCCAATGGAGGCAAGCGCGGTCATCCCGTAATCAAACCGGCGCATAATCTGCGCCATACTGTTGCGGATTTGAATGACCAAATACTCGTTCAACGGCAGAGCCTGCGCCAGTTCGGACGCTTCGCTCCGGCGGTAGTTGCGGTAAGACTGCAACGCCTCTTGCGCCAGTTTGGACAAAGGCGCATCGACGGCGCGCACTTTTTCGACCGCGTCGTTCAGCGACAAAGTATCGCGCATATGCCGTTTGACGGCGGCATTCCCTTTGCGCGCCCGATACAGCTTGATACAGCGCAAGACAACCAGACACCACGTTACGATACTCATCAGCAGCATCAACACAAACACACCGATCAGGACGGGATCGCCCGATTCAAACACTAATTTCAAATTCATAATGATTCCAACACTGAAAAAACCAATCAAACATCCAAGTTGCCGCAAACCGCTGCGGCAACCGCCTAATTCAATTCAAACTTGACGGGGACTTTAAACTCCGTCCAGGCATTGGCTTGAAAATGCCCGTTTTGCGCCGCCTTGCGTGCCGCATTGTCCAAACGGGAAAAACCGCTGCTTTTCACCACTTTGACGGACTCGACATGACCGCCCGGAGAAACCAAAACGCTCAAAACAACCGTGCCCTGCTCGTCATTTTCCATAGAAAGCGCGGGATAGGCTGGGCGCGGGATGCTGCCGTTGGCGCGTAAAGGGTTGCCTTTGCTGCTGCCGGCTCCTGTTCCGCCGCCGCTGCCGCCGCTTCCTTCCCCGTGTTCGCCTTTGGCTCCGCCGCTGCCTTTACCGCTGCCTTCTCCGCGCCCTGTTCCGTCGCCTTTGGTACCGGTTCCCTTACCTTCCCCATTGCCCTGCTCGCTGCCGGCTTTGGCAGAAGCATTGCCGGAATGTTCGGCAGGTTTTTCAGACGGCTTTTCTGCCGGTTTTTCCGCCGGTTTCGGGGCAGGCTTCGCTTCCGGTTTGGGTTCGGGCTTCGGTTTTTCTTCGGGTTTCGGCTTTTCCTTGGGCTGCTGAATATCTGCATCCGCCTTTTTTGTAACCACCGGCTTCAAAACCGGTTTGGGCGGCTCGACAGGTTTGGGCTGCTCAGGCTCGGGTTGCGGTTCGGGCGCGGCAGGCGCGCCTGCGCCTTCGGGTGCGCCGTCCCCTCCGCCAAAGTCGCCCAAATCGACAAATTCAATAACATTGCCTGACTCTATCACGGGCAGCTTGTGCGCCTGCCAGAGCAATGCCACCATTGCCAAATGCAGCAGTGCGACGGAAAACACGACTGCGGGGGTTAAAATTCGTTCTTTATCCATAATTCGGGCATAATAATAGCAACAATTCCTATTTGCAACCTATTTTTATTATTTACCTTTATCTGAATACTGTTTTCATATTATTAAAATCCATATTAAAACAATATGTTATGACAAATTATCAGATGCCGGCAGACAAACGGAGCGGATCTACCTGTTTTCCCATTCCAACAAAATCGGGTTAAATGATATATTGCCGCTTTCATCCGGCAGCCGGTTACGGCTGCGTACCACCTGTTTTAAAGGAAAATCATGTTTCGGAATTTTGACTTGGGCGTATTCTTGCTTGCCGTCCTGCCCGTACTGCTTGCCATTACCGTCAGGGAGGTGGTACGCGGCTATACGGCGCGCTACTGGGGAGACAACACTGCCGAACAATACGGCAGGCTGACGCTGAACCCTCTGCCCCATATCGATCCGGTCGGCACAATCATCATGCCGCTATTTACTTTGATGTTCACACCGTTTCTATTTGGTTGGGCACGTCCTATCCCTATCGATTCGCGCAACTTCCGCAACCCGCGCCTTGCCTGGCGTTATGTTGCCGCATCCGGTCCGCTGGCAAATCTGGCGATGGCCTTTTTGTGGGGGCTGATTTGGGTATTGGCCCCATTCATCGACGACACATACCAAATGCCGCTGGCAAAAATGGCAAATTACGGCATCCTGATTAACGCCATTCTGTTTGCAATCAGCATCATTCCCATCCTGCCTGGTGACGGCGGCATTTTCATCGACACCTTCCTGCCGGCGAAATATTCTGTCTTATTCCGCAAAATCGAACCCTATGGGACGTGGATTATCCTGCTGCTTCTGCTGACCGGGGGTTTGGGTATGTTTGTCACCCCTGTCGTACAGCTGGTTATGATACTGGTTCAATCCCTCATCGGATGGTTTATTTGAATTGGCGGTTTTTGGGCAGTATGCCGTATTTGCCAAGTACAGGAAAACGCAGCAAGGCTTCCCTGCCTGCCGCGTTTTCCTGTTTTACAATGCCCTGTCAAAATAAAGCGGCACGCCTGATTTTTCACTCATCGTCATCAGATAACCCATCACCTTTTGAGGCCATTCGATTCCGCGCACCACGGTCAGATTCCTTAAAACGGGGAAAAACAAAATATCCTCCATGCCGATTCCGCCGTTGATGCCGTCTGAAGTACCGTCCATCAAATTCTCCAACTCTTGCAAATCTGCGTTTATCCGTTCGAGGTATTGGGCGGTTTTATTCAAATTGGCGGAAAAGCTGCCGATGCTTTTCTCTTTTTTATCTGTAAAATATTTCACCGCTTCCGGAGTTGCAAATTCAGGTAGCCCGATTTTGATCACGCGCGGCTGAACCAGTTTGTTGTTGTATCCACCCACCTTGTCCAGCCACACCTGTATCTCGGGGCGGACTTCGTCTTTCAGACGGCCTTCGCGGTCGAAATGCCGCACAATGTCCAAACTCTCGCCCATAAACGAACCGTCTTCTTTTTGCAGGATGGGCACTTGTTTCGCTCCAATCATGCCGATCGGCGTTGCCTCGTCGTCGTTTGCCAGCACGGCTTCCTCAACGTCCGCGCCAAACAGCCCTGCAGCCATCCGCGCACGCACGCAAAACGGGCAATGGTCGTAAATATACAGCTTCATCAAAATATTCCTCGTCAACCTGTCGGTACCGGCTACCTTAACACCCCGCGCCGCCCGAAACAAGTTTATCTTCCGCCTATGCACCGTAAATAAATAAGCTGTTACAATAAACTCGTTTTTATCGGAACGGAAGACCCCATCATGACCGCCATCAGCCCGATTCAAGACACGCAAAGCGCGACCCCGCAAGAATTGCACGAATGGTTCGACAGCTACTGCGCCGCGCTGCCGGACAACGATAAAAAACTTGTCTTAGCCGCCCGTTCGCTGGCGGAAGCACATTACCCCGCCGATGCCGCCACGCCGTATGGCGAGCCGTTGTCCGACCACTTCCTCGGCTCGATGCAAATCGTCAGCGAACTCGACCTCTTGCCTGATGCCGTTGCCGCTACGATTTTGTCCGACATCGGCAAATACATTCCCACTTGGCACGAATTGGTTTCCGAACGCTGCAACAGCACCGTTTGCGAGCTGGTCAAAGGCGTGGACGAAGTACAGAAACTGACCCAATTCGCACGCGTGGACAGCCTTGCCACGCCGGAAGAACGCGCCCGGCAAGCCGAAATTATGCGGAAAATGCTGCTGGCGATGGTTACCGACATCCGCGTCGTGTTGATCAAACTGGCGATGCGTACGCGCACCCTGCAATTTTTAAGCAACGTTCCCGATAATCCTGAAAAACGCGCCGTCGCCAAAGAAACCCTCGACATCTTCGCCCCGCTCGCCAACCGTTTGGGCGTGTGGCAACTCAAATGGCAGCTCGAAGATTTGGGCTTCCGTCATCAAGAGCCGGAAAAATACCGCGAAATCGCCCTGCTTTTGGACGAAAAACGCACCGAACGCCTCGAATACATCGAAAACTTCCTCAATATCCTGCGTACAGAACTGAAAAAATACAATATTCACTTTGAAGTTGCCGGAAGACCAAAGCACATCTACTCCATTTACAAAAAAATGGTGAAGAAAAAGCTCAGCTTCGACGGCTTGTTCGACATCCGCGCCGTGCGGATTCTGGTCGATACCGTCCCCGAGTGTTACACCACGTTGGGCATCGTCCACAGCCTCTGGCAGCCCATCCCCGGCGAGTTCGACGACTATATCGCCAACCCCAAAGGCAACGGCTATAAAAGTTTGCACACCGTTATCGTCGGTCCGGAAGACAAAGGCGTGGAAGTCCAAATCCGCACCTTCGATATGCACCAATTCAACGAATTCGGTGTCGCCGCGCACTGGCGTTACAAAGAAGGCGGCAAAGGCGATTCCGCCTACGAGCAAAAAATCGCCTGGTTGCGCCAACTTTTGGACTGGCGCGAAAATATGGCGGAAAGCGGCAAGGAAGACCTCGCCGCCGCCTTTAAAACCGAGCTGTTCAACGACACGATTTATGTTTTGACTCCACACGGGAAAGTCCTCTCACTGCCTACGGGCGCGACCCCCATCGACTTCGCCTACGCCCTGCACAGCAGCATCGGCGACCGTTGCCGCGGTGCGAAAGTCGAAGGGCAAATTGTGCCGCTGTCCACCCCGCTCGAAAACGGACAGCGCGTCGAAATCATTACCGCCAAAGAAGGGCATCCTTCCGTCAACTGGCTTTACGAAGGCTGGGTCAAATCCAACAAGGCAATCGGCAAAATCCGCGCCTACATCCGCCAGCAAAACGCCGACACCGTGCGCGAAGAAGGCCGCGTCCAACTCGACAAACAGCTTGCCAAACTCACGCCCAAACCCAACCTGCAAGAGCTTGCCGAAAATCTCGGCTACAAAAAGCCAGAAGACCTCTACACCGCCGTCGGACAAGGCGAAATTTCCAACCGCGCCATCCAAAAAGCCTGCGGCACGCTGAACGAACCGCCGCCCGTACCCGTCAGCGAAACCACCATCGTCAAACAGTCCAAAATCAAAAAAGGCGGCAAAAACGGCGTGCTCATCGATGGCGAAGACGGTCTGATGACCACGCTTGCCAAATGCTGCAAACCCGCGCCGCCCGACGACATTGTCGGCTTCGTTACCCGCGATCGCGGCATTTCGGTACACCGCAAAACCTGCCCCTCTTTCCGACACCTCGCCGAACAAGCACCTGAAAAAGTGCTGGACGCAAGCTGGGCGGCGTTGCAGGAAGGACAAGTGTTCGCCGTCGATATCGAAATCCGCGCCCAAGACCGCTCCGGGCTTTTGCGCGACGTATCCGACGCACTCGCCCGCCACAAACTCAACGTTACCGCCGTGCAAACCCAGTCCCGCGACTTGGAAGCCAGCATGAGGTTCACGCTCGAAGTCAAACAAGTCAACGACCTCCCGCGCGTCCTCGCCAGCCTCGGCGACGTCAAAGGCGTATTGAGCGTTACCCGGCTTTAAATACAAAAATGCCGTCTGAAAGACGAATATCGTTTCAGACGGCATTTTGATTGCCGGTTTTTTATCCGACCTGCCAGACAGTACTCGCACGATTTATATCTAAATAATCAATACCCGCTTCATCGAATTTCGTTTCCAATTCTTCTATCGAATGAGTATCTAGAAAAAGCCTCTCTTGATGAGTAATCGGCAATAACCAGAAAAATCGGACATTATCCATATATTCCAACTCTTGCCCATAAGGATAAGGCAGAGAAATCAGAAAATGCCGAAAGGACGATTGTCCAACCCATGGTCTGCCGATATTGACCGTTTTTCCTAATTGAAATCGGTCTGGATAATGCATACTTGCCGATGCCAGCATCGCCAAGGTCTCAATATGTTCAGGTGTTTCAAATGGGCTGACGATAAAAAACTCCTGTCCTAAAAATGGACCTATCCCAAAGCTGACATAAACCCAGGGCTCATCTTCATGATTAGGAATCACTTGGAAAACTTGGAAATCGGGAAGTTCTTCAACAATCCTTCCTAAAGCCCAAGTAAATCCTTTAATTTCATGATGTTTCCAAAATTTTTGCAAGTGAGATAAAACAGTTTGGTTATAGTCCATGCTTTTTAGCCTGTTTTCAAAGGTCGCCTGAAACCTGAAACAAGGTTTTTCAGACGGCATTGACCGTTTGAAGAAGGTATTTACCAAACAAACGGTTTCCTATTCATATCCGAAAGGTTGTCAACTTCATTATCCAGTAAGAACTGCTCAAAAGCATTCCAACCCTTTTTTTCCACCAATTCCGCTTCCTGTTTATACAACGGGACAAGCAAAGGGAAAACGATATTGTAGTGTCCGTCATAACAGACCTGAAAATCATCATCGAAATAAAATGGGGCGGAAACATACAGAGCGTCCATTTTTGTTGAATCAACAATGCTTCTGGGCAAATAAACAACCTGCCCCCGAAGAAGGATTTTTTTGTTCTCAATGATGGTTTCTGCCAACCATCTTAAAAATGGAAAAATCTGATTTTCATCATATTTTAAAGAACATACAAAAAGTATTTCAAATCTGCTTTTATAATTCAGATCATGCTTGCTTAACCCTAAAGTAATATAAGTTTTTAAATCGCTGTCAGGGGAAGAGGGAATAGCTGCGATATTTAATTTGTACTGACTTCCCGAATCGCTTTTCGAGCCATGAGAAATAGTGCCTATATATTTTTCAATATGATTAATCATATTTTTCTTAGCTTCCCATCACTGTATCGGATAATTATAGGCCGGATTGAGACAAAACGCCTTGTTCCCATTGGTAGAAAGTCCGTCTGAAAAGTAAAAGCGTTTCAGACGGACTACGTTTGCCGACTATCCGACCCACTTGATAATCCAATGAGATTCTTGCAGGTATTCTTTTAATATTTCTAAGTTTTCGACCCAGTCATCGTAACTGTCAAACGATGAAAATTTGTCATTTGAAGATAACAGTATCAGAAATCCCCCGGTATTTTCCCAATCGTCAATAATTTTTATGAATTTTTCTTCAGGATTGACCCCATTCAGGATAACCCCCAAAGTATTGAATTTTATTTCCATAGACATCCCCTAATCTTTAATGGGAATATGGTTATTTGTTAGTGGTTTTTTCTTATTCGGGTCTATCCTTTCCAAATGGATATGCGGTACATTTGGTGCATGATTTCCCTCTAAAGAGTTGTTATCAATCCTAAATTGCCTTGTACCTGCTTTGTTCCGATAAACGCCGCTACCTGATTTACCAATTTCTTTATATTCGGAGCCTAAGTATTTAATTCCAGCATCTAAAGCTTCATCAGAAGATAAAGTATGCTTACTTGTTATATTACCTCTTTGAGTATTGGTTTCATTGATAACAGCATTAATTTTTCTTGGAGATTTTCCATACGGACAATCATTATGAACCCACACCCCTTCCGTTTCTGCCTGATTACCCTTGACGAAGTAAATATGCCAATCGGCAACGGTCAGGTTGTAGGCTTTGAGCGGTTCTTGTTTAACGGTAACGCTTTGAACGGTCTGCCCTGCACCTCTTTCGGAATACAGCCTGCTTCCCGCTTTCAAATCTTCCGCTTTAACCCATTTGCCGTCCGAATAAAACGGATGGATGAGGTTAGAAATCAGGGTTTGGTTGTTGCCGATGCCGTCTGAAACTTCAATGTAAACGGTTTCTTGATACGGATTGCCGTATCGGGCGATAACGGGTTTGTATCCCGTTTTTCCGCTTACCTCGTCCTTGGAAAGGACGATCTCGCCGGCTCGGATACGGGCAATAGCTTTGTAGCCGTCTGCCGTTTTGACCAAGGTGCTGCCGTGGAAGGAGCAGGTGTAGGATTTTTGAAGAACTTAGTTCTCAATATCCTGTTTCAAATGAAGGAAAGGTCGTCTGGAAATTAAAAGCAGTTTCAGACGACCTTTTGATTGTGGGATTTTCAGCCTAACCTATACTTACTCAACTAAACTGTCAATCAATTCTTTTATGTCATTACGGGTCAGTTCCATACCCGGTTCACCGATAAGTGCTAAATCATAGATTATATTACGCGATTCTGGAGAATTATCTTTTGACCAAGCATACAGAAAATCAAAAGCAAGATTCGCAATTTTTTCATCCGAAGCGTTTTGATTGAATAATCTGAGCAGTTCAGAATATGCGTATTGTTGAGTTATTTTTTCCATGAATCTAATTCCTGTTTTGTTGGTGGATAATGCTGAGAGGTTACACTTTGTCCGTTAATTGATTTAGGATGAACCATAGTTACGTTCCCGCTATGGTCATAATTTTCCGTCCATTGTCGGGTACTGCCTGTTTTAGGATTATATTCTGTAACAAAGCTATTACCCCTCGTTCTTCCCTCGGTTCTAGCAAATCGCTCAGCTTCATAATACCTGATTCTCCCATCAGGTAAAGTTTTTGTCCTAGACGCACTATTTTGAGCATCTTCCAAACCTGACAATTTCTTAGCTAATGCCGATTGGGCATTGGCAGAATGCGCATCCCCATATTGCTTGTATTTGGCTTGTGTGGCAACGGCAAAATCCCCGCTGACCTTCGCCTTCCCCGGTTTTGCCGCCTTTGCCAACTTCGCGGCTTTGGCTGCTTTTGCCGCCTTTGTCAGGTTTTTGACTTTGGCAAACGGCAGGACGTTGACCAGGGCTTCGACGGTTTCGGCGGCATTGGGGTTTTCCTGCATCCACTGGTCAACGGCTTCGCCCGCGCTGATAAAGGGGTTGAGCGCGCCGGCGGCAATACCGTTGACAAACTCCATGCTGTTGCCCCAGCGGTCGAGCTTGGCATTGTGCTCGAACATTTTTCTGTTGGCTTCATCGGCGCGGTCGGAGAAATTGCTGCCGAGGTTGTTGTAGTTGTCGGATATGCGTTGCCGGATGCTGCGGGTGTCGGTTGGATTGAGTTTGATGCTGCGGGCTATGCCATTGACGTGATAGGTGTATTCGTCGCGTGCCCCCGTAGGTTTGGGGTAATTGCCGCCCTTCGGGCCGTCGTAGGCATCGGCGGGATGGTGTTCGTGTCCTTCCCAGTTGAGGCGGTATATGGTAAAGCCGTCGTCAACGTTGCCTTGTTCTTTGCTTGCGCTGTCGGCGGCGTGGTTGTCGAAGGGGGCGTGTTCTTCGTATCCGTGTCCGGAAAAGCGGACGGTGTAACCAAGATTGCCTTGGATTGCCGCCTGTTGGATGAGCAGGTTGCCCATCTGGTGGGTATAGTCTTGGATGACGTTGATTTGACCGGTGCGGTCGGAAACGCTGCCGCGCGGGTCGCCGAAGAGGTGGTATTTGCCTCCGGGTTCGTAGTGCTGCCGTTGGGCGTTATCGGTAATGAACGGGTCTTGCGCCAAGTCCGCCGCGAGGGCGGGCTGCCCGAAGGCAGCCGCCGCTACGGCGCAGGCGGCAAGGAGGTTTGTCAGTCTTCGCAGCAGTTTCACGGTTTATCCTCCTTTGCAGCGTGTGTTGACAGGATATTTGTTTTGTTTTGAACGGGTTTTAGTGTAAAGGAATTTTAAGATTTTGTAAACAAAAGGGGCGAATGTGGGGGACTGTTAGTTTTTGCACAAGGAACAAATAGAGTAAAAAAACGCTGAAATCTCGGAAAGACGTGGATTTCGGCGTTTTTTTGTATCCGGAAAAGTTACGCCAGCTTTTTCACAAAACCGTGCCGGAATGCGCGGTTTTTTGTTGAAAGCTGACGGGATTGGGAATTTTTTAAAACTATTTTAAGAGGTTTTTAAAATGGATTTAATCAATACTCCGGCCATACCACTCAACACGGCCTATGATGGCGATGTCGTCTTGGGCATTGCTCAAATCTATTTCAAACGGTGCGTAACGTGGATTTTCCGACGTTACAAGCAGTTTGCCCGGTATGCGTTGCACACGTTTGACAAAGAGGTCATTGCCTATACGCAAGACATATAGGCCGTCACGCGGGTCGGTTTTGGCGTGATTGATGAGAATGGAATCCCCATGATTGAGCACGCCCTCCATCGAATCGCCTTTAACGGTAATTACAGACAGTTTTTCCGGCTGTTTGGTCACATAGTTGTCAATCCAATATTTCCGGAAAGCCAAGCAGAACAAAGGTTCTTCGCCGAAGACCGGTTCGCCATACCCTGCTGCTGCGGCTACGTTGTAGCGCGGCACGAATACAAACTCTGACAAGTCGACAGGGTTGCCCATAGTGTCGGTAATTCCATCAGAATTTCTGCTTACAGAGAATGCTCCGGCGTTTTCCGGCCTGGCTTTATCAAGATACGGTAAGCCTTTTCCGGTCAGCAGCCAGTTTAAATCACAACCGGTAACTTCTTGAATTTTTACTAGGTAATCGGCTGTTGGGATAGCTCCCTCTTTCCAAACTCTATTAAATCCAGAAGCCGACATTTCTATTTTGTTATAGATGTCAGATGGCTTAGCCCCATGAGGCCAAAGAAATTTGAGCCTATCTAAAAAAGTATCCATAGTAATCCTAATTTAACTCATTTAAGCAAAACATTAAGCAAAAAAGAAACTCTTTTGCTTAAATAAGATTACTCAAATAATCAATATTTTGTAAAAATAATTACGTTTTTGAGAAAATATTTTAGCAAAAGAGTTGCATGTAACTCTTTTGCTAAATATAATTCACTCACTTACTAAATAACGGCGGTTAATAAACCTACTTAATTAAGGAATTGCGAGAATGAAAAAAAAGCAAGAAACCATGACTGATTGGCATCGTGCTGACATTGTGGCTCGTCTTAAAAAGGCAGGCTGGTCTGTGAGAGCGTTATCTATCGAGGCTAATTTAGCACCAAATACATTAGGGAAAGCTTTAGATGCTCCTTATCTGAAAGGCGAAAGAATCATTGCAGCAGCGATTGGAGTACCCGCAGAAGAAATCTGGCCATCTCGTTTTGAGAAACGAAACCATAAGCCAACCTTCCCAAGATCTATAAATAGATAACTGTTTTGCTAAATAGTTCCAAAAGAGTAACGCATTTAAGCAAAAATAGAAAGCGGAAAAAATGAAAATATCTGCATCTGATATTGCGAAATTAGGAATTCCGAGCCTACCAACTGATAGACAAGGGATTGAATACCATGCCAAGAAAAATAATTGGCAACACTGTTTTGAGCAAATAGGAAGAGGCCGTCCTAAAAAACTGTATGAAATCGCCTCCCTCCCCGCCGAAATCCGAGCCGCCATCATGAAACGGCAGTCGGACGAGCTGGCGGAGAAGATGCCGAAAACCCTGCCCCAAGTCAGACCGGGGACGGCGATGTCGGCTCAGGCACTGGCTGAAGCGGCCAAGCTGTTGAACGAGAAACAACGGTCGGTGGCGGATGCGCGATGTGCGGTGGTGGCGGCGGTATTGGGGATCAAATATGAATACGGTTGCTCCGCTAAGGCTGCGGTGGCTCAGTTTTTGGGCTTGCTGGCAGAAGGTAAGTTGGACGCGGTTACGCTTGGGAATTTGGAAAAGGCCAATGACCGCAGCCGGTCGGCGAAGGTTGGCGAACGTACTTTAGACGGCTGGATTTCTGCTTATTTGAAAGCGGAAAACGCGACGGAGCGGTTGGTGGCTTTGGCTCCGAAGACGACGAAGGCGGTTAAGCCGATTGAGAGCTACGGTTGGTTGCCGATGTTTATGCAGTTTCACAATATCCCGTCCGCGCCAAAACTGGCACACAGCTACCGACGGTTTGTGCAGTGGGCGGAAGCGGAAAATATGCCGGTCAATGATGTGCCTAACTTGAGTATGGTGCGGCGCGTTTGGGACAAGCTGCCGCTGATTATGCAGGAGCGCGGCAGGAAAACGGGGGCGGCTTATAAATCGCTGCTGCCTTATGTGAAACGTGATTGGGGGGCTTTAAAGCCAAACGATGTTTGGATCGGCGACGGCCACAGCTTTAAAGCGAAGGTGGCACATCCGGTACACGGCAGGCCGTTTAAGCCGGAAGTGACGGTGATTATTGATGGTTGTACGCGGTTTGTGGTCGGGTTTTCGGTCTCTCTTGCTGAAAGTTGTGTGGCGGTATCGGATGCTCTGCGTATCGGGGTCAAGCATTTTGGTTTACCGATTATCTATTACTCGGATAACGGCGGCGGTCAGACGGGTAAGACGATAGACCATGAAATCACGGGTATTACGTCCCGACTGGGTATCCGACATGAAACGGGTATCGCGGGCAATCCGCAAGGTCGAGGCATCATTGAGCGATGGTGGAAAGACAATCTGATTGAGATGGCGCGGCAGTATGAGACGTTTGCGGGCGCGGGGATGGACAGCAGTACGAAGAACCTGATGTACCGCAAGATGGAAAGTGCTTTTAACGCTTTGGAAAAAGGCAAGGATTTGACGGAGGAACAACAGAAATATTTGAAAAAATTGCCGAGCTGGTCGCGTTTTATCGCGGATGTGGTCAAGTGTATCGACGAATACAACAACCGCCCGCACGGCGAGCTGCCCCGACATCCTGACGGCGGGCATTATTCGCCGAAGGAATATCGGGAAATGAGGCTGGAACAGGACGGGATTGCACCGGATATGTTGTCGGCGGAAGAGCTGGCGACGATGTTTATGCCGCAAGAGGTGCGAAAAGTTCAGCGCGGTTGGCTGGATTTGTTCAACAACTCTTATTTCTCAACCGGGCTGGCGGAGTATCACAAGGACGAGGTACGGGTCAGCTACGATTTGAGCGATGCGTCGGCGGTCAATGTGTTTGATATGGACGGCAAGTTTATCACTAAGGCGCATGCCGACGGCAATACCCGCGAGGCTTTCCCGACGGCGCGTATCGACCAACTGGCGGAAAAACGTCGAAAAGGCAAAATCAAGCGGGCGGAAAATGCAATCAGGCTCGCAAATGCGGAAGTCAATCCGGCTTTGGAACAGGCGGCAGTTTGGGACGAGCTTGGACATTTGGGCGGAAACGCCATCGAGGCGGAGTATGCGGTATTACCGAAAACGGGCACGGACGATTTTGTGCTATTTGAGGCGGATAGATAAAGGAAAACATGATGGACAAACAGCAAAATGCAGCGTTTTCGACCGAGCTTGTTGAAAAATTGAAACTCAAGCGAGCCCTTGGGCGGATTCAACGAGCTCAAGCAAAGATTCAAGGTGTTCCCGCTGAACGGAATCAGGCTCAAACGTTTTTGCCTGCGCTTGAAGGAAACTGCGAACCTGCTCAATCGAAGTCGGCTCTTGACGGGTAATCCGCTGGAGCAGCCAGGAAAGTACGAAAGAATCGGCAAGCGACCTGTCTTCCAAGTCTTGAACGGCGACTTCCAGCATGATCAGGCGTTTTTCTAAATCGGGAAACTCTTTCATTTCAGACGGCCTTTAAAGGTTGTTTAAAACTCAAGGATATTAAAAATGAAACAAATTAATCAAGCATTGCAACAAAAACTGGCTGAATTCAAAGCCAAATCAGGCATGAACCAAACCCAACTGGCACGCGGTATCGGTACTTCGCCGGCATCCATCAGTATGTATCTGAACGGCACTTATGCCGATAAAGGCGGCAATTATGAAACCATCGAGCCGAAAATCGAGGCGTTTTTGGAAATGCAGGACAGCAAGGCGCGACGTGAAGAGTTGGTGTTGGGGTTTGTTGAAACGAAGACGACACGGCGTATTGCTGAAGTGATGCGCGATGCGCATGAGGCGGGCGAGATTGCCGTCATTTACGGTCAGGCAGGTTTGGGCAAGACGCAGGCGGTCAAAAACTACTGCGAGAAAAACCCTGCGGCCATCTTGATTGAGGCTAATCCGAGCTTTACGGCTTTGGTTTTGATGCGGAAATTGGCGACGGCGGCGAAGGTATCGGCGATGGGCAGCCTGAATGATTTGTTTGAGTCTGTATCTGACCGCCTGCGTGATTCGGGCCGTCTGATTGTGGTGGATGAAGCGGAAAACCTGCCCTTGCGCGCCCTTGAGATTATCCGTCGACTGCACGACGAGACGGGATGCGGGTTGGTGTTGAGCGGTATGCCCCGACTGGTGGCGAATCTGCGCGGTAAGCACGGCGAGCTGGTACAGCTTTACAGCCGCGTGTCGATTCCGCTGAATTTGGGCGAATCTTTGCCGGGCGAGGAACTCTTTGAGATTGCGAAAGCGGCTTTGCCTGATGCGGACGAGGAAACGCTTTTTGAATTGGTTAAACACAGCAACGGCAATACGCGCCGGATGAGCAAATTGATGCGCGGCGCGGTACGCACGGCGAACAAGAACGGTATCAAGATACAGGCCGGTATCGTTAAGAAATACTCGTCGCTGATTATCCGATAGGCCGTCTGAAACGGTAAGTCTCTGACAGGGCTATATATTTTTTTACCCTATGATTTTAATAAGTTATTGTTTTCTAAAGGAAAACGCAAAATGCAAGTTTTAAAGAAAGTTGATTGGAAGATGTTTGTGGCGCGCTCTTTTTGGCGTTGGGTGCCGGTTGGTTTGACGGTGGGCGTGTGGTGTTTTGTGGCGGGGATGGCGTTGCATTCCTGCGCGAAAGAACCCGAACCGGTTGCGAAAGAGCCGACGAAGGTTGAGGCGATGGAAAGACAGGCGGATTTGGAGGTCAAGGTATGGGAAGAGCAATACGAGTCAATGAGCGTCGAGGAAAAAATGAAAGGGATTGTTTATGAGCGATAAGCCATTAATCCCTGCGGCGAGAAAAGAGGCTTTGGATCGGGCGGTAAAGGAAATCCGCGCGAAATATGGCGATAAGGCGATTGTGAAAGGATGTGTGAAATGAGTTTCGGACGACGTAATACGGATTGGCAGGCTTGGGGACAACACCGCAGGCGTGCGACGGCGCGAATGGCGCAAAAAAGCCGGGAGCGTGAAATTGAGGAATATCAGGTGCGTTTCAGACGGCCTGCCGAGAAGAAGGAGGAGAAAAAATGATTTGGTTTGTTGTCGGATTGGTGGTGTTGGTGCTGCTGGGGATTTGGCTTGAAATGCCGGCCAGAATCGTCGTGTTGCACATGATAGGCGAAGGCCATGACGAGTATGACGACAATTAAAACGGTAAGCCGTTGATGTTGCTCTATATTTTTTTACTCTGTTGAAAATATAATGTATTGATTTAAAAGGAATTTAAGATGAACAAAGAGAAAATCTTAGACAAAATCAAGAAATGCTTGGCTTTGAGTAAGTCGGCAAATGAACACGAGGCCGCACAGGTATTAAAGCAGGCACAGGCATTAATGGAAAAGTATGAAGTCAATGCTGTGGATATTGCCTTATCACAAGTCTCTGAACAGAAAGCCGATCGAAAAATGGCTTTTAAATTGGCAGACTGGCAATGGGGCATTGCAAATATGATTGCCGATATATTCGGGTGCCAATCTTACCAACGCGGGAAGACGATGATGTTTTACGGCATTGGAAATAGAGCAGAAATCTCAGCCTATGCCTTTGATGTAGTTTATCGGCAGATTTCTGCCGACCGCCGCAAATTTTTAAAAAACTGCCGAGCAAGAAAGCAAGCGCATAGAACTTATCTTGCCGACCAATTTTGCAATGGTTGGATTATGGGTGCTTGGGAGATGGTCAAAAAATTTGAGATGTCTGATGAAGAAAAAGCCGTTATGGACGGATACGTAAAGAAAGAATATCCGTATATGACCGAAGCGAGAACAAGAGATGCGAAATCGTCAATCCTACAAGGGTCAACAATGGAATATGAGGCATTAGCTCAAGGAATGGAATCGGGTAAGCAAGTGCAGTTACATCATGCCATGAATGGTACAGACGGCGTAAAACAAATTGGAGAGCAAAAATGAATCAAAAAGAAATTGCAGAATGGATCGAAGACCGTGGCGAGCTGATGCTTATGAAGAAGGACGGCGAAGGCTTTGTGATTGCCGCGCGTGCACCGGACGGGATGTGGAAAACTGCCGAGGCGGAAACTTTGGCTCAGGCGATAACTTTATGGGAGGAAGTGTGATGAATATCACTAGACCGAATAAAGAAGACCTTGACGCAGTATGGGAACTGGTCGCGTTTTTAAACAAAATCGAGCAGGGTTTGAATCCGGTTTATCAACCTGCCGACCCGGAGGATGAAGACGATTTCGAATATCTGAGTAATGCGCCTGCGGATGAAGTGTTTGAAGCTTTGGAATATAAGTCTGCCAACGCCGGTTTGTCTTGGATTATGACCGTATTGGATACCTTACTGTCTTCGAATAACGACATTGTTGACCAAGAATCTAGTGTTTTGGATTTTTCCCCGAAATTTAAACAGGCTGTAAAGGATACGGAAAGATTGGATTTCTTGATTGAGGTCGGGTCAGCAGAATTTTCAAAGCAAAATGGCCAGAAAACCTGTTGCAGCTTAACCGAATATGGCATTAGAGGCTATGGAAGCAATTACCGCGAAGCCTTGGATGATGTGATGAAAGAGTGGAAGGAGATGTGATGACTACCGGAATGATGATTTATCTATTGATCTGTGGGCTGATTGGTTTGGCACTGGTGGTTTTGGCACTGATGAGCCTGATTGAAAACTGGTTCAAACAGCGGACTAAAGCTGTTGTTTTGGATGCCTGCGGTATGTTTTTTGGGTTGATTGTTGTCCTTGTGGCGTTTTTGGCGATTCTTGGGGTGGTTAAATGAACATCAAATGCCCGAACTGCGGGGCGATGCATAGTCTGGACAGCTTAATCAACGATGCCGACGCATCGTCTGTATTGCGGGCTGTGTTGGAGATGGATGCGGAATTGGGCAAGGCGGCGATACGGTATATCGGTTTGTTCCGCCCTGCCAAGTCTCAGCTCTCTTGGGCGCGTACCGCGAAACTGCTGAAAGAGTTGCTGCCGATGATTAAGGCGCAGGAGGCGGCGCGTGACGGGGTTTGTTTTCCTGCCCCTACCGATGCTTGGATTCACGGTTTTAACGAGACGGTCAATGCACGCGACCAAGGCCGTCTGAAAACGCCGCTTAAATCGCATGGTTATTTGTTGGAGATTGTGAGCCAGTGGCAGGGTTCGGGGTTGCCCTCTCCCCAGCCCTCTCCCACGGGGAGAGGGGGCGAAGGTGGTGCGCCGTCCAAGCTGCGGCAGGGTGTGGCAGCCTTGGGCGAATGGGCGGGGAATGATTGGGCGAAACGGGAAATCGCGGCAGGGTTTGCATTGCTCGCCGCGCTCAATCTGCCCAACCGCCCCGCAGCGCAAGACCTGCCAGTAGTCGCAGAAATTTGGTATCGGCAACTGAAGGAAGCCAAGGAAATCGTCTCGCCGGAGTATGACCCGATACGGATTCAGACGGGGTTTAAGGTGTTGCAGGCGGCAGAAACATGGCCGCAACCCTCCGAACTGCGCCGCAACCTACCACCACGGTTGATACCGAGGGCGATGTTGGCGAAGCCCGCGCCGGACAAAGAAAAAGGCCGTCAGAAAATGGCGGAAGTGAAAGATGTTTTAAACAAGAAAGGTCATTGAAATGGAAAATGTATATTTTACAAGTAATAACCGAATATCGGACTTAATCAGTCAACTAGAAAAGTTGAAGGCAGAGCACGGCGATTTGGTAATAACTAGAAATTATTTGCGAGGAGGAGCTAGAGATATTGATTTAACAGAGTTTAAGGTTGCCTATATCAGACCGAAGGAAAAACGCGAAAAAATACTGGCTTATCGTATTGGGACACACCAAGTCGGTGATTTAAAGGTCTTAAGAATTTTATAGTTTAAAAGGAAAACATCATGATTGAACAGTACGAATACCGTCTATTGGACGAATATTTAGATCAAGACTGGGATGCCTTTATCAGTTTTGCTGAAACTAGAGGATTTGAAGCAAGCGAAGTATATCAATTACTCAACAAACTGGAGGAAAAAGCAAATGGCTAAAACCCGAATCAAACAACCCGCTATCGAAGCGGCACAAGACAAAGCGGAAGTTACCGCATTTATCCGCCAAATCGGCGATTTGCAGCGCGAAGTCAAACGCCTGGAAACCGAAGCCGGAGACAAAAAAGCGGTCATCGAAGAGGAATATGCCGCCAAAGCCGCGCCGATGTGTGCCGAAATCATGAGCCTGACCGAACGTGTGGCCGCCTACTGCGAGGCACATAAGGACGAGCTGACGGAAAACGGTAAAACCAAAACCGTGGACTTTACCACCGGCCTGATTAAATGGCGCATCCGTCCGCCATCCGTCAAGGTAACGGGCGTGGCCGCCGTCCTGGCGTGGCTCTCGGAAAAATCCGCCTTTGCCGAGTTTGTCCGCACTAAAAAGGAAATCGACAAAGACGCCATCCTGAATCAAAAAGAGCGTTTTTCAGACGGCCAAGTTCCGGGGATTAAGATTGTGAGCGGCGTGGAGGATTTTGTAATTGAGCCGACGGAGCAGGAGTTGGCGTGATGGAAAACGGAAATTTAAATACTGATGAGCTGGAATTTTTAAGAACTGCCGCACGCGATTCCTTCTACATCCACGCTCAAGTCGAAAATGCCAACCGAAAATTGGAAACCGCTTTTTTCGTGTGGGAAAAAGTGAAAGAAGGAGAAAAAGAGGCTATGCGCGCCCGAAAAAAGCCTTTATTTATTACTGCTTCGGGGTGGTTTGGTTTTTTCTTGCGTTGATTTTACTTTTCTTTGGCGTTTAAAGCTGGATTAAAGGCCGTCTGAAATGGGGTTTAAAACCTGTTTCAGACGGCCTTTTTTGTGCCTATCAGTTTCGCAAAAAAACATCGACTTAATACTATATATTGTATTTTGTTGTATAATATGCGCTAATTTGTACTATATGTTGTACTGGAGGAATAATGCGCCGTGCGTTGATTGCGAAAATTAAAATCGCTCAAAAAGAGCTTGGTTTGGATGATGCGACGTATCGCGCGGTGTTGGAGCGTGTGACGGGCAAGCGGTCGTGTACCGAGTGCAGTATTCCTGAGTTGGAACGCGTAGTAGAGGATTTGCGCCAACATGGGTTTGCGCCGAAGAAAACGGCAGGCCGTCGCCCGAACCGCCGAAGCTCTGCCGATCCGATGATGCGCAAAATCGAAGCCCTGCTGCTGGATAACGGCTGGTCTTGGAATTATGCGCACGGTACGGCGAAAAAGATGTTTAAGGTTGACCGTGTGGAATGGTTGTCCGACGGCAATATGCACAAGCTGGTGGCGGCGTTGCAGATTGCGGCGAACCGAAAGAAGAAGGAGGCATAGGAATGAGTGTAAGTTGGGAAATGACAGAGCAGGACTTTGAGGATGTGAAACATCTGCTGCCGCAGAGCGTGGTGGCGATGATTACGGTCATCGGGCTGGAAGCGGCGTTTCACATGGTTAAGGTTTGGGGTGGGACGAATTATCGGATTACCAACCGCCGACGCAATACGCGCCAGAGCCGAATCCTACACGCGCAACTGGTCGAGGACATTGGCGAGGAGGCGGCGGGACGGTTGGAGCGGGCCTATGCCGGTCAGCCTTTCTTGGCGATTCCGCGCTGCTGGGATGCGATGCGCGAGCTGCGCAACCGATTTATCCGCCGCCGGTATGATGCGATGAGCGCGGAGGGTTTGAGCGATTTGGTTATTGTGCGCGAGCTGGTATTGGCTCATCGGCTGTCCACGCGCAATATCCGATACATTTTGAAAGAGGCCGACCGCGAGGCGGCGGCAAGAGCGCAGACGGATATGTTTGCGGCGTAATTGTGTTGTGTGTTCCTTGTGAGTAGACCTTTTTCCCTGCTTCGTGCAGGGCTTTTTTTGTCTGCGGAACAGTAAGTGCATTTGTGCCGACCGTCTTATGCCGTCTGAAAAGGTTAAATAAGGTTTTGAAAATAAATTGTGATTTGATTTTCGGAGATGTTTATGGGCAAAACTGTAACTTTAACCGCCGGCCACAGCAACACCGACCCGGGCGCGGTCAACGGAAGCGACCGTGAGGCGGACTTGGCGCAGGATATGCGCAACATTGTGGCTTCAATCCTGCGTAACGATTACGGCCTGACCGTACGCACCGACGGCGAAGGCAAAGGCAATATGCCCTTGCGCGATGCGGTCAAGCTGATTCGCGGCTCGGATGTGGCGATTGAGTTCCATACCAATGCTGCCGTCAGTAAAGCGGCGACAGGCATCGAAGCCTTGTCCACGCCGAAAAACAAACGCTGGTGTCAGGTATTGGGCAAAGCCGTTGCCAAGAAAACCGGCTGGAAACTGCGCGGCGAAGACGGCTTTAAACCCGACAATGCGGGCCAGCATTCGCGCCTGGCTTATGCGCAGGCCGGCGGCATTGTGTTTGAGCCGTTTTTCATCAGCAACGACACTGATTTGGCCTTGTTTAAGGCGACTAAATGGGGCATCTGCCGCGCGATTGCGGACGCGGTTGCAATCGAACTGGGAGCGTCGAAGGTATGAAAAAGTCTTTGATTGCTTTAGCTCTGTCTGTCTTGAAACCGCAGATGCCTGAATTTGAGATTAAGCCTGCCAGTATTGGCTATTTGAAACAACATCCGTCTATGCGTCTGGGTAAGTCGGGCATGGCGGCTGCCAAACGCGCGGCGCGTAAACGCAAGAATCGTCGTTAATCATGGGACAGGTTGAGTTTTACGAAAAGATGATTGGGCTGTGGTCGAGCAAAAGCCGTGAGGCAAGCGAACGGGCTGATTTGGCGGCGTTTGAATTTGAGGAAGGCGAACTGGCCAATTATCGGGAAATGCTGAAACGGCACCTGCAAACCAAAAGTGTGGAATAGCAATGCGTATTTTGGATATTTTTAAAAACCCGGCGACAGGCAATGTGTCGCATTCGAAGCTGTGGGCAAACGTTGCCTGCGCGGCGGGGACGTTTAAATTTGTGATGTTGCCCGACCCGTCGGCGGAGATTTGGGCGGTGTATTTGGGCATTGTCGGCGGCTATGCCGTGGCACGCTCGCTGGTCAGCGTGAAACGTCAGGAGGTCGGGAATGAATCTCGTGAAACTGCCGGTGAATAACCTGCAGGCGATTGCCATCATCGCGCTTGTCGGCACTCTCTTGGCCGTGTCGCACCATCAAGGCTACAAGTCGGCGTTTGCGAAGCAGCAGGCGGTCATCGACAAGATGGAAAAAGACAAGGCGCAAGCCCTGCTGTTGTCGGCTCAAAACTACGCCCGCGAACTGGAACAGGCACGCGCGGAAGCGAAAAAATATGAAGTCAAGGCGCACGCCGTCGGCATGGCTTTGGCGAAGAAACAGGCGGAAGTCAGCCGTCTGAAAACGGAAAATAAAAAGGAAATCGAAAATGTCCTTACTCAAGACCGTAAAAATGCAGGCGGTAATTGTATTGACGGCTTTGGCTCTCACGGCCTGCAGCTCTACAACCGCGCCCTCGGCTACGGAAATTAAGATTGTCGAAAAGGCGGTCATGCCGATGCCGCCTGCCGCGTTGATGGTTGCGCCGGTACGCCCGAATCCGCCGAAAGACGGCAAGACGGCAACGCTGCTCGAACACGCCGCCGAGTTTGGCGGCTATGTGGCGGAGCTGGAAAACCAAAATCAGGCTTGGCGCGACTGGGTCAACAGTCAAGCGGCAGTTGACGGTTCGGAGGGCGCGCGATGACGACTTATCGTGAGTTGGTACAACGCACGGTCGCCTGCCGCCATGCGGACTTGGAATTGGGCTTAAGCCGCGCACGCGAACAAGAGCCGTTTGTCATCCATGTTTCCGACCTGTTGGATAAGGCAGGCATTGAGTACGCGGTACGCATGGATAAGGATTTTCAGACGACCTTTAACCTTGAATATCCAAATACAAACTACGACACCTTTAAGCGTGTAGTTAGGCAGATGATTTCGGCGTATTACTGCGTTTGTAATGATGGAGATGGACTCGAAATTTCCAGCAATCGCCCTGACTGCTACTCCGTCCGTATCGTATTCGGCGATGTGCCGGTTTAAAGGGGTTTTAAATGGACTTTGAATTTGGGTTTAAAACCCTGTGGCCGATTGCGACGGCGGCGTTTTGGTTTTGGGTCAACGGCATTTCAGGCCGTCTGAAAGAAGCGGACAAGCGCATCGACGACCTTAAAGAGGAGCTGCACGCGGTCAAGCTCTCTTATCACACCAAGCAAGATGCCAAGGCAGACCGCGACAATATCGCAGCTTCTTTGGGACGCATCGAAAACAAGTTGGAAAAAGTAAACGAAAAACTGGACAGGAAAGCGGACAAATCATGAGCGACCCGATTTTGGAAGCCTTGGCGCGTATCGAAGCCAAGCAGGATGACCTGCTTGCCAATCAGGCGCGCATGGACGAGGAATTGCAGCAAATTAAGAAAGACTGCAAGAAATCTGCTGCGGTTTATGGCGGTCTCGGCGGCGTGATTGTAACGACCGGCTGGGAGCTGCTGCGAGCCAAGTTCGGGGGCTGATATGGCACACCCGAAAAAAACCCGCGAAAAGCTGCGCCGACTGTACGTCAGCGACGGGCAAACACTCGAAATCGCGGCGATGATGTGCGAAATCCCGACAGCTACCGCCCGTAGTTGGAAACGTGCCGCCAAAGAGACCGGCGACGATTGGGACAAAGTACGCGCCGCCTACACGCTGGCGGGCGGCGGTATCGAAGACTTGAGCCGTTCGCTGTTGGCGGGTTTTTTGGTGCAGTACCAGTCAACGATGACGATGTTGCAAGACACGTCGGTCGAGGAGCTGATGCCGTCCGAGCGCGCCAAATTGTTGGCGAGCCTGTCTGACGCGTTCACCAAGACCGTGGCGGCAAATAAGCGGGTATTGCCTGAAGTTCAAGAATCTGCGATTGCCATTAAAGTCATCGAAAAGCTGTTTGCCTATATTGCCGACCAACATCCAGATATGTTGGCTGCTTTTGATACGGTACTGCAAGGCTTTCAAACTGTCATTGAGAAAGAGTTTTAACCATGCAGCAGAGAAAATTGAGCCAATCCGAACTGCGTGCCCGAATGTCCGCCATCCGGGCAGACATCAATCGGCGCATCAGTGCGGCGGATATCGGATTGTCTGCTGCGCCTGCGGATATTACCGAGCGTCGCGCCAAAGTGATGCAGTGTACGCCCGAAGCATTCCGTTTTTTCTGCAAGACTTATCTGCCGCACTATTTTCCCGACGACAGTGAATCTGTTTTTCACACATGGGCATATACGGAATTGCCCGAAATCGAAAAAGAGCCGGAGTCGGTCTTGCAGGGTTGTGCGGCATCGCGCGGCGAAGCGAAAACATCGCTGACCGTACAGGCATTCGCCCTGTGGCGGGAAGTCCGTAACTCCAAACACAATACTATCATTGTGTCGGACACCGAAGACCAAGCCGACGCCATCGTCGAAGCCATCAAAACCGAACTGACAGACAATCCTGCGTTGCAGTTGGACTTCCCCGAAGTCTGTGGGCAGGGGCAGGTATGGCGTATCGGAGAAATTCGAACCCGCCAAAACAACCAGTTCAAAGCCTATGGTGCGGGACAGGGCATCCGCGGTGCAAAAAAAGGCGAGGTGCGCCCCGATGCGGTCTATCTCGACGATTTAGAAAATGAAAAACACTCCGAAAACATCCGCTTGCGCGACAAACTGACCAAGTGGATAGGCAGTGTCATCAATCCTTTGGGTGGTGCGGGCGCGAAGTGCGACATTTTGTATGTCGGTACGATTTTATGTTTGGACAGCGTATTGGCGCGTGTGTTGAAAAATCCGTTTTGGCGCAGTGTGCGCTTTTCCGCCATCATGAAGTGGCCTGTCAATATGGATTTGTGGGCGGAATGGGAAAATATCTACCGTAACACGCCGAAAGAAAACCGCACCAACGAAAAGGCGGCTCAGGCGTTTTACGAAGCAAACGAAGCGGCAATGTTGGAAGGCAGCGAAGTGAGTTGGAGCAAACGACCGCTTCTCGCCCTGATGAAAATCCGTGCCCGCGACGGCATCCATGTTTTTAACTGCGAGTACCAAAACCAGCCGGGCAATCCCGAAAATGCGATTTTTGCTGATTATTTGGACAACTGTTATTACCGTGCACTGCCGCATGATGTCGTGTATTTTGGTGCGGTTGACCCTTCGCTTGGCAAACAGGGTAAAGGCACTGACCCGTCCGCCATTCTGGTCGGCGGCTACCAACGCGCCACAGGTACGCTGTTTGTCGTGGAGGCATCCATTAAGAAACGTGTACCGAGCCTGATTATTCAGGACGTCATCAGACTGCAAAAGCAATACGGCTGCTTGCTGTGGGTCATCGAGACCGTCCAGTTTCAAGAATTTTTCAAAGACGAACTGATTAAAGAGGCGG
Source organism: Neisseria blantyrii (assembly GCF_962747855.1). Taxonomy (NCBI): domain Bacteria; kingdom Pseudomonadati; phylum Pseudomonadota; class Betaproteobacteria; order Neisseriales; family Neisseriaceae; genus Neisseria; species Neisseria blantyrii. The sequence continues at coordinate 117,353 of NZ_CAUIZY010000006.1, forward strand.
CAAAACAAGGGGCGCATGTTCCTGCGCGTGGAGTCAAACCGAGCGCAGAAAAAGTGATGAGGATTGAAAGTATCCAACCGCATTTTGCCAACGGATTTATAAAACTGTTGCCGGAACAGCGTGTATTGATTGAGCAGTTGCGGGAATTTCCCGACGCCGACCACGACGACGGCCCCGATGCACTGCATATGCTCTGGTCGGTGGCGGTGGCGAATTGTGTGCCGATAGAATGGCAAAGCCCTACCGATAACGATTTTGGTGACGAGATAAAAAGTAAATGGAGCCGATAATGGCAAAAAAGGACAATAAAACTAAAATCCAAAAGCCCGAGGCTGCATTGCAGACGGATGTGGCTCAAATTACGGCGACCGGTCGGGTTATCGCCGAGCATCCGTCCAATTTTATTACGCCGCAAAAGATGCGGGCCCTCTTCGAGGACGCAGAAAGCGGTGACGTCCGCGCCCAACACGAGCTTTTCGCGGACATTGAGGAGCGCGACAGCGACATCGCGGCAAATATGGGGACGCGCAAACGCGCGCTGCTGACGCTCAACTGGCGCGTCGCCCCGCCGCGAAATGCGACGCCCGAAGAAGAAAAGCTGTCCGACCAAGCCTACGAAATGATGGACAGCCTGCCTACCCTCGAAGACCTGATTATGGATTTGATGGACGCGGTTGGGCACGGATTTTCTGCGTTGGAGATCGAGTGGGTATTTTCAGACGGCCTTTACCTACCCCGAAACTTTATCCACCGCCCGCAAAGCTGGTTCAAATGGGACAAAGACGACGGGCTGCTGCTGCGTACCCGCGAAAATCCGGAAGGCGAAGCGTTGTGGCCGCTGGGCTGGGTCGTCCATACCCAAAAATCGCGCAGCGTCCAGCAGGCGCGCAACGGGCTTTTCCGCACGCTTTCCTGGCTGTATATGTTCAAACACTACGCCGTCCACGATTTTGCCGAGTTTTTGGAGCTGTACGGCATGCCCATCCGTATCGGCAAATACGGCGCGGGCGCAACCAAAGAGGAAAAAAACACCCTGCTTCGAGCGGTGGCGGAAATCGGTCACAACGCGGCAGGCATCATGCCGGAAGGTATGGAAATCGAGCTGCACAACGCTGCAAACGGCATGACTTCCGCCGGCAATCCGTTTTTGCAGATGGCCGACTGGTGCGAAAAATCGGCGGCGCGGCTGATTTTGGGGCAAACGCTGACCAGCGGTGCGGACGGAAAATCCAGCACCAACGCGCTGGGCAATATCCACAACGAGGTACGCCGCGATTTGCTGGTGTCGGACGCAAAACAGGTGGCGCAAACCATCACAAGCCAAATCATCGGACCGTTCCTGCAAATCAACTATCCCCATGCCGACCCAAACCGCGTGCCAAAATTTGAATTTGACACGCGCGAGCCGAAAGACATCGCGGTCTTTGCCGACGCTATCCCGAAACTGGTGGATGTCGGCGTACAAATCCCCGAAAGCTGGGTGCGCGACAAACTGGTCATTCCAGATGTGCAGGAGGGTGAGGCTGTGTTGGTGCGGCAGGTACCAGTCAATCCGGTAAACAGAACTGCATTGGCGGCTTTATCCGCCCGCACCGTACCATCTAAGGCTACGGGCAGGCATCAGGAAATATTGGACGGCGCGTTGGATGACGCGCTGGTTGAGCCCGATTTCAATTCTCAGCTCAACCCGATGGTGCGTCAGGCGGTTGCCGCACTTAATGCCTGCAACAGCTACGAGGAGGCAGATGCCGCACTGAATGCGCTTTATCCGAATTTGGACAACGCGAAACTGCGTACCTATATGCAGCAGGCCTTGTTTATCAGCGATATTTTGGGACAAGACCATGCCCGCGCCTGATTTGGGATTTGCCTTAAGTCTGCCGCCAAAAAAGGCAATCGAGTGGCTGGAAAGTAAAAAGGTTACGGCTGAGAGCTACCGCAATCTGACAGCCTCCGAAATTGCCAAAGTCTATACGATTGCCCGCATAACCGACTTGGATATGCTCAACGACATCAAAACTTCGATGGTTGAATCGGCAAAAAGTGGACAGTCGTTTGACGATTGGCGAAAAGGTATCTTGAATCTGCTCAGCAACAAGGGCTGGCTGCATCCGAACGGGCATAACGGTAAGGATATCATCGACCCAGCCACCGGCGAGGTATTCGGTTCGCCGCGGAGGTTGGAGACGATTTACCGTACCAACATGCAAACTGCCTACAATGCCGGGCAGTACCAGGGCTATATGGCAAACATCGATGCGCGGCCTTATTGGATGTATGACGCGGTAGGCGACAGCCGCACCCGTCCGGCGCATTCGGCAATAGATGGGCTGGTGTACCGCTACGACGACCCGTTTTGGGCAACATTTTACCCGCCCAACGGCTACAACTGCCGCTGCTCAGTCATCGCGCTGTCGGAGCGGGATGTGGAACGCCAGGGGCGGATTGTCGGACAAAGCACGGCGGACAATCTGGTCGAGACCCATAAAATCTACAACAAAAAAGGCGACAGCTACCCGACGACTGCCTACAAAGCCCCAGACGGCAGCCTCTACACGGCCGACAAAGGCTTCGGCTACAACGCCGGGCGAATGAACTACCGCCCCAATTTAGACAAGTACGACCGTGCGTTGGCGCATCAATTTGCCAAAGCGGAAATGGGTGGTGCGGATTTTAAAACCAGCTTTAAACAGCTTGAAAAAGAGTTTTATGAAGTCAAGCAACGTTTGAATATTGATGGCAAGCCCGATAAAGAGCAGAAAATCAAAATCCGAAATGCGCTATCAAGACAGCTTAAATTTGCTGCGGGTGTATTGAGCAAGGAAACGCAAGAATTGGCAGGTATGACACGAGCGACGGTGTGGCTGTCTGATGATACATTGGTCAAACAGGTGGACAGTCGGGAGGGGCAATCGTTTGGAACAGATTTATATGCCATGCTCCCCGATCTGATTCATGAGCCCGAATATATTTTTTATGACAACAGCAGAGGAAAAGAAAGTTTTGTTTTGCTCGGAAAACCGTTGGAGGGGAACGAAAAATACAGATTGATGGCAGTTTTGAAATATCTGCCACAGTACGATTCGATTTTTTTGGATTCGTTTCGCAGGGCGGATGAAAAAGAAATTGTGAAAAGTAAGAAACGCTATGAAATGAAAAAAGGCTACTAAGTCGGACTGCAATCCCGACACACTCTCGCTTATGTAACGGATACCAATCCCAGTCCGAGGACTGCATAAGGGCTGCGGAGGGCAGACAAATTCACCGCTTTTTTAGTAGCCTATGTAGGATAGTACCATGATTGATGTCAAAATAGACAATATTTTTGTCGTCCTAAACCAAATCGAGCGTCTAGGCAACGGCATCGAAAATCGCTACCTGCTGATGCGCCGCCTGTCGGAAACCATGCACACGGCGGTCAAACTCAATTTCCGTTATGCGGGCCGTCCGAAATGGTTGGGGCTGAAATACCGCGACGGCAAGCCGCTTTCGGATTCGGGTCGTCTGAAAGACAGTTTTTCCACACTGTCAGACAACGATACCGCCCTTGTCGGTACGAATATCGTCTATGCCGCCATCCACAACTTCGGCGGTATGGCGGGGCGCAACCGCAAAGTTCGGATTCCGCAACGGGAATTTTTGACGCTGACGGACGACGACAAACAGGCTTTGATGGACGATGTGCAGGATTATTTTTCGGGTCTGATACCGTGAATTTATAAAACCCTCAGAAACGCGCTTTTTAGCGCGTTTTTTTATGCGGGTAATACAAACCCCTGCCCAAGATATAAAAATCAATCCTAGACGCTTCTAAAAAGCCCCTGAAAACGATTAATTGTGTATCGCGCGGACAGGTTTTAAAAAAATGGCGGGAGGGTTTGAAGCACGCCTACTCTTTGTTGTTTTTTCAAATAGGCAAAATGACAGTATTGAGAGAGGTACACATGTCCAAAAATGCACAAAAAACCCTACTTGCCGTGTGCAGTTTCGAGGTGCAGCCAAAAGACGGGCGAATCCAACTGCTGCCATATGGCGAATTTCGCGCAGTAGACGGTCGTCCGACTGATGTCCCTGCGTGGTATCTGACCGAAGAGAATGGTCATGATGTCGCGTTGTTGGCCAACAGCTCGCGCAATCAGTTGGTTGTCGATTATGAACACCAGACGCTCTACAAAGAGAAAAACGGACAACCTGCACCTGCCGCCGGTTGGATGCGTTGGCTGGAGTTCACGCCTAAAGGCATGTTTGCCGAAGTGGAGTGGACGGACAAGGCGGCTGCGGCAATTGCCGCAAAAGAGTATCGCTACATCTCTGCTGTGTTTTCCTATGACACAAAGGGATATGTAACCAAAATTTTTCACGCCGCGCTGACAAATTTCCCCGCGTTGGACGGTATGGACGAGGTGCTGGCGGCAGCGTCGGCGCAAATTTTAAAACCGGAAACGGAGCAAAACCCTATGAAAGAGTTGTTACAACAACTGTTCGGCCTGCCTGAAGCAGGCGAAGAAGAACTGAAAGTGGCTTTGTCCGCCCTGCTGGCTGCCAAACCTAAAGAAATGGCTTTGTCTGCTGATGTGTTTGTACAGTTGGCAGAGAAAGACAGCCGCATCGCGGCATTGACGGCGCAAACCGCCAAGCCTGATTTGACTAAATACGCGCCTATCTCAGTGGTTCAAGAGCTGCAAAGCAAAGTCGCCGCGCTGACTGCCAAGCAGGAAGCAGACAAAGGCAACGAATTGATTACCGCCGCGCTGACTTCAGGCAAATTGCTGCCTGCTCAGAAGGAGTGGGCAGAAGGCGTATTGAAACAGCCGGGCGGCTTGGCATTTTTGACCGGCTTTATTGAAAACGCCCAACCTGTCGCAGCTTTATCTGGCACACAAACAGGCGGCAATTCGCCGGAAGAACGTGTTGCTGCACTGACTGCAGAGGAAGAGCGTGCCGCGAAAATGCTGGGTATGACCCCGGAGGAATTTAAAAAAGTGAAAGAAAGTGAAGGTAAGTAATGGATAAGGCAGCAATTTTAGCCGCCCTGACGGCAGCATTCCGCAAAGAGTTTCAGTCCGGCTTAGATTCGGTTAAGCCTGACTACCCTGCTATCGCTATGACTATTCCGTCAACAACTTCGACGAATACTTATGCGTGGCTGGGCAAATTCCCGCAAATGCGCGAGTGGGTTGGCTCACGTCAGATCAAAAAAATGAGCAATCAGGCAATGAGCTTGGAAAATAAAAAATTCGAAGCGACTGTTGGCGTGGCTCGCACTGATATCGAAGACGACCAAGTAGGTATGTACCGTCCGATGATGGCCGCAATGGGTGAATCCGCTGCCGCTCTGCCTGATACGTTGGTGTGGGGTCTGCTCAAAAAAGGTAAAACCACCATTGGCTACGACGGCCAATACTTCTTCGACGTTGACCATCCAGTTTTCGAAAATCACGATGGCACAGGTCAAAACACGCCTTATTCCAACCTGACTACCGGTACAGACAACGACGCACCTACATTCTACGTCGTTGACGACACCAAAACCCTGAAACCTTTGATTTTCCAAAACCGCACCGAAACAGAGTTCGAAACTAAATTCGATCCGTCCAAATCCGACCGCGTGTTCATGGAAGACGAATATCTGTATGGTTCGCGCCGCCGTTGTAATGCCGGTTTCGGCTTGTGGCAGCTGATGCACATGGCAGAAAAAACCGCGTTGACCCGCGAAAACCTTGCAAAAATCATTGTCAAGATGCAGAAAATCAAGGCGGACGGCGGCTATGTGCTGAATGTGAAGCCCAGCCTCCTTGTTGTTCCGCCGGAATTGGAAGACAAGGCGCGCGAGCTGTTAGAAGCCGACAAAATCGACGGTACGACCAATACCTTCAAAGGCCGTCTGAAACTGCACGTTTGCGTGCATCTGTAAACCCCAAACCGCTTTCAGGCGGTCTTTAAAACCTGTTTAAAGACCGCCTGAAACAAGGAGTAAATATGGCAAAAGCAAAAAACACTGAAGATTTGGAGCAAATCGGCGAAGCAGGTGTCGGCACTGACGTTGAAAAAATCCAAGCAGAACTCAATGCCTTGAAGACAGCGCATGAAGAAGCTCAAGCGAAAATCGAAGCCCTGACCGTTGAGTTGGCAAAAGCCGATGAAGAAAAACAGGCAATTTCCCATGAACTTGCCGAATTGAAAGCTGAACACACCAAGCGCGCTGCCGATGCTTTGGCGGACAGCCGCGATGTGATGCTCGTCAGTACCGGCGCAGACGGCAAAGAATTTTGGCGCGGCGGCCTGCTGTTTGACGGCGGCTGGCGCGAAGTGAAGCGCGCCGAAGTCGGCGAAGCGGTGTGGAAGGCAATCTGCGCCGAGCCTATGCTGCAACGCAAGGCGGTCGAGTAATGGCATACGCGACGGTTGAGGATATGGTTGCGCGTTTCGGCGAGCTGGAAGTCTTGCAGCTTACCGACCGCAACAACGAGGGGCTGATTGACCGCGCGGTCGCACAAACCGCGCTGGTGGACGCCACTGCCGAAATCGACGCGTATCTGGGGCGGTTCAGACGACCTTTTGAGGATGTGCCGCCCATCTTGGTGCGCCTTTGCTGCGACATTGCCCGCTACCGTCTGACGGCGGCTCAGGGCGTGTTGATTACGGAAGAAATCCGTAACCGCTACAAAATCGATGTCTTGGAGCTGCTTAAGGCACTTGCCAAAGGCGACATCCAGTTGGGCATAGACGACGCGGGGGCGGAAATACAAGCCGACAGCGACGGCGTGATGTTTGTCAACGGCAAAAACAGGATATTCGGGCGTGATTACCGAAATTGAACAGGCGATGGTCGCGCGCCTTTCCCAAGGCTTGGGGCGCATGGTGCGGACGGTCAAATCCTACGGCGGCGAGCTGGAGGATTTGGGTGCGCAGATTATGACGCTGCCGGCGGTGTGGGTAACGTATGCAGGAAGCCGTATCGAAGCGGCGGCAACGGGCAAAACCCGCTACTGCGACCATGCTCAGTTTGCGGTGATGTGTGCGACGCGTTCGCTTCGGAATGAGGCGGCTTTGCGCCAGGGCGGCACGGACGTGCGCGAAATCGGGAGCAATGCCTTGATTTGGGCGGTGCGCCGCCTGCTGGACGGGCAGACTTTGGGGTTGGCCGACTCGCGCGGATTGACCCCGAAGGCGGTGCGCCCGATTGCGAAAAGCGTCTGGGTGCAGAATGCGGCGGTCAGTGTGGCGGCGGCGGAGTATGTTTTGCGCTTTGACAGTGTGCCTTTGGAGGACGGACGCTTCCCGACGGAGAGAGACGGTGCGGATGCGGTGTTTGCGCGCTACGGCGGCAGAACCGATCTGCCCTATCCGGATTTCGAGGGTGTGGACGGTTTGGTGTTTGACGGCGCGCTCGGCAGTGTGCCGATTCGTGTAGATTTGAAAGGTTAGGATGATGGCGATGATTAAGGTAAGGGCGGCGGAGGGTTTGCGCGTGCCTATGGAAGGGATGCCGCACGAGTATATCGGACGGGAGACGGCGGAGGTGGACGGCGAAAGCCTGTATTACCGCCGCTTGTTGGATGAAGGCAGCCTGGTGGCGGAAGAGGCCGCCGGGGCGAAACGCAAAGGAGCGGAATAATGGTTGATGCTGTTTCTTTCGATACGGTGCCGGGGAGCTTGCGCGTTCCGGGGCAGTATATCGAGTTCAATACGCGTAATGCGGTAACAGGATTGCCGCAAAATCCGCAAAAGGTGCTGATGGTCGCGCCCAAGGCGGGCGGTTCGGCGGCGGCGTTGGAGCCGGTGCAGCTGTTTTCAGATGCGGACGCGGCAAATCTGTTCGGACGCGGTTCTTTGGCGCATTTGATGGTGCGCGCGGCGTTTTTGAACAATCCTTATCTGGATTTGACGGTGATCGCGCCTGCGGAGGCTGCCGGGACGGCGGCTTCGGGCGATATTGTTTTGGGCGGTACGGCAACGGCTTCGGGCGTGCTGACGCTTTCGGCCGGCGGCTTGGAGCTTGCGGTCGAAATCGCCAAGGGTACGGCTGCGGAAACGGCGGCGACGAAATTAAAGGACGCGCTCGCAGCTTCGGATTTGCCGGTAACGGCGACGGCGGCACAAAGTACGCTGACGCTGTCCTTCAAGCACAAAGGGGCGGCGGGCAACGGCATCGTACCTGTTTTGGATGCGGGCAATACGGGCATCACGGCGCAGGTTAATGCTTTGGCGGGCGGTTCGGGCGTGCCGGACGTGGCGGCGGCTTTGGCCAAGGTTGCGGGCAAACACTACCACATCGTCTGCCTGCCGTTTTCCGAGGCATCGGTGTTGCGCGCGCTCGCCCTGCATACGGAACAGGTGTCGGGCGCGCTCGAGCAGCGCGGCTGTATCGGCGTGTTCGGTTTTGCGGGCACGCTGGCGGCGGGGACGACGCTGGCGGGCAGTGTCAACAGCGGGCGTATGACTTGCGCGTGGTACAAGGGTGCGGCGGAGCCCGAAGGCGTGCTGGCGGCGGGTTATGCGGCAGTGCTGGCGGCGGAGGAAGATCCCGCCCGCCCTTTGAACACTTTGGAAATCAAGGGGCTGAAGATTACGCCGGACGCGCAATGGCCGCTGTTTGCCGAGTGCAACAGTGCTTTGTACAACGGCCTGACCCCGCTGACGGTCGTCAACAACAAGGTGCAGATTATGCGTGCGGTTTCGACTTATACGAAAAACGCCGCCAATGCCGCCGACCCCGCGCTGTTGGACATTACGACCATCCGGACTTTGGATTACGTCCGCCGCGCGGTGCGGGAGCGTATCGCTTTGCGTTTCCCGCGCGACAAGCTTTCCTCGCGCACGCCTTTGAAGGTGAAAAGCGAGATTCTGGATGTGCTGCTCAAACTCGAGCAGGCGGAAATCGTGGAAAACGTGGAGGCGAACAAAGGGGCTTTGCGCGTCGAGCGCGCGCTTTCGGACGCCAACCGCCTCAATGCGGCCATACCCGCCGATGTGGTCAACGGGCTGCACGTATTCGCAGGACGCGTGGATTTGATTCTTTAAACCCTTTCAGACGGCATTTTAAAACGGTTTCGAATGCCGTCTGAAACTTACGGAAGGACGATATATGGGCGACGCTACCTATGCCGGCGCGGTGATTATGGAAGTGGACGGCAAAGACGTTGAAATCATCAGCATCAAGCCGCAGACCACGACGGGGCGCAAGCCGGTGAAGACGATGAACCGCCACGGGCGCGTGTCGGGCTACGCCGACGGCGTAACGGAACACAAGTTGAGCCTGACCGCCGCCATCCCCATCGACGGCACGGAAATCGACTGGGACAAGATCACCAAGGCGAAAATCACCATCTACCCCATCAACAAAGAAGAACGCCGCACCTCGTATCTGGACTGCTTCACGGTGGAATCGAGCGAACAGTACGAAGCGGACAACGAAGCGCGCATCGACATCGAAATGATCGCGCTGCACAAAATCAGGGAGTAAGGCTATGGTTACCGTCAAACTGGCGCACGGACTGGCTTATCGGGACGCAAGCGTTTTTGAAATCCGCCTCAAGCCTTTGAGCATCGGCGGCGAATTGGCGGCGTTTGCCCTGATCGACGATCTACCCGATCTGCCCGAAGGCGCGTCCCAAGCCGAACGGCTCAAGCGCGACGTGTACGAAACGCTGGCCTATTGGGCACAACAGATCGAGGCAGACGGCATCCCCGCCGAAGCGGTAACGGCGGATTGGCTGATGGCGAACCTGTCGGGCGAGGATTATCAGGCGGTGATGGCGGCGCAGGAGGATTTACGCCGAAAACCGAGCGCCGCTACGGAAAACCCCGTCCGCCCGTAAGCGGCAAAACAGTCCGCCGCTGCTACCGGACGGCGCATCAAAGCTACCGGCAGTCGGTCATCCTGATGGCGAAAGCGGGAATGGGTGCCCAGGCGGTGCAGAAAATGTGCCACGCGGAGCTGGCGGCCTGGTTTGAGGACATCCTGTCGGGCCTGGGCATCAAAACGCCGAAGGACGGGGGCGTGATTGTGTCGCAAAGGCTGAAAAAGCCGGAGGGCAAGTAAAAGGCCGTCTGAAATGGTGCTTCTGCCTGTACGGGCAGCGGCGGTTGGATTTCAGACGGTCTTTTTATTTGTTGGGATATATTTGCAATTCTTTATTTCATATAATTATGTATGTATCTAGATTCTGGGAACGTAAAATGATATGGATTGCAAGTATTGCCTGTATTTTGGCTGTTTTTTGGGTCTTTCGAGTTATGGCAATCAGAAAACGGAAGAAATTTGAATTGCAACAAAAACTCTTGCGGGAAGAAAACGAACGAAAAGAAACAGAACGGCTGGAAAGGTTGATGCTGATTAAGCAAGAGGAAGATAAACGCCTCAATACATTGGAGGGGTTTACTGCTGAGGCTGAACAATGTGAAATCCACGCCTCTAATATCGCTGACGATTACAGAAAAACCTGCCAAACGCAACGACTGTCCACTGACGACAGAAATAGGATGATTTTATGGGAATCTTTGTCGATATGCCTTTCCAGTGGGAATTGGCAAACCATACAGTCCAGAATCGGCGTTATGGGTAGGACTTTGGAAAAAATGAAATATCCCCATATTCCTATCGGTTTGAAAGAATGGAGAATAGTAAAGACGCGATACTATATGGTTTGTATCAAGTATTTGGACTTTAAAATCCAAAACTACAAAACTGAAAAAGCAAAACAAAAAAGACGTGATGAGATTTTGGAGATTGTTGAAGAAGCCCGAGCAGATAAAGATGTTTACCACGGGGCATTTGAAGAATTTCTTCTGAGTAGGGGTTGAACCCCGTCGCGCCCGCATTTGAACAGCCTTTAAACGATAATCGACCGTGAGTCGATACGTTTAAAGGCTGTTTTTTTATGAAAAACGGAAATGTGGAACTGGCACTGGTGCTGACAGGCAGGGACGACGGGGCGAAGCGGCTGGTCGCCCAGACGCAGCAGCAGTTGGAGCGGACGGAAAAATCGCGGGAGCGGCTGGAACGGCAGAGCCGCGCCTACGCGCTGACGGGCGTGCGCTCGGAGCGAGAAATCCGCCGCGAAATCATACAGACGCAGGCGGCGTTCAACCGCTTGGCGCGCAGCGGCAAGGCTTCGCAAAATGATTTGGCACGGGCGGCGGTCGCCACGCGTAACCGAATCCGCGAGCTGAACGCGGAACTGAAACAGGGCGCGGGTTTGGCGGACAGGATGGGCGGCATCGGACGCGCGGGTATGGCAGCCGTTGCGGGCGGCGCGGCGGCGTATGCGGCACTGAAGCCGGCGATGGATGACCGCAAACAGCTTGACGAAAACCTGAACCGCGTTTCGCGGCAGGCGTTTGTCGGGGATGAGGACAAGTCGGCGGCGTGGATTGCGACGGAAGGCGCGCGGCAGATCAAGGATTTGACCGTGGAACTGGTGTCGAAACAGGGCGGCAACCACGATAAGGCCTTGGAACTGATCAGCGGTATGATGACGACGGGTCTGAATTTCGCCCAAACCAAAGAGGAGGCGCAGGCGGCTTATGCGTTTTCGCTTGCCTCGGAGGGCGGCGGCGCGGATACGGCGAAGCTGATCAAAACGCTGAAAGACGGCGGCTTGAACGGCAGGGATTTGAACCTTGCGCTCGAACACGTCCTGCAGTCGGGTTTGGACGGGACGTTCGAGGTACGGGATATGGTGCGCGAGCTGCCCGCCCTGCTTCCCGCCGCGCAACAGGCGGGCATGACCGGCATCGGCGGTTTGGACTACCTGCTTTCGCTTCTGCAGTCGGCGGCGAACAAGTCGGGCAGTCCTGCAGAAGCGGCGACGAATGTGCAAAACCTGTTAAGCAAAACCCTGTCGAAGGACACGGTAAAACGCCTGAAGGATATGGCGAACCCGAAAGACCCGAAAAAGGGTGTGGATTGGGTAGGTTCGATTTTGAAGGGTAAGGAGAACGGCGAAAACGCGGTGCAGGTTTTGGCGCGGCTTGCGGATTCGATGCTTGCCAAAGACAGGCAGTTTCAGGACTTTCAGAAGCGCGCGGCGGCGGGCGACAAGACGGCGGCGGAACAGGCAAATATGCTCAAGGGCGCGCTGTTGGCGACGCTTCTGCCCGACCTGCAGGCGAAACAAGGCCTGCTGGCGGCATCGGATATGGCGCAGATTCAGGGCTATATGGCAAAACTGGGCGGCGTTACCCCGGAAAACGGCAAAATCGGCAAGATGAACGAGGCGGCGGGAATGACGGATGCGGCGCGGCAGGAGAAGGCGAAGTCGCTTGCGCTGTTGAACGAAAGCCTGACGGAGACTTTAAACAATGCGGAAACGGCGTTTAAAGAACTTTCGGCGGAATATCCGAATGCGACGCTGGCGATTCGGGCGATGACGGCGGCGGCGGCGGGTTTTGCGGCGACGGCGGCCTTGTCGGGCGGCTTGGGCGGCATAAAGGGTGCGGGCGGAAAAATCGCGGGCGGGGCGAAGAATGCGGCGGCTTCGGCCGCGGGGGCTTTGGTTTCGCGTCCGGACTTGTTGGGGCGTTTGGGCATTTACGGGATGCTGCTTGCGCCGCGCACTTTGGCCGACGGGACGCTGCCGCGCGAGATGCGCGAATCGCGCTCGGCGGCGGATGATGCGGCGCACCTAAGGCGGGCGGGCATCCGTTTTCTGCCGTCGAAACGGACGGCGGCGGGTACGCCGCTTGTGTCGGCGCAAAATGCGGCAACGCCGCCGGACAAGCTGCTTTCGCCGCTGTTTTCGACGCAGACGGCGGCTTATCAGGCGGCTTTGTTGCAGCAGACGGCGGCGTTTCAGACGGCATTGTCGGCGGATACGGCGGCGGTAACGGCGGGCTTGGACAGGATGTTTTCCGCTTTGGCATCGGCGGGCGGAACGATTGAGACGAATGTGAGCCTGAATATCGACGGGCGGACGGTGGCGAACGAGGTGTCGCGGCACCAGTATTCGCTGTTGAACCGGGGGGCAGGTTTGTAATGTGGCATACGGTTTTGCAGCCGGCGTCGTTTAAGGGCGCGGCGTTTGATGTGGAAAATGTGGAAGAGCGCAACGGCAGGGTATTGGCGGAACACGCGCGTCCTTTTGCCGACGGTACGGATTTGGAGGATATGGGCACGTCGGGGCGCGAGGTACGGATTTCGGCGGTGTTTTGGGGCAAGGGTTATGCGGTGCGCCTGAAAAACCTGCTGGACAAGCTGGAAGAGCGCGGCGCGGGGGTGCTGGTGCATCCGGTTTGGGGGCGGATGACGGATATGGCCGCCGCCGAGTGGTCTTACCGGCATGAGGCGGATTATGCGGATTTCGCGCGCATCGATATGACCTTCCGGGAGGCGGCGGAGCCGCAGGAGATTTTTGTTTTTGAAAACCATTTCCTGATGGAGATCGAACGTCTGATTGTGCAAACCGATGCCTTGCGCGCGGCGGCGGAGGGTTTTATCGACGCGCTGGCGGCAGAGGCGGAAGCCCGGGGCGCGCTGTTCGAGAGCGCAGCGGCTTTGTGGTCGGTATTGGCGGGTTCTTTGGCGGCGGTGCGGCGGCTGCCAGGTTGGGATGCGGTGCGCTTCCGCCCCCGGGGGGATGATGACGGGAAAACGTTTGCGGCGGCTTTCCCGCGTCTGGCGGCGGATGCGGCGGATGCGGCGCGGCAGGGCCTGCACGCGGCGGTGGTCGGGGGTGCGGATTTGCGTTTGCGCCACGCGGCTTTGTCGGACAAGGCGGATGCCCTGTTACGTGCGGTTTTGCCGGATAAGGCGGATGCCCTGCCGCGTGCGGTTGCGGCGGAATCGGGCGGCAATGCCGGGGAAGTGCGCTGGCGCGTTCAGACGGCATCGGCGGCGGTGTGGACGCTTGCGGTTGCGGCGGCTTTTGCGGAGGCTGCGGCGGCAGTGCTGGAAGAATTCGGGGAGTCGGCCGCCGTTCCGGATCTGATGCTGCTCAACCGCGAGGTGCGCCGGCGCGTTCAGACGGCATTGGCGGCGGTGCGCGCGTTGCCGTCCGAAGGGATCCGCGATGCGGTGTTCGGCGTGGAAGAGGCTTTGCGCGCGACGGCGGGGCGTTTTGATGCGGCGGTGCGCGCCGCCGCCAACCGCCGCCCGCCGCTTTTGGTGCGCGCCGCGCCGTTTGACGGCTCGGTTTACCTGCTGGCACATACGTTTTATGGGGATTGGCGACGGGCGGAGGAGATTTTGCGGCTCAATCCGCACATCGCCCATCCGTCCTTTGTCGCTCGGGGGGCTTGGCTGAATCTTTATGCACAGGGGCTTTTGTGAAATATACGCATGAAATTGCCGTCCGCATCGGCGGCAGGGAACACAAACATTGGGAAAGCTACGAGATCGACAGTGATTTCCTGATTCCGGCGGACGGCTTTGTTTTTACTTTGGGGCTGCCTTACGGGGAGTCGGACGTGCCGGATTTGTCGGGGGCGTTTTGCGAGGTGGCGATAGACGGGCAGACGGTGTTGTCGGGCATTGCGGACACGCAGCTGCACGACAAGGAGAAGGGGCGGCGCATTTTGCGGCTGTCGGGGCGGGATTTGGCGGGGCTTCTGACGGACTGTTCCGCGTCGCTAACGAATGTGAATGGGCTGACGCTGCTTGACGCGGCAAAGCGGCTGGTTGCGCCGTGGAAACAGATTAAGGGGGTAAGGCTTCGGGCGGATAAAAATCCGGTGTCGGACAGGGTGGATGTCGAACCGGGCGAGTCGGTCTGGCAGGCGTTGGCGAAACTGGCGGCTTCAAAGGGGCTGCACGTTTGGATGGAAGCCGACGGGACGCTTGCCGTCGGCGGCGCGGATTATGCTTCGCCGCCGGTGGCGACGCTTTGCTGGAGCCGGGACGATGCGCGGCGCAATACGCGGCGGGTCAGTATCGAACGGAGTGTGGAGAACCGGTTTTCGGAAGTAACGTTTTTGGGGCAGTCGCACGCGAAACGGGGCGACGGGGCGAAACACGATTTGAAGTGGGTGTTCAAAGACCCTTCGATGACGCTTTACCGGCCGAAAACGGTGGTGTTGGCGGATGCGGAGAATTTGGAGTCGCTCAAGCGGCAGGCGGAAAAGCAGTTGGCGGATTGGCGGCTTGAGGGCTTTACCCTGACGGTTACGGTCGGCGGCCATGCAACCCGGGACGGGGTGTTGTGGTCGCCGGGGCAGAGGGTGCACGTGATCGATGAGGAACACGGTATCGATGCGGTGTTTTTTCTGATGGGACGGCGGTTTTCCCTGAACCGGACGGAAGGGACGGTTACGGAGCTGCGGCTTAAGGAGGACGGCGTGTGGATTCCGGATGCGTATCCGGAAAAATCGGCGGCGGCGCGCAAGCGGACTGGACGCAAAAAAGGGGTAACGGACAGGCGCAAAAAAGGCAAAACGGCAAAACCGAAAAACAGGGAAACGGCGGTATTTGAATGAGTCTGTTGAAGATGGCGAGGAAGACGGTGCAGACGGCGCGGTCTTTGGGCGATGCGGTACGTTCGGCGTTTCGCGGGAAAATTGCGGGCCTGTCGCCTGCGGAGGCGGTGATGCGGGCGGATGTGGACGGTTTGGCGGACGAGGCTTTGCGGGATATCGAGTATTTGCAGCATTTCGGCTTTGCGTCCTGTCCGCCTGCGGGGTCGGATGCGGTGATCCTGCCTTTGGGCGGGGCGAGTTCGCACGGGGTGGTGGTGGCAACGCAGCACGGCGCGTTCCGCATCAGGACGCTGAAGTCGGGCGAAACGGCGGTATTCAGCGAGGACGGGGCGAAAATCGTGCTCAAGCGCGGCAGGATTATCGAGGCGGATTGCGATGTGTTCCGCGTCAACTGCAAAACTTATGCGGTCAACGCGTCGGAGGGGGCGGATTTTGACACGCCGAAATTGGAGACGAGCGCGGTGCTGACGGCACTCGGGCAGTTCAACGGCAAAGGCGGTATGGCGGTTTCCGGCGGCGGGGCGCGTTTTACGGGCAATGTCGATCTGGTCGGGGATTTTTCCAGTACGGGCGCGCTGGTCAACAACGGAAAAGATGTCGGCTCGGGACATACGCATACGGGCGACAGCGGCGGGACGACTTCGCCGCCGAAATAGCCCGGAGATGCCGTACCCTGCGGGCAGGCTTCGCACTCTGAAGGTTCGGACGGCATTCTTTCAGGGTTGAAGCGCGTGCTCTCCGCATTGCGGCGGCGGACGGGGAAAATGGTGCGATGGAAAAGGAATTGGACGCTTTGAGCGGCGATTATACGGGTCGTCTGACGGATACGTTGAAAAATGCGGTCTATATCCGCCTGAAAACGCCTTTGGGAAGCTGGTGGGCGGACGGGGCGCTCGGCTCGCTGCTGCATCTTTTGGGGCGCGAGAAGGATGTGGACAGGGTCGCGCTTTTGGCGCGGCAGTATGCCGAGGAGGCTTTGCGCCCGATTGTGGCGGACGGGCGGGCAAAAAGTATTGCGGTGCGCGCCACGCGTCCCGCGGGCGGCAGTTTGGTGCTGCATATCCGTGTGGAGACGGCGGCGGGCGGGTTTGATTACGACCATCATGTGCCCTTGGCCTGATGGTTTTTAAAGGGTGTTTGAACGGTGTTTGAGATTCCGTCTTTTGAAGCGGTACGCGATGCGCTGCTGCGGGATACGAAGTCGTTTTATCCGAATGCGGACATCGGCGCGGACAGCGATCATTTTGTCCATGCCAGCCGTCTGGCGGCTTGCGCATCGGGGCAGTATGCGCATCAGGCGTGGATTGCGCGGCAGGTGTTTCCAGATACGGCGGATTCGGCGTATTTGGAACGGCACGCGGGTTTGCGCGGCATCTACCGCCGCTATGCGGTGGCGGCGAAGGGGACAGCGGTGCTGTCGGGGCTTGCGGGTTCGCGTTTTGCGGCGGATTTGCGGATTTCGGCGGACGGGCGGTTTTATGAGACGCTTTCAGACGGCGTCATCGGGCAGGACGGCAGGGCAGACGTCGGGATTGCGGCTGTCGAAGCGGGCGCGGCGGGCAATGCGGCGGATGCGGCGGGCGTGTTGATGTCCGCACCGCCGGGGCTGTCGTCGGACTGCGTGCTTTCGGCTTCGGGCGGAACGGATGCAGAGGGCGATGCTTCGCTTTTGGCGCGGCTGCTGGATGTGCTGCGCCGTCCGCCGGCGGGCGGCAACAAATACGATTACCGCAATTGGGCTTTGAGTGTGGACGGTGTGGATGCGGCTTATGTGTATCCGCTGCGGCGCGGTTTGGGAACGGTGGACGTAGCGGTAACGGCGGCGGGCGGCGCGCCGTCGCCGGAGACGGTTGCCAAGGTGCAGGCGTATATCGACGAGGTGCGCCCGGTTACGGCGAAAAATGTGCGCGTGCTCGCGCCGGATTTGACGGCGGTGCCGGTGTCGGTGCGGGTCAGGACGGATGGTGCGCCGCTTGAGGCTGTCAGGGAGGATATCCGCGCCGCGCTCTCGGCGTATTTTGAGACGCTGTTGCCGGGCGACGGTCTGACGGTGTCCAAAATCGAAGCGGCGGTGAGCAATGCGGCGGGGGTTGCCGACCGCGTGCTGCTTGCGCCGCGCGAGAACCGTGCGGCGGATATGACGGACAAGACGGAATGGTTCCGTTTGGGCGCGGTAACGGTGGAGGCTTTGTGAAATCTTATGCGGATGTGTCGGCGTCGCTTCTGCCGCCGGTGTCTTATGCGCGCAACGGGGCGCGCGTCGCGGCTTTGATGCGTATCGACGGCAATGCTTTGGATGCGGTAAACGGCTCGGCGCAGGAGGTGGCGGATCTACCGTTTCCGGGCACGCAGGGGTCGGATGTCGCGGCTTGGGAGCGTGTGTTGGGTTTGGACGGTGCGGGACGGCCGCGTGCGGCGCGCGTGGCGGCGGTGCTGGCGAAACTCAATGAGACGGGCGGCCTGTCGATTCCGTATTTCACCGCAATGGCGCGCGCGGCGGGCTATGCGGTTTCCATCGAAGAGCCGCAGCCTTTTCGGGCGGGCATCGGACGGGCGGGCGGAAGGCTCGCGCCGGAAGATGTGATGTTTGTTTGGCGCGTGCATGTCGGCAACCGTGCGGCAAGGGTGTGGCGTTTCCGGACCGGTGTTTCCGCCGCCGGCGATGCTTTGGGCGGCTTTGCCGACGATGTGGTTGAA
Source organism: Neisseria blantyrii (assembly GCF_962747855.1). Classification (NCBI taxonomy): domain Bacteria; kingdom Pseudomonadati; phylum Pseudomonadota; class Betaproteobacteria; order Neisseriales; family Neisseriaceae; genus Neisseria; species Neisseria blantyrii. Next base: position 135,464 of record NZ_CAUIZY010000006.1, read on the forward strand.
ACTGTGTTTAATGATTTGAAGCCGGCGCATACCGCCGTGCATTTTGTTTATGAGACTTGATTATGCATCCTATCGATACGGGCGATAAGCTTTTTCACGACGGCAACGGTACATCGGAGCCGGGGACTGTGTTGCCCGCGTGGTGGCTCAACCAAGTGCAATCCGAGCTGCTGGCTGTGCTGACTGCGGCCGGTATCCAGCCGGATAAGTTGCAGCCTAATCAATTACTGGCAGCACTGAATAAGCTGGCTGTAGTTACCACCGGCAACCAAGAAATCGGCGGCGACAAAACCTTTACCAGCCTCACCACCCTGAAAAAAGGCGCGATTGTGGCCGACAGCATGGGCGACTTTAATGCCAACCAATACCTGCAAATCGGCGCAAACAACGTAAACGCTTATTTTTACAACAAGCGCAGCGGCAAATACCTCTCCATGCGTAACGACGGCGAATTACGCTATGACGGCAAGCGCCTGCTCAATGTGGACGACCTAGCCGGCATGATACCCAGCGGCGCGGTGATGTACTTCGCTGGGCAGACCGCCCCGCCCGGCTGGCTCAAAGCCAACGGCGCGGCCGTATCGCGCACCCTCTACGCTGACCTTTTTCAATCCATCGGTACCACCTACGGCACAGGTGACGGCCGCACCACCTTCAATCTGCCCGACCTTCGCGGCGAATTCGTGCGCGGCTGGGACGACGGCCGCGGCATCGACAGCGGGCGTACACTGGGCAGTGCGCAAGGCGATGCCATCCGGAATATTACCGGCAAAATTGACAGCGGAAAAAACAGCGCACTGCAACTGTTCGACTACATCGAGCCGACGGGCGCGTTTGGCGTGGAAAAATCATGGAAACAGTGGACAAGCGAAGGCGGCGGCGGAAATGACAATATTCCGCGCGCCATCACTTTCGACGCCTCCAGCGTCGTCCCAACCGCGCCCGAAAATCGCCCTCGCAACATCGCATTGTTGGCTTGTATCAAAATTTAAGGTCGTCTGAAAGGATAAATCATGAGCGAAAACCAATACCCGCCAACCAAGCCCGTCTGCCAGTTGGATGCCGACAACCTCTACCTGCACCAAACCGTGGCCGACCTCGATCCGCTGGCCGCAGACGGCGGCTACCTGCTGCCGGCCGGCTGCGTGGACACCCAGCCGCCCGAAACCCGCGCAGGCTTCGCCGCCCGCTGGCTACCCGAAAGGGCCGAATGGCAATACCTGCCCGACCATCGCGGCAAAACCGCCTACCGCACCGATGACGGCGCGGAGGTGCAGGTTGAACAGGTGGGTGAACTGCCTGACGAACTGACCTTTACCCCGCGTGAAAACGTGCATCAAACATGGGATGCCAAAGCGAAGGCTTGGGTATTGCCTCCGGACGTTGCCGCCCGGCTCAAAGCCGAACAGCAGGATGAGATGTGGGAGCGCATCAAGGCCAAGCGTTACGACAACCTGCGGCATGGGGTTTATATCAAGTCCGTAGGCAAATGGTTTCAAACCGATGACGCCACCCGCCTGCAATACCTGACTTTGCGCACTCTGCCGGATGAGGCGTTTCCGCTGAAAGAACCATGGAAAACGATGGACAACACTTTCCTTCCCAAGGAAAAGTGTACCAAGGCCTTGTTTGACGAAATTGTTATGCAAATGGTAAATGATGAGACGGCTGATTTCCACAATGCGGAACACCATCGTCTGACGATGCTCAAAGCTGATAAGCCGCTTGAATACGACTACAGCAAGGGCTGGACAGCCAACTACTACACGCAATCCACGATGTCGTTAGCAGCTGCAGCAGGGGTTGGGAGGACTATCGAATGAACATGCAACCCATTTATCTAGCCCTCTATAAAGGCCGCCGCGACGGCAGCGGCTGGCGCGTATGGTGTGCCCGAGCCACCGACTGGCTGACCCGTATACTCACCCGCGGCCAATACAGCCACGCTGAGATTGCGGTGCGCGAGCATCCGCAGGCATCGGTTTATACCTGCTACTCCGCCAGCATCCGCGATAAAGGCGTGCGCCGCAAAGTGATGCCGCTGCCGGCGGCTAAATGGGATTTGATTCCGTTGCCCTCCACCCCGGAGGCACACGAGCAGCTGCAGCGGGTGTGGGTGGCCACCGAGGGCCAAGGCTACGACCTGAGGGGCGCATTGGGCATTGCCTTCGGGCTGCCGCAAAACCGCCGCCGCTGGTTCTGCTCCGAGTGGTGCGCCGCCGCATTGGAGCTGCCCGACGGCTGGCGCTGGTCGCCCAACGACCTCGCTGCCATCGTGCGCGCCCTATATAAGGAGGAGGCATGAAAATACCCGCCACAGGGGCGGGTATACGCAATAAGTAAGACGGCGGCGCGGCCGGTGTTTGCCCACCAAACCGCGCCAGCCACGCAGACCAGGCCTGCATGACCCAAGGCCGCCACCTCTAGAGGTGGGCGGATTCTAACATACTGGTAATGTGGGAGCTGCAAAAATGCAATATCGTTGCAAAAACTGTAATAAGCTGTTGGCCAAAGGCGAGGGTGAGCTGGAAATCAAATGCCCGCGCTGCAAAGCGGTCAACCAATTTGGTTTTTTAACAACCCTGAGCGCCCCGAGTGCCGAAATTGCGAACACTACGCAGAAAGGCACTTATGTACCGCAAAGCACCCCTGCCGTTCACCGGCCAAAAACGTAACTTTTTAAAGCTGTTTAAACAGGTGTTAAACGACCATATCCCCGGTGACGGGGAGGATTGGACAATCTTAGACGCTTTCGGGGGTTCCGGCCTCTTATCGCATACCGCCAAACAATGCAAACCGGCCGCCCGCGTTATTTATAACGACTACGACGGCTACAGCGCACGCCTGCAACACATTCCTGACATCAATCGCCTGCGCCACCTGCTTGCCGGGCTGCTGGTCCCCGTTCCACGCAGCAAACCGGTGCCGCAGGCAATTAAGGCCGCCATCGTGGCTGCCATCCGCAGCTTCGGCGGCTATATCGACCTCGACTGCTTGGTTTCATGGTTGCTGTTCAGCGGCAACACCGCCGCCGATTTGGACGAGCTATGCCGCAAAACCATGTACAACTGCATCAGCCTCAGCGACTACCCCGAGGCACAAGACTACCTGCAAGGCGTGGAGATAGTCGGCCAATCCTACCGCGAGCTGCTACCACAACATATCGGCAACCCGCGCACGTTATTGGTACTCGACCCGCCCTACGTCTGCACCCAGCAGGGCAACTACCGCAAGGCAGCCTACTTCGGCATGGTAGAGTTCTTGCGCCTGATGGCAATGGTGCGCCCACCCTTTATCTTTTTCAGCAGCACCCGCAGCGAACTGCCCGCCTATCTCGACCTCGTGGCCGAACTGCGCCTGCCCGGATGGGAGCGTTTTGCAGGCAGCCAAACTCTGACAGTGAGCAGCACCATCAACCGCAATTCAAGCTACGACGACCACCTGATTTATAAGTTCTGACAGCGGGCGGCATACTACTTTTAAAGACATAAGATAATCCCCGTTTAACAGGCCATTAAACGGGGATAAATTTGTGCAAAAGCTTATACAATTTTCTACGCTGCGGCGGTGCAAAAGCTGCTGCCAATTTGGGCAAAAGCTGCCGCCGCCTTACACGAAAATGCCGTCTGAAAAGCGCAAGGGCTTTCAGACGGCATTGTTTTTCTGTTTGACGGCCTCAATCCAAAATCTTGCCGACAATTTCGCCCACGTCTTTCGACAATCCTTTCTGCGCCCGAATGCGCTGCAATTCTTGTTTCACCAAGTTTTTGCGGTGCGGCTCGAGCTTGCTGCAGAGGTTGAACGCCTGCACTAAACGGGCGGCGACCTGCGGGTTGAAGCGGTCGATTTCGATGACTTTGTCGGCGATGAAGCGGTAACCGCTGCCGTTTTCTGCGTGAAAATGCGGGACGTTGCGGCTGAAGCTGCCAATAAGCGATCGGGCTTTGTTGGGGTTTTCAAGACTGAATTTCGGATGCTGCAAGGCGGTTTGAACCTGTTGCAGGGCGTCGCTGCGGCGGCTTAAGCCGACGAGGGCGAAATATTTGTCCATCACCAGCGCGTCGTCTGAAAACTTGTCGGCAAACTGCGCCAGCAGGCGGTTGCGCGTATCGCTTTCGTTACCGTTTACGGCGGACAGTATGCCCCATTCGTGGGTCATGTTTTGCGCCATTTCGCCGTATTTCTCGGCAACGGTTTCGATGTGCGCGGGGTCGGCGCGCAGGACAAAGGCGCGGCAGACGTTGCGCAGCGTGCGCCAACCGGCGGCTTCGGGGCTGTATTCGTAGCTTTGGTTTTCCTGCTTCGCCGCCTGACGGTTCAATTCGTGCCATTTCGGCAGGAAGTGGACGGCAAGTGTATCCAACAAGGCTTCGCGCGCCTGATGGTAGCGCAGTGGGTCGATGTTTTCCGCGCCGTCCCACAATTCGGCTTCAGACGGCACGCCCAAAAGCAGGGCTTTGAAGGCGTTGTCCAAGAGGTCGTCTGAAATGACTTTTTCGACGGCGGCAAGCAGTTTTTCGTGTTTCGGCAGCTCAACACCGTCTGAAAGCGCGGCAAGGTTGGTGGCGACGGCGCGGCGGTAGAGCGTTTGGGCGGCTTCCCAGCGCGTGAAGGCGTCGCTGTCGTGGGCGAGCAGGAGCAGCAGGTCATCGTCGCTGTACGGATAGTTCAGATGCACTGGCGCGCTGAACCCGCGCAGCAGTGAGGGAACGACGGCTTCGGTTACGCCTTCGAGCGGGAAGGTCTGTTCGGCTTCGGTCAGCAGCAACACGGCTTCGGTCGCGCGTTTGCCCTGATAATCGAATGCCACCGCTTCACCGTTGCGGTTCAGCAGCCCGATTTTGACGGGAATCATCATCGGCTGTTTATCCGCCATATCGGGCGTGGGCGGCACGGTTTGTTTAATGGTCAACTCGAAAATATTGTTTTTCAGACGACCTTCCGCTTCCAAAACGGGCGTGCCTGCCTGACTGTACCACAAGGCGAACTGGTCGAGATTGATGCCGTTCGCGTCCGCCATCGCCGCGCGGAAATCGTCGCAGGTCACGGCCTGGCCGTCGTGGCGTTGGAAATAGAGCTTCATGCCTTTTTGGAAGCCCTCTTCGCCGAGCAGGGTGTGATACATACGCACCACTTCCGCGCCTTTTTCATAAACGGTCATGGTGTAGAAATTGTTCATCTCCTCATAGCTGGCGGGGCGCACCGGATGCGCGGTCGGACCCGCGTCTTCAGGGAACTGATGCTGGCGCAGCAAGCGGATGTTTTCGATGCGGCGCAAGGCGCGGCTGGCGCGGTCGCCGGAAAATTCTTGGTCTCGGAACACGGTCAGCCCTTCTTTCAGCGAAAGCTGGAACCAGTCGCGGCAGGTAACGCGGTTGCCCGTCCAGTTGTGAAAATATTCGTGTCCGACCACGGATTCGATGCCTTCAAAATCGGTATCGGTGGCGGTGCGGCTGTCGACGAGGACGAACTTGGTGTTAAAGATGTTCAAACCCTTGTTTTCCATCGCACCCATATTGAAATCGCCCACGGCGACGACCATGAAAATATCCAAGTCGTATTCCAAACCGAAACGTGTTTCGTCCCATTTCATCGCGTTTTTCAAGGATTCTACGGCAAAGCCGACCTTGGGCTTGTCCGCTTCAGTGGTGTAAAACTCGATTTTGACGTTTCTGCCGCTCATGGTGGTGAAATAGTCTTCCGTTACCGCCAAATCGCCCGCGACCAAAGCAAACAGATAACTCGGTTTGGCAAACGGGTCTTCCCATTTCACCCAATGGCGGTCGTCTGAAAACTCGCCGCCGTCGATTTTGTTGCCGTTGGAGAGCAAAACGGGATAGCGTTTTTTGTCCGCAACAATGGTGGTCGTGAACTTGGACATGACATCCGGACGGTCGATGTAGAACGTGATTTTGCGGAAGCCCTCCGGCTCGCACTGGGTAAACAAATTGCCGCCGGAAGCATACAGCCCCATCAGCGATTTGTTTTCCGCCGGCAGGATTTCGGTTTCCACTTCGACGGTGAAGCGTTCGGACGGCACGCCCGTAATCGTCAGCGTCTCGCCTTCCAATACATAATCCGCCGCCGCCCCGTTGATTTTGACGGACAAAAGTTTCGCCGAACCGTCCAACACCAGCGGCTCTCCTATCCTCTGTGGCTCGACCGTCAAACGGGATTTCACGACGGTTTGCGGTTCGGCAATATCGAAATGCAGGTCGGTTTCGAGAATGCGGTAGGCAGGCGTTTGGTAATCTTTCAGATAACGGACGGTTTTGCTCATTTTTTTCTTTCAATATTGTTTGGTTTGACTGGAAAAGGCTTCAGACGGCACGGATACAGCTTTTAAAGCGGATTAACAAAAATCAGGACAAGGCGACGAAGCCGCAGACAGTACAGATAGTAAGGCAAGGAGAGGCAAGGCTGTACCGGTTTGAATTTAATCCACCATATGCCGTCTGAACCGAAACGGCGGCACAAGCGTACCGCCTTCGGGCAGCAGGTTTCTATTTCCACGCTTGGATAAATTCTGCCCAATGCGGTTTGTCTTCTGTTTGGGCGGAGAGATAGTTTCTGATCCGCTTGATTTCCATTTCGTATTCGTCCGCGTCGAATCTTCCGCTGACCAGACAGAAACGCAGATACATCAAATACGTATTCACGGCATCGGTTTCGCAATAATTGCGGATTTCCTTCAGCCTGCCCGCGTGGAACGCATCCCACACCTTGCTGCCGTCCATACCCAGCTTGCCCGGGAAACCGCACAGTTTCGCCATATCGTCCAGCGGCACATTCGCCCTCGGCTGGTAAAGCGCGAGCAAATCCATCAAATCGCAGTGGCGTTGGTGGTAGCGGCTGATGTAGTTGTTCCACTTGAAATCGCGGCTGTCGCCGAAATCGCCGTCGCCCATATCCCAATAGCGCGCGGCGTTGATGCCGTATATCAGGGAGCGGTAATGCAGTACGGGCAGGTCGAAACCGCCGCCGTTCCAGCTGACCAGTTGCGGCGTATGTTTTTCAATCAATTCAAAAAACTTGGCAATCACAACTTCTTCGCCATCGTCCATCTCGCCGATTGTGCCGACGTGAACCTTGTCCTGACCCCAGCGCATACAGCAGGAAACCGCCACAACCTGATGGAGGTGGTGCTGCATAAAATCGCCGCCGGTCTGTGCGCGGCGTTTCTGCTGCGCGAACAGCACCACTTCGTCGTCCGGCAGGGAAGACGGCAAGTCATACAGCGTACGGATACCCTGCACATCGGGTACGGTTTCAATATCGAAAGCCAAAATCGTATTCATGGCAGTACCTTGCATTCAAAAACAGACTTGCGCCTATTGTGTCATTAAAAGGCGGATAAAAAAAGAGGCAACCCCCCACAGGATTGCCCCAATACCTCAAATCAGAGATTTACGCTTCACAAACAATACAAGCTTTCGCCTGCGGCTTTACCCGCGTAGCTCAACTCTACGCCGGCAAACTTTCGTTTCACCGTTTCCGATGAAACTCCAACCAATCGCAAGACTGACCGGAAAATCCTTTCAGACGGCATTGCTCCGCTGCGTCTGTAATTCTGTGTAGCGGAATGTACGCCTTTTTTTACACCTTGCCAAGTATTTTTTAAAACAGGGGAATCAAAATACCTGATTTAGATTATTGCTTAAAATTATAAATAAACAAAATAAAATTCTATATATTTTTATAACTTGATATTAATTTAAATATTATGTAAATTTTTGGCACAAAATATCTGAATATCTGTTTAATGAAAAAGGCTTATATGAGATACTTGTTTACAACCTTATGTTTTTAAACAAATTTAATTTTAATATATTAATCGGATTTTCGGCATCCGCCCCCTTTGTTCGCGGAATAAGCCCTAAAACCTGATTTTGGTTTTTTGTCAATTTTAAAAAGCGTTGTTTTTACAAACAACTGAACCGTTAAAACCGTCCGGCAAATCCTGTTTGCACGACCCGGATTTCAAATTTCCAAAAACAATCAGGAATTTCGACTTGAAACGCCTGATTTGTTTTGTAATTTTATGTAGTCAGTAAAAATCGGGGCTGCCTTCCGGACGGGTTTTGAAACGCTTGTGCAGCCAAAAATACTGCTCGGGATGTTCGCGCACGCGTTCTTCGATAAAGCGGTTCATACGTTGCGCGTCGGCTTGCGCGTCTTCACCCGGAAAGGATTTCCAAGCGGGGTAGAATTGCAATGTAACCGTATTGTCCGCCTCGCGGACGGGGATGGCGGGTATCACTTTTGCATTTGCAAGCGCGGCAATGCGGCTCAAGCCGGTAATCGTTGCCGTCTGAATGCCGAAAAAATCCACAAAAACCGAATCGTTGCGTCCGAAATCCTGATCGGGCAGATACAGGAACGGCGCGCTGCTTTTGCGGAACTGTTTGACGAGGGCGCGCAGCCCTTCGGTGCGCCCGATGAGGAAGACGTTGTGATAGCGGTTTCGGCCTTTCAAAATCTGTTCGTCCAATATCTTGTTTTTTTGATGGGAATACATACTGATCAGCGGGACATCCTGATTAAGCGCGTACACCGCCATTTCAAAAGCGGTGAAGTGCGGATACAGAATGATGACTTTTTCCCCCGCCGCCAGCGCATCGTCCAAATAATGCTTATTGCGGTAGCGCACCAGCGATTTCAGGCGTTTGGCAGGCGCGTACCAATATAAGCCGTATTCGAGCATCAGTTTCGCCATATGTTTGAAATGCTGCTTCAATACGGTTTTACGCTTTTCCTCACTCCATTCGGGAAAACACTTCGCCAAATTGATTTCTCCGATACGGCGGCGCGGTTTGACCAGAAGGTAGGCAAGCGAACCCGTCAGGTCGGCAATCTTGTGCAGCAGCGCAAACGGCAGAAACTGCAAAACATACAGTACAAAAAATATAAATTTCATCTCGATACACATTTTCTTTTCAGACGGCAAAATACAAATGCCGTCTGAAACTATTGAAACCTTCCGCGCTTGACCTGCATCCCCGAAGGATTGAGTTTGGCGGCAAGCCCGTGGTTGCGTAAGGCGTGGGTCAGCGCGACGGCAAGACCGTCCGCCGCATCCGCCTGCGGCGTTCCCGAAAGCCCCAGCATCTGCACCACCATATGCTGCACCTGTTCTTTTGCCGCCTTACCCTTGCCGACTACCGCCTGTTTGACCTGCAAGGCAGTGTATTCCGAAACGGGCAGCTTATGGCTGACCAATGCCGCCAATGCCGCGCCCCGCGCCTGACCGAGCATCAGCGTCGATGCAGGGTTGACGTTGACGAACACCTGTTCCACCGCCGCCTGTTGCGGCTTGTAAACGGCAACGATTTCGCCGATGTGCCGCACAATCACGGCAATCCTGTCTGCCAGTGCGGCATTGGCGGGCGTTTTGATGCAGCCTGAGGCAACGTAAAAATGATCCCGCCCCCTAACATCGATGACACCGAAACCCGTTACGCGGCTGCCCGGGTCGATGCCTAAGATACGGACGGTTGCAGCCATATTCACAACAAACCGTGTTGAATCAGTTTTTTACGCAAGGTATTACGGTTCAGCCCCAACATGACGGAAGCTTTGGACTGATTACCGCCGCATTGCTCCATCACACACACCAGCAGCGGTTTTTCCACCTGATGCAATACCATATCGTACACGCCGCAAGGTTCGGTTCCTTTCAGGTCTTTGAAATATTGTTCTAAATTTTGTCTGATGCATTGAGAAATATCGGGAAGGGTATGGGGCATGATTGCACTTTCAAAGGATAATCAAGTGTTCAGAAGGCATTTGGGCGGTAGGCACACGCCCAACTGTCGGTTTTTTCAGCAAGTTTTTCAAGATAACCTGCAAGCATGTCGTATTGCGCCGCCGCACTGTCCAAGTAGTTGATTTCACGACGTGTCTGTTCGCCGTCGGGCATCTCGCCGATGTACCAGCCTATGTGTTTGCGTGCGATGCGCACACCGGCAGTGTCACCGTAAAACGCGTGCATGGCTCGGATGTGGTTCAAAATGGCGGCGGTACATTCTGCCAAACTCAAAGCAGGCGGCAAAACACCGTGTTCGGCGTAATGTTTCAAATCACGGAAGAACCACGGCCTGCCTTGCGCACCGCGCCCTATCATGATGCCGTCTGCGGCGGTTTGTTTGAGGACGGCTTGGGCTTTTTGCGGCGAAGTAATGTCGCCGTTGACCCAGACCGGGATGTTCAGACGGCATTTGGTTTCGGCAATCAGGTCGTAAGCCGCTTCGCCTTTGTACATTTGCGTGCGCGTACGTCCGTGGACGGCAAGGGCGGCGATGCCGCAATCTTCGGCGATTCGGGCGACGGCAGGCAGGTTTTTGTGGTCGTCGTGCCAACCCAAACGGGTTTTGAGGGTAACGGGAACGCCTGCCGCCTTGACCACCGCTTCCAAAATGGCGGCAACCAGCGGCTCGTCCTGCATCAGCGCGCTGCCGGCTTGGACGTTGCAGACTTTTTTAGCGGGACAGCCCATATTGATGTCGATGACCTGTGCCCCGAGTCCGACGTTGTAACGCGCCGCATCCGCCATCTGCTGCGGATCGCTGCCGGCAATCTGCACGGCAACGATGCCGCCTTCATCGGCAAAATCGCTGCGTTGCAGGGTTTTTCTAGTATTTCTGAGCGTCGGGTCGCTGGCCAGCATTTCGCACACCGCCCAACCTGCGCCAAAATCTCGGCAAAGTCGGCGGAAGGGTTTGTCGGTAATGCCTGCCATCGGCGCAAGTGCGATGGGGTTGTCGATAAAATAGCCGCCGATGTGCATAATGGGCCCGCGTTTCAAAAAAGTGCGCCATTGTACATTTTTTAAGCAGGATTTCCAATCTCCGGACGCGCCCGCGATTGGGGCAGGCACCGTTTTATGGCATAATCCGCACACAGATTCCCTGCCCCGCCACTCACAGGAGGGCAGTTTATAGTGGATTAACAAAACCAGTACGGCGTTGCCTCGCCTCAGCTCAAAGAGAACGATTCTCTAAGGTGCTGAAGCACCAAGTGAATCGGTTCCGTACTAT
>NZ_CAUIZY010000007.1:0-114111 GCF_962747855.1 Neisseria blantyrii
CTACCTATCCCCTTAGAATACAAAGAGTATATTGAGATCATATCAACCTAGAATCAACGACTTAAAGGGCTGAAATAATACACTCAAAAAAACCGAAAATGCAGAATAATCCCTCTAATGCCGTCTGAACCTTTTTCAGACGGCATTTTAAAACCTCCCCTGTTTTCGGTTACAATGCCGCATCCCTAATTTTTCAAACCACCGCCATGTCCAAAAAAACCAAACAAGAACTGGAAAACAACAAACTCAGCAAACGCCTGCGCCACGCCGTCGGCGACGCCATTAACGATTTCAACATGATCGAGCCGGGCGACAAAATCATGGTCTGCCTCTCCGGCGGCAAAGACAGCTACGCCCTATTAGACATTCTGCGCCAGCTTCAAGCTAGTGCGCCGATTGATTTCGAGCTGGTTGCCGTCAATCTCGACCAAAAGCAGCCGGGCTTCCCCGAAGAAGTGCTGCCGACCTATCTCGAAAGCATTGGCGTTCCCTACAAAATCGTTGAAGAAGACACCTACTCCACCGTCAAACGCGTGTTGGACGAAGGCAAAACGACTTGTTCGCTGTGCAGCCGCCTGCGCCGCGGCATCCTCTACCGCACCGCAAAAGAATTGGGCTGCACCAAAATCGCCTTGGGACACCACCGCGATGACATCCTTGCCACCATGTTCCTGAATATGTTCTACGGCGGCAAACTCAAAGCCATGCCGCCCAAACTGGTTAGCGACAACGGCGAACACATCGTCATCCGCCCACTAGCGTATGTGAAAGAAAAAGACTTAATCAAATACGCCGAATTGAAACAGTTCCCGATTATCCCGTGCAACCTCTGCGGCTCGCAGCCCAATCTGCAACGCCAAGTCATCGGCGACATGCTGCGCGATTGGGACAAACGCTTCCCCGGCCGTATCGAATCGATGTTCTCCGCCCTGCAAAACATCGTCCCTTCCCACCTTGCCGATACCGAACTCTTTGACTTTGCCGGATTGGAACGCGGTCAAACCCTGAAACACGGCGGCGATTTGGCGTTTGACAGCGAAAAAATGCCCGAACGTTTTTCAGACGGCAGCGAAGAAGACGAAAGCGAAATCAAAATCGCGCCGCAAAAAGCCGAACGCAAAGTCATCAACATTCTGGCGAACAAGCCGAAAACCTGCGGCGCGTAAACCTCCGCCGTCAAAAATGCCGTCTGAAGCCCGTTTGGCGTTTCAGACGGCATTTTATAGTGGATTAAATTTAAATCAGGACAAGGCGACGAAGCCGCAGACAGTACAGATAGTACGGCAAGGCGAGGCAACGCCGTACTGGTTTAAATTTAATCCACTATAAAATCCCGAAGCAGACGCTTTTCAACCCCAAACGCCTGCTTTTTCCGTTTCAGCTTTCTGAAGGTTTCCCGTTATATTACTCGACAACAACGCGGCGGATTTTGACGGGCTGTACGGGTACGTTTTGGTAAAGGCCGCGCGTGGCGGTTTTGACGCGGGCGATTTTGGAAACGGTGTCCATTCCGCTTTCGACCCTGCCGAAAACGGTGTAGCCGTATTGTCCGTTTTTGTAGTTGAGTGAATCATTGTCCGCCAAATTGATAAAGAATTGGCTGGTGGCGGAATCCGGATCGGCCGTCCGCGCCATAGCGATGGTACCGGCGGTGTTTTTCAAGCCGTTGCCGGATTCGTTGGCAACGGCCTTATCGGTTGCCTTTTGTACCAAGTCTTCGGTAAATCCGCCGCCCTGGATAACAAAACCGTCGATAACGCGGTGAAAAATCGTATTGTCGTAAAAGCCTTTTCGGGCATAACGCACGAAATTGGCAACGGTTTTGGGTGCTTTGGATTCGTCCAAAACCAAACGGATATTGCCCATATCAGTTTCCATCAAAACATGAGTTGCCGCCATAGACGGCAGGGAAGCCGCCAAAAGCAGCGCGGTTAAAACGGTTTTGAATTTGGGTTTCATCCCGTCCTCCTAAAGCTTTCAGACGGCATTTTCATTTCCTATGCCGTCTGAAGCGCGTGAACGCTATTCCAATGCGTCTTTGAGCTTTTGTTCGATTAAATCCGCATCAAACGATTTGGCAATCAATTCAAAACGCGAATCGCGCCGCCAAGACACTTGGTTCGCGCCCCATTGCCCGTCCACCCAGTTGAGCCACACCCACGTTCCCAATACTTGAAACACGCCTTTGGCGCGGACGAGTCCTTCGGTCATTTTGGGCAGGTCGTTGAAGAAGTTGGTCAATTTTTCGCCGTCGAAATCGCGTCCGGCGGGGAATGTGAAACCTTGCGATTGGAAGCCCATCGTGTTGTCCGGCAGGGCTTTGAGGCGGTAGCGTGATTTTTCGATGACGGGAATATCGAGCCACCGGATGTCGAGTTGTGCGTTTTGGACTTCAACCACTTTGGCTTTGGGCGGGAACAGTTTTGCCGCTTTGTCGTGAAATTCAGCAAGCTGTTCGGGTGTGCATAAATCGGTTTTGCTGGCGACCAATACGTCGCAGATGCCGATTTGGTCTTTATACAACGCCTGCTGCGCGTAATCGGGGTTGACGAACTGGCGCGGATCGACGACGGTAAAGACGGCGCCGATTTCCAAAAGGCTGTCCAGCGGTTTGGCTTTCAATTCGTCGATGACGCTGGCTGCGTGCGCCAGTCCGCTTGCTTCAATCATCAGGCGGTCGGGCTTGGCGTCGCGCAGCATTTTCTGCACGGTTACGCCCATTTGCGGGCCTGCGGTGCAACACAAACAGCCGCCGGCGATTTCTGCCACAGGGATGCCGTTGTCGCTCAATACCGCGCCGTCAATACCGATTTCGCCGAACTCGTTGACGATGATGACCCATTTTTCGTTCGGCTCTTTTTGCGCCATCAGGCTTTTAAGCGCGGTGGTTTTGCCTGTTCCCAGAAAACCTGAAATCAGGTGGACTTTGGTTTTTTTCATTTCTGACATTTTTTACAGATTCCGGTTAAAACAACGTGTTCTTCTTTCAGCGCAAAGCCGCTTTCGGCAACGCCTGCGCGCAGTGCCGCCCACTCGTGGCTGAGGGTTTGCTCGTCCGCCGTGCCGCATTCGGTGCAGACCAAAATAAACGCGCTGTGGTGCGCTTCGGCTTCTTCGTGGTCGTGGCAATGGTCGTTGCACTCGTGCTGCGCGTGGCTGCACAAAATATAGCCGTTGACCGCCGCCACTTTGTGCAAAACGCCCTGCTCCGCCCAAAAATCAAGGGCGCGGTAGGCGGTAGGCGGCGCAACCGCGCCCTCGCTTTGCTGCTGCATCTGCGACAAGACGTTGTAGGCTTTAATCACGCCGCTTTGCTGCAAGACAATATCCAATACCTGCTCGCGCAAAGCGGTTACCTGCAAGCCTTCGCTGCGTGCCTGATCGATGATTTTCTGTTTGAAGTTTGTTTTCATAAATTTCCTGTTTATGCCGTCTGAACGACCGATACGGCAGGAGGCGGTTTTATAGTGGATTAACAAAAATCAGGACAAGGCGACGAAGCCGCAGACAGTACAAATAGTACGGAACCGATTCACTTGGTGCTTCAGCACCTTAGAGAATCGTTCTCTTTGAGCTAAGGCGAGGCAACGCTGTACTGGTTTTTGTTAATCCACTATATATTTGTGTTTGTATTCAATTACTTTATTTGGAAATCTTTTCCAACAATGCCCGACAGCCCGCATCCGCAAGCCTGTATGTTTCTTCAAAATCGCCCGTGTACCACGGATCGGGGACATGGTCGTAACCGCTTTCGGGTATCAGGTCGGTCAGTTTGAATATTTTTTCCGGCTGCCTGCCGAAGGTTTTTTCCAATTCGGACAAATTATTGCCGTCCATCGCGATGATGTAGTCAAACGCCGCCGCATCGCTTTTCCGTATTTTGCGGCTGGTAAAGCCTGAAGCATCGATACCGTGTTTTTTCAATATTTTCGCCGTCTCGCGGTGCATATCTTCGCCGTCGTGCCAGCCCGATGTCCCCGCGCTGTCCGTTTCAAGGGGAATGCCCGCTTCGGCGGCACGGCGGCGCAAAATGTATTCCGCCATCGGCGAACGGCAGATGTTGCCGAGGCAGACAAAAAGGATTTTCGGTTTTCTCATATCTACGCCCTGTTCCAACGCGATGCCGTCTGAAGCGGAAACCCTTTCAGACTGCATCGGCAGGTCAATCGTATTGTGTACTGAAAAACGGATTGTGCCCTTCCCGTTTCAACGCTTCCGCATAGCTCGGGATGTTTTCCTGTTCGCCCAAGGCATTATGCAGCAGGTAAACGTGTTCCACGCGGCATTCTGCCATTAAATCCAAAAAATTTTGCTGAACAACGGCGATGTTGTCGGTAAAGGAAAGCTGCCACGAAAACACCTGCGGCACGACTTCAAACGCGCCGTCGGTCGCATTAAATCCGAATAAAACCTGTCCGCCCGCCTTTGCAGCAACGACTACGCCGACGCGCGGACTCTGCATCCGCACGGCGCGTATCGCGTTTGCCGCAAAAACATCCATCGCCATACGTTGGCGCGTGTGGCTGCCGTCTGAAAGCGCGCGTACCGGAGAATCCGGGGAAAGCGGATTGGCAAACAGTGTAACGCCTTCCGATGCAAGATTTTCCTGCCATACCTGCATTAAGGGCAGGCCTGCCTGAAGAAGGTTCTGACCCAATGCCGTCTGAACCTTGCCGCTGCCGAAACCCAGCGCATAGACCACATGGACAGATTGTCCTTCAGGCATGACGAGCGGACGTTCCTCAAAACTGCGCAAATGTCTGGCAGCCGCCTCTTCGTTCTGTTTTGCGCGCCACCATATATCGGGGGTAACGGCACTCAAATCGGAAGAATGCACAAGATAAGGCAGCCATTGTGTCTCTTGCGTCAACGCGCGCAGCTGCGGATAGTTTTGCAAACAGGCAAACAATGCCTCCGTCGGCAGCTTCATCTCGATTGCCCGTTCTTTCTTGCAGCCGGACACCAGCACGACCGGCAGGGCGAACCACTGCACTTCGCCTTCTTTCTCGCAATCGAGTACCGCGTTCACACTGGAAAGCAGCGCGGCATAAGTTCCGGCATCGGGCGACATCGTCAGCGCGAGGGAAAGGTTGATATAGTGGTTTTGCTCAAGCATCCCCCTGATTTCGGTTTGAAGTTGGCCGGACGAGAGTTTGCGCGAAGCCTGTGAGGAATTGTGCGCCAACTGGTAGGCATTGAGCAGCAGGTGGTTTTTAATCGGATTTTGGGGATACGGGCGCGTATCGGGCAAGGTAAATGTCTGGTTCATATGTGTCGCGTACCGCTTTTCGCAGTGTGTGTCTTTCCTGTCTGAAAATATATCGGACGGATTGCCGCCGGGACTTGCCCGTCAATCCGCCGAAACGAGAAAATGCCTGTCTGCCAAGTCTGCCAATATTTCTTCCACATACACTTCGGCAGGCGGATGGAATGTCAAACCGTCGGGCGTGGTGCTGACGATGTTCAAGTTTTCGGCAACCGCATCTATCACCGCCTGTTTGGTCGTCGGCTGCGACAATTGCCGCATAATGTACAAGTGCCCGTATCCGAACGAGGGCGTGCTTTCGTTGTAACGGTTGGCAGGCCGGACAAACGCTTCCGCACCGTGTTCCACAAAGGCGGCAACATAGTCTGTAAAGCGTGCAGGTACGTAGGTTTTATGGTCTTCGAAAAATTGTTTGCCCGCATTGTCTGATGAAACAGAAAAACGCCCGAGAATGGTTTGCAATAAAAGCTGGGAATTGATTTTCATGCGGTCGAATTCCAAACCGGGAAACCGGCGGGCAAGATTTGCTGCAACATCTTCCGTTTTAAACGGCTCTCCGGTTTTCATCACATCGCGTATGCCCGAAAGCAGAGTATCGTTTTCATCAAAATCAATCCTTTCCCCTCTTGCCGGGCGGAAATTCAAACTTTCTATCACTTCGACAGCAACTGACTCATCACGCCTGACAGCATCCCCGACTTCCTCACGGCATAAAAGCGAACGACGGAATTGGCGGTCGGATAAAATATCGCTATAAAATTCCTTGGCAATATAATCGCCCCCGGCCAACGCCAGAATCCGCTCCCGCGTATGCTCCGCCATCCAAGAAACAAAAGACACGTGCAAATCGGTATCCCCGATATACGCCAGCCGGTGGCGGTTTGCCCATTCAATGAAGCCGTTGACGTAAATCGGGTCGTTAAACGCCTCCATATATTCGTGTGCGATGTAATAAAAATTATGATTCAATATTTTTTGAATCGCCGGAAGTTTGCCGCCGCCGCCCAAGCCCTTGTCGTTTTCCAAAATTTCCGCCAGCGCCTTGAGCGCGTCCAAGCCTTTCCGCGTCCGTGCTTCCAAGGTTTCTTCAAGCACATCCCTGCCGGCAAAGTACATAATTTCGCGCAACTGCTCCTGCCGTTTCCAGCCGGGGTAAACATTGTATGAAATATAGGCAATGCCGTGTTCGGTCAGGTTGTTCCGGCAAATCGAAAAGATTTTGTCTTTAACTGCGTCAGGCACCCACGACCAAATGCCGTGGACGATGATATAGTCGAACTTCCCGAATGATTCATCGATGGTCAAAATATCTTTTTCTTCCAGGCGAACATTTTTCAAGCCCATTTTTTCAATGATGGCGTTGCCCTGCGCAACCTGCCTGCCGGACAAGTCGATACCGGTAAATTCCGCATCCGGGTAATAAAGTGCCTGCGTGATGATATTGCCGCCCATCGAACAGCCCAGCTCCAAGACCTTGGCATTGGCGGCGGGCGCGGGCTGCAAACCCATCAGGCGGGCGCGTGCCTCCAAATTATTGATGGCTGTTTGAGGGAACGCGCCGGATTCGTACATCAAATCATCATATGAATTTTTGATGTCCGATATTTCCGAAGGTTCCGCCATATGGGAGGCGAGACTGCCGACAACCGTCTGCTGCGCTTTCTTCGCCATAACGGGGTGTGCGGAAGCGGCTTTTTTCTTCTTGCTCGACATATTTTGTTCACTCTAAAGACAATATGCCCGCAAGTTTAACCAATTCGCCTGCCTACTTCAACCGCACGAAAATTATCGGGCTTCCGAACAAGTATGCCGTCTGAAGGTATGCGCATACGTCCGGACGCATCCCTCCGCCATCTTCCGAAATCAGGGATAAAGACTCAACACTATGGTATATTGACCGTTTTATGCTAGCATCCCGACCACCATGGATTTTGCCGTACCTGCCGTTTTAATCATCGACTTGGAAATTAACCCCAAAACCGATACCGTCTTCAAAATCGGTGCATACCGGCCCGACCTTGACCTCGGGTTTGAACGAAGCTTCCGCCATGAAGAAGGATTCAGGAAGGCATTGGCGGAAATGCAGCCCCTTGCGGAAGGTGCGGAATGGCTGATGGGACACAACTTCCTCGAACATGACCTGCTGTATTTGAAAAAAGCCGCGCCCGACCAGGCATGGCTTTCATTGCCCGTTATCGATACGCTGAAGCTGTCGCCACTCGCCTTTCCGCAAAACCCGTACCACCGCCTGATTAAAAACTACAAAATCATCTCTTCCGAACTCAACTCTCCGTTGGCGGATTGCCGCGCCTGTTGGCAGCTTTTTCAAGACCAGTGTGCCGCATTCGGCAAAATCAAAACCGAAAGACCCGATGAATTTACCCTGTGGGCGGCATTGTCCGATATGCGTCTGCCGTATCGTTCTTCAGACGGCATCTCCTTCGCCGAACGTACCGAACACCCAGATACCAACCGATTGATACGCATTATTTGGATGATGATGCAGGACAACGAAGGAAAAGGGCGTTTGAAAGTCTGCCGCACGCGTTTTTTAGAGTTGATGAAAACCGACATCCGCAATCGCGACATCTATCCTTCGCTTGCCTATGCCCTGTCATGGCTAAACGTCTCCGGCGGCAACTCCGTGCTTGCCCCGTGGGTGCGGAGCCGTTTTCCTGAAACGGCGCGGCTGATTGCCGAACTGCGCGATCACGACTGCGGCGACAGCAACTGCAACTACTGCGCCGACATGCTCAATCCCGAAGCCCAGTTGCAGCGTTATTTCAAACTGTCCGAATTCCGCCATTTCAAAGGTTTCAAAGGCGGTCAGCGCGCCATTGTGCAGTCGGGGATGAAAGGTCTGCACACGCTGGCAGTCCTGCCCACGGGCGGCGGAAAATCCCTGTGTTATCAAGTTCCCGCACTCAACCGCTATTACCGTAACGGCGGGCTGACCGTCGTCATTTCGCCCCTACAGTCGCTAATGAAAGACCAGCTGGACGGAATGCTCAGAAAAAACATTACCTGCGTCGCCATGCTCAACGGCCTGGTCGAAGTGGTCGAACGTGCCGAAATATTGGACAAAACCGCATTGGGCGACATCGGCATCCTGCTGGTCGCCCCCGAACAGTTCCGCAACGACAGTTTCATTTCCGCCATTTCCCAACGTCAAATCAACGGCTGGGTATTCGATGAGGCGCACTGCCTGTCCAAATGGGGGCACGATTTCCGACCAGATTACCTGTATGCGGTCAAATTCATCGCCGAACACGGCAGGAAAAACGGCGGCACCGCACCGGTAAGCTGCTTTACCGCCACCGCCAAACCCGATGTACTTGCCGACATTACCGATAATTTCCGCGAGCAGGCCGGCATAGAATTTAGGCAATTTATCGGCGACAACGCGCGCGACAACCTGTCTTACGAAGTTTTCGAAGCTTCAGACGGCATCAAAAAACAAAAAATCGACGAACTGCTCCACCGAGAACTCGACCATCAAAGGGGCGGCGCAGTCGTTTTCGTCGGCAGGCGCAAAAGTGCGGAAGGCTATAACGAATACCTCCAAAAACAAGGCTGGGCATGCGAATACTTCCATGCAGGCCTGGAAACCAATGCCAAAGCAGACATACAGAACCGCTTTATCGAGGGCGGGTTGCGCGTCATCGTCGCAACCAACGCCTTCGGCATGGGCGTGGACAAACCTGATGTACGGCTGGTCATTCATGCCGAAATCACCGGTTCGCTGGAAAACTACCTTCAAGAAGCCGGGCGCGCCGGACGGGACCGTGCAGAGGCAAAATGCATCCTGCTTTATGAAAAAAGCGATGTGGATACCCAATTCGGCATCAGTAAAATGTCGCAAATAGAATTGCGCGACCTCAAAACGGTATGGCGCAAAATCAGCATGCTCAACGCGGCGGCACACGGCAAGGACGGTTGCGGCGAAGTCATCGCCACCGGCGGCGAGATTCTGAAAGACAGCGAAGAATATATGAGCTTCGACAGGGACGACCGCCAGTCGGACACCAAAATCAAAACCGCCATTTCCTGGCTGGAACGTGCCGAACTGCTCGACCGCAAAGAAAACCGCACCAAAATATTCCCCTCCCGCTCTGGCAAACTGACTCTGGAACAGGCTTCAGAGCTGATTCAAAAAGGCCGGTTCGCCCGACGGCTCAAAGAAATCTACCTAACCATTGCCGAAATCGTATTCAACGCACCGGATGACAAGCCGCTCAGTACCGACGACCTGATACAGGCGACCGCATGCAGCTTGGAAGAATTGCGCGGACACCTGCACAGCCTCGAAGAAATGGGCATATTGACCAACGATACGCGTATGACCGTCATCCTGCGTACCGATAATGTCAAACCGTCGTCGGGGCTTTTGGAAAAAATAACCCGATGGGAAGAAAAACTCTGGCAGATATTGAAAACGGAAATTCCCGATGCCGACCAAGGAATATGGCAAAATCTCGCCGTCAATGCCGTCTGCTACGAAATGCACGATTCGGGACTGGAAAGCACGCCCGCCGAAATCAAGCAACTCATCCTGTCTTTTGCGGACGACAAATCCGCACTCAAATCCAATAAAAACGGCAGCTTTGAAATCCGCGACTTAGGCAACGGCTGCCTGAAAATCCGCTTCAAAAACAATGACAGCTGGGAAGATATTCAGGAAACCGCCCTTTTGCGCCGCAACATCTGCGCCCGCATCCTGTCCTTTCTCGTCGGCAAGACAGAGGGTGTCCGGCGGAAAGATGTCGTCGTGGAAACCGGAATCGGCGAAATGGTGCAGCAGCTTGCCGACGATATGCAATTGTCGGTACAGATTCCGGCAAACCGCCGCGAAACCCTGCTCAAGCAGGCGCTGCTGTTCATGCACAAACTGGGCATCATCAAACTGAACCACGGCATTACCATCCTGCGCCACGCGATGACCATCGTCCCCAACCGGAACGCGCTGGAATCCAAACGGCAATACCTCAAATCTGACTACCGCCCCTTGGAAACGTTTTACGGGGAAAAACGTTTCCAAATCCACGTCATGCGCGAATATGCGGAACGCGCGCTCAAAAACATCACCGAAGCCTTAAACCTGGTCGCCGACTATTTTAAAACGGATGAAAAATCATTTAAGGACAAATGGTTCTCAGGAAGGCTGAAAGAATTAGAAGAACCCGTCTCTCCGGGTACCCTCCATGCCGTCACGGACGGTCTGAACAGCGTGCAAAAAGCCGTCGTTACCGATCAGAGCGGCAGGAACCGCCTGGTGCTTGCCGGCCCCGGTTCCGGCAAAACGCGCATCATCGTCCACCGCGTCGCCTATCTTCTGCGTGTCCAGCACGTTCCGGCATCCTCCATCATCGTCCTGACCTTTACCCGGCTTGCCGCACTGGAAGTCAAACGCCGCCTGCACGGACTGGTCGGCAACCTTGCCCGGGCCGTTACCGTCCTGACTTACGACGGTATGGCAATGCGGCTTTTAGGCGTACGTTTCGACAGCAAAGGCTTCGACAGCAAAAGCAGAGAACAGGAGGAACAGAAAACCAAAGAACAGTTTGAAAAATGGTGCGAAGAAGCCACCGCCATGCTTTCAGATGGCATCAGCGGCGTCGACGGGGATGAAGCGCGCGAGCGCATCATGTCGGGATTCCGCTATATCCTCGTAGACGAGTACCAAGACATCAGCGAACGGCATTACAGGCTGGTTTCCGCACTGGCAGGCAGGAAACGCGATGATGAAGACAAGCTGACCATTCTTGCAGTCGGCGACGACGACCAAAATATCTTTGCCTACAACGGCAGCAGCAACGAATACATCCGCCGTTTTCAGGAGGAATACGGCGTGGATTCGCCCGATTTCCTGACTTTCAACTACCGCAGCACGCAAAACATCATCACCGCCGCCAACTGCGTGATAAGCGGAATGCCCGACCGCCTGAAAAACCTGCACCCTATTGCCGTCAATCCCGAAAGGCGGCAAGACCCCGACGGCGGCGGCTGGGCGAAAACCGACCCCGAACGCCAAGGCCGCGTCCTCGTTATCCGCCTGCACCCCGAGTTCCACCGGAGAAAACGCTTCAACATCCAATCCCAAGCCGTCATTGCGGAAATACAGCGTTTGCGGAATTTGGCGGATATCTCTTGGAACAGCATCGCCGTCCTTGCCCGCAACAACGACACACTCAACCCCATGCAGGCATGGTGCGAACAAAACGGCATTCCCTACTTCCTGAAAAACGAACAAAGCCTGTCTTTATGCAAAACACGCGAATTTGTCCGTCTGGTGCACGGCATCGAAACGGCGGTGGACGGTATGCTTTCTTCGGCGGATTTCTGTCGGCTGATAGAGAAAGAAATCGGGCGCAGCGGCAAGAAATGGGAAAACTGGTTCGTACAGCTTAAAACCGACTTCCTCAACGAATTCCCCATTGCCCGGCCGTCTGAAAACACTGACGCGCAACAACATCCTGCGGCATTTCTGAAAAACTGGCTGTACGAATATGTCGGCAACGAAAAAATCAGCCGTTTAGACGGCATATTCTTGGGAACGGCGCATTCATCCAAAGGTTTGGAGTTCGACCACGTCTTTATCCTGGACGACGGCTGGGAAGAGCGCAGCGACGAAAACCGCCGCCTCTATTATGTCGCAATGACCCGTGCCAAAAAGACGCTGACGCTGATCCACCACACGCCACACCACCCATGGATAAACACATTGCCCGAAGACGTAGAGCGCATAGACCGCACCTTTGCCGAACTGCCTGAATTGAATGTCGAATATAGGATGCTTTCCAACTATGGCGAACTTGATATCGGATTCATAGCGAGGGATAAAGAAAGCGATAATCCAAGCTATGAAAACGTCCGCCAACGCATTGAAGCTGCTGAACAACTGGAAGTTGGAGACAGTTTGACCATCAAACCTTTCTATTACGGAGGTTATCTGTTCTGCTCAGGAGATATTCCTGTCGCTCTCACAGCTAAAGACTTCCGAGAGAAGATTCCCCATCATACCAAAGCAGTGGTGGCTGCCATTACTGTCGGCTATAGAAAAAATAACGATGAGGAGTATATCCACGAGTTTCCTGAAGAAGCCGATATGTGGTCAATCATCATCCCCATGCTGGTCATTCCGCCCAAACCGTAGGCGGCACAAAGAAAAATGCCGTCTGAAACCCCGAATCCGAGGCTTCAGACGACATTGCCTTGCCATATGGTTTCAACCTTGCTTCACCGCCGCATCATAACCGCCGTCTTCTACGGCTTCAATCAACGCCCCTGCATCGGTTTGCGCGGGGTCGTAACCGACGGTCGCACTTTTGTTTTCAAGGCTGACTTCGACGCTAGCCACGCCTTTGACGCTTTCCAGTATCCGGGTAACGCTTTTGACGCAGCCGCCGCAGCTCATACCGCCGATGTCGAGGATAAGGGTTTCCATGATTTTCCTTTCGTTGGAACTGCAATCTGACAAACGTTATTGTAGGACGGTTCGCAAACTCGGGCAAACGCTGAAACCGCACGGCAGGTTTGGAAAAAGACGGCCGCTTGCGCCATAATGACAACACTGCCCATCAGGACGACAACAATGAACGCTTCACACAAACCCTGGTTGAGCGTCGTTGCCTTGGCAATCGGCGCGTTCATCTTCAACACGACGGAATTTATCCCCATCGCACTTTTGAGCGACATCGGACAAAGCTTCGGCATGGCGGCGACCGAAACAGGCATAATGATTACGATTTACGCATGGATTGTCGCGCTGACTTCGCTGCCGCTCATGCTGCTGACGCGCCATATGGAACGGCGCGGCCTGCTGCTGGTTCTGTTTGCGCTGTTTACCGTCAGCCACATCCTGTCGTTTGCCTCGTGGCGTTTTGAAATCCTGCTTGCCAGCCGCGTGGGGATTGCGCTGACCCATGCGGTATTCTGGTCCATTACGGCTTCGCTGGCAGTACGCATCGCCCCCGCCGGAAAAGGAAATCAGGCTTTAGGCCTGCTCAGTACGGGAACGGTGATGGCGATGGTGGCGGGGATTCCGCTCGGACGCATGGTCGGACAATATTTGGGCTGGCAGGCGAGTTTTCTGCTGATTGGTTGGTGTGCGGCGGCGGTGATGGCAGTGCTTGCCAAAAGCCTGCCGCGCCTGCCGAGCGTGAATGCCGGTTCTTTAAGCAGCCTGCCCCTGCTTTTAAAACGGAAAAAACTGATGCTGCTGTATGCGATGACGGTACTGGTCATCACGGCGCACTTTACCGCATACAGCTACATCGAGCCCTTCGTCATCCAAATCGGCGGCTTCTCCGCGCGGCAGGTTACGGTGGTTTTGGGGCTGTACGGCCTGGCGGGTTTTGCAGCTTCGTACCTGTTCGGCAAATGGTTTGCCAAACATCCGCGCGCATTTTTGGCGGGCGCGGTGTCGCTTATCGCTCTGTCCTCTGGGCTTTTGCTGCCTTTAGTGCATTTGCCTGCCGCCATTTACGCGCTGGTGTTCGTATGGGGGACGGCGATTGTGGTCGTCAGTCTGGGGATGGTTTCCAAAGTTTTGGATTTCGCCTCCGATGCCGCAGACCTTGCCAACTCGATTTACTCGGGGCTTTACAACGTCGGTATCGGCGGCGGCGCACTGCTGGGACATTGGGTAACGCAATATGCCGGCATTTCCCGTATCGGCATCGTCGGTATGTTTGCGGCGGCGGCCGGGCTGTGGTTGTGCCTGAACCTGAACCGCCATATCCGAACCTGACCGCGCGATGCCGTCTGAAGCCCCTCCCACCCTTCAGACGGCATTTTGATTGAAGAAATATCCGCCCCTGCTTAAAATAGCTGGCTTTGCCGTGTTTTAACGCCTATTTTCTTATTCCAAGGATGGTTTATGCCGCTGCTGTCTGTCGAGTTCGCACTGTTCTTTCTCGCCTTCCTGCCGATTTACTGGGGCTTGGCGAAATACCCGTCCGTCCAAAACCTGCTGCTTTTGGCTGCCGGTATGGGCTGGCTCTACCATATCGGCCCCGTATTTGCGGCAATCGTCGTCCTTTATTCCTCCTGCGTGTACCTTTTGGGCGAACTGCTCCGTTCCGATCGCGAAAATACGCGCCGTTTCTGGCTGGGGTGCGGCATTGCCGCCTCGCTGACCGTCTTGGGCTTTTTCAAATATTTCGACTTTTTCCGTCCACTGATTGCACAATATGCGGGTAAGGGCGGCGCAATCGACATCCTGATGCCGCTGGGGCTTTCGTATTACACCTTCCAGTCGCTCGCCTATCTGGTTTACTGCTTCCGCGCCCCGCACGCCGCGCGTTTCGGCTGGCACGAGCTGCTGCTGCACCTGAGTTTTTTCCCCACCGTTACCTCCGGCCCGATTATCCGCGCCGCCGCATTCAAAAGCGCGGACGGCGAACAGGCGGGCGCACTGGCGCAAATCCGCACCCGCCAACCGCGCTCACCCGTCCGCCCCGCACTCGCCGTTTCCCTGATTCTGCTGGGTATTGCCAAAAAATGGTGGCTGGCGGGGATGCTGGCGGAAAACTGGGTGTCGCCCGTATTTGAAAACCCCGCCCAATTCGACGGCTGGGGCGTATTGGCGGGCGTGTACGGCTATACCTTCCAACTCTTTTTAGACTTTTCTGGATATTCCGACTTGGTTATCGGCATGGCAATGCTGCTGGGCTTTAGGCTGCCCAAAAACTTCTCCGCACCGCTTCGTGCTTTAAACATCCGCGCATTTTGGGACAAATGGCACATCAGCCTTTCCACCTGGATACGCGACTACATCTACATCCCCTTGGGCGGCAGCAAAAAAGGCTTTTTACGGACACAGCTCAACCTGATGGCGGCAATGGTACTCTCGGGTATCTGGCACGGCTACGGCTGGAACTTCCTCATTTGGGGCGCGCTGCACGGCGCGGCGCTGGTGCTGCTCAACACGGGAGACCGCTATTTCGGACGCGACGCGCTATGCCGTCTGAAATACCTCGCGCCGCTCTCGTGGTTTGTTACCTTCCATTTTGTCTGCCTCAGCTTCGTCGTTTTCAATACCGCAAGCCCCGACGATGCAGGCGCGGTTTTCAGCGCGCTCTTTGCCAATGCCGGCGGCTGGAACGCGCCGCAACGAGCGGATATGCTGCTGCTTGCCTCGTTTGCATCCGTGATGCTGCTCTACCCTTACCTGCAACGCGCTTTCGACGGCGTGGTCAAAGGTTTGGAAAAAATCCCAATGTGGCTGTGGTTTATCCCGATTTCCATCATCCTGCTGCTGATTATCGTCCTCGCCCCCTCGGGGATTCCCGGCTTTATTTATGCCAATTTTTAAGGGTTTGGACATGAAACACTTTCTTTCCCTTTTCACCTCCATACTGATGTCTGCCCTGATTGCCGTGTGGTTTGCCCAAAACCCCATCAACGCCTACTGGCAGCAGACCTACCACCGCAACAGCCCGCTCGAACCGCTTGCCGCCTACGGATGGTGGCGGAGCGGTGCGGCGTTGCAAGAAAACGCCTACGCCCTTTCAGACGGCATCAAAGCCTTCCTGTCCGGCGAAACGCCGACGACGACTCAAGACGGCGGTTCGGCAGATATGCCGTCTGAAGCCGCCGCATCCGAAGCCGTCCCTCAAACCGGTGAAACAGAATGGAAACAAGACACCGAAGCCGCCGCCGTCCGCAGCGGCGACAAAGTCTTTTTTGCCGGCGATTCGCTGATGCAGGGTGTTGCACCCTTCGTGCAAAAAAGCCTGAAACAGCAATACGGCATCGAATCCGTCAACCTCAGCAAACAAAGCACGGGGCTGTCCTACCCCTCATTCTTCGACTGGCCGAAAACGATTGAAGAAACCCTGAAAAAACATCCCGAAATCAGCGTGCTCGCCGTCTTCCTCGGTCCGAACGACCCGTGGGATTTCCCCGTCGGCAAACGCTACCTCAAATTCGCTTCCGACGAATGGGCGCAAGAATACCTGAAACGCGTCGACCGCATCCTCGAAGCCGCACACACGCACCACGTCCAAGTCGTCTGGCTCGGCATCCCCTACATGAAAAAAGCCAAGCTCGACGGGCAGATGCGCTACCTCGACAAACTGCTTTCAGAACACTTTGAAGGCAAAATCATCCTGATTCCCACCGCGCAAACACTGAGCGGCGGGGAAGGCCGCTACGCCGATTCCGTCAACGTCAACGGCAAACCCGTCCGCTACCGCAGCAAGGACGGCATACACTTTACCGCCGAAGGACAAAAACTGCTGGCGGAAAAAATAATGGAAAAACTCACTTTTACACCAAGCCGACAACCATGAACCTCAGACACTTCATCACATTTTCCGCACTGTTCGCCGCAACCCAGGCAAACGCCCTGCCCGTTGCCTCCGTCAGCCTCGACACCGTTACCGTTTCCCCGTCCACGCCCTACACCGGCGAAGACGGCCTCTTGACCGATTACAGCAACGCCGCCGCCTCTCCTTGGATGAAAAAACTCCAATCCGTCGCACAAGGCAGCGGCGAAACCTTCCGCATCCTGCAAATCGGCGACTCACATACCGCCGGCGACTTCTTTACCGACACCCTGCGCAAACGCCTGCAAAAAACATGGGGCGACGGCGGCATAGGCTGGGTTTACCCCGCCAACGTCAAAGGGCAGCGCATGGCGGCCGTCCGTTACAGCGGCAACTGGCAAAGCCTCACCAGCAGGAACAATACCGGAGACTTCCCGCTCGGCGGCATCCTTGCCCGGACAGGCGATAACGGCAGCATGACCCTGACCGCATCCGACGGCAAAACCGGCAAACAGCGCATTTCCCTGTTTGCCAAACCGCTGCTCGCCGAACAAACCCTGACCGTCAACGGCAACACCGTCTCCGCCAACGGCGGCGGCTGGCAGGTACTGGACACCCGCGCGGCACTACCCCTGACCATACAGACCGAAATGCCGTGGGACATCGGATTTATCAATATCGAAAATCCCGCCGGCGGCATTACCGTTTCCGCCATGGGCATCAACGGCGCACAATTGACCCAGTGGTCGAAATGGCGTGCCGACCGTATGAACGACCTTGCCCAAACCGGTGCCGATCTGGTCATCCTTGCCTACGGTACCAACGAAGCCTTCGGCGACAACATCGACATTGCCGACACCGAACAGAAATGGCTGGATACCGTCCGCCAAATCCACGATAGCCTGCCTGCCGCCGGCATCCTTATCCTCGGCGCACCCGAATCCCTGAAAAACACGCTCGGCGTATGCGGCACACGCCCCGTCCGCCTGACCGAAGTCCAACAGATGCAGCGGCGCGTCGCCCGTCAGGGACAAACCATGTTCTGGTCTTGGCAAAACGCCATGGGCGGCATATGCAGCATGAAAAACTGGCTCAACCAAGGATGGGCCGCCAAAGACGGCGTACACTTCTCCGCCAAAGGCTACCGGCGCGCGGCGGAAATGCTCGCCGACAGCCTCGAAGAACTCGTCCGCTCCGCCGCAATCAGGCAATAATCGGACAGGGTTCGGACGGTATTTCCACAACAGGGGGATGCCGTCTGAAACGCATACCTTCATATTGCTTCAGACGGCATTCAGGTCAGACATAGGAAGGACGGGGGCGAACCTCCGGCATACGGCGCAAAGGCGGCGTTTGATATGCCGTCTGAAGGCAAAGATGATAAACTGCCGCCTTCCGTTTTCAGACGGCATATTGTTTTCAAATGAGGGCGTTCTCCGTCCGCAACCATAAAGGAAGTTTCATGAACCGGACTTATGCCAATTTCTACGAAATGCTGACCGCCGCCTGCCGCAAAAACGGCAACGGCACGGCAGTGTTCGACGGCAAGGAAAAAACCGCCTACCGCGCGCTCAAGCAGGAAGCCGAAGCCGTCGCGGCGTATCTGCAAAATATCGGCGTGAAGTTCGGCGACACAGTCGCGCTGGCGGTTTCCAATTCCACAGAATTTATTACCGCCTATTTCGCCGTCTCCGCCATCGGCGCGGTCGCCGTACCGATGAACACATTTTTGAAAAACAGCGAATACGCGTATATCCTGAACGACTGCAAGGCGCGCTTCCTGTTCGCCTCGGCCGGCCTGTCCAAAGAATTAGCGGGCTTGAAGGCGCAAACGCCCGTCGAAAAAATCATTTGGACGGGACAAAGCCGGCCGGCCGGCGAAACGGCGGAAGGCGATGCCTTTTTTGAAGACGTGCGCCGCTTCCCCGAAAAACCCGACTTGGGCCGCCAACCCCGGATAAATGATTTGGCACATATCATCTATACCTCCGGCACGACGGGGCATCCCAAAGGCGCGCTAATCAGCTACGCCAACCTGTTCGCCAACCTGAACGGCATCGAACGCATCTTTAAAATCTCCAAGCGCGACCGCTTTATCGTTTTCCTGCCGATGTTCCACAGCTTCACGCTGACGGCTATGGTGCTGCTGCCGATTTATATGGCGTGTTCGATTATTTTGGTCAAATCCGTTTTCCCGTTTTCCAACGTTTTGAAACAGGCACTGCTCAAACGCGCGACCGTGTTTTTGGGCGTACCCGCGATTTACACCGCGATGAGCAAGGCGAAAATCCCTTGGTATTTCAGATGGTTCAACCGCATCCGCCTGTTTATCAGCGGCGGCGCGCCTTTGGCGGAACAAACCATCCTCGATTTCAAAGCCAAGTTCCCCCGCGCCAAATTGCTGGAAGGATACGGACTGAGCGAAGCCTCGCCCGTCGTCGCCGTCAATACGCCCGAGAGGCAAAAAGCCCGCAGCGTCGGCATCCCCCTTCCCGGTTTGGAAGTCAAAGCCGTCGATGAAGAACTGGTCGAAGTGCCGCGCGGCGAAGTGGGCGAACTGATTGTCAGGGGCGGTTCGGTGATGCGGGGCTACCTCAATATGCCTGCCGCCACCGATGAAACCATCGTCAACGGCTGGTTGAAAACGGGCGATTTCGTTACCATAGACGAGGACGGCTTCATCTTTATCGTCGACCGCAAAAAAGATTTGATTATTTCCAAAGGTCAAAATGTCTATCCGCGCGAGATCGAAGAAGAAATCTACAAACTCGATGCCGTCGAAGCCGCCGCCGTCATCGGCGTGAAAGACCGTTATGCCGACGAGGAAATCGTCGCCTTCGTCCAATTGAAGGAAGGTATGAATCTGGGCGAGGACGAAATCCGCCGCCACCTGCGTACCGTGCTGGCAAATTTCAAAATCCCCAAACAGATCCACTTTAAAGACGCGCTGCCGCGCAACGCTACGGGCAAAGTATTGAAACGGGTGCTGAAGGAGCAGTTTGAAGGAAACAAATGAACGCCGTGCCGTCTGAAGCCACGTCCGGCAAAAAAATGCGGTGAATCTGATTCACCGCATTTTTTTGGCAAACGCCGGAGAAAAGGCATTTACTCTGCCAATTCCACCTGCTCGTGCGCCATCAGTTCCTGACCGACATCATCCAACAACATCAAATAACGTTCGTAATTTTTCAAAATGTCGGCAATCAGCTCGTCCTTGTTCATATACTGCACATCGTACCCGACGCGCCCGTCGAAAAAATAAGCGTAGGGTTTGTAAGTTGTCTGGTGCCGGATATGCGGCAGCTTGCCGTCGTTAATCAACTGGTCGGATACATCCTGCCCGACAGACTTAATCCCGTACATAAAATCGCGCATCGTCTCTTTCCGAATAACGAACTCGATTGCAGGCTCGTCCTGATGAAACATCTTATCGACCCGGACGCTCAAACCGTATTCTTCCGAAAGCTCCCGTTGCAACTCGTGCATAGCGGGCGATGCGGTATGTTTGAGGAATTTTAAAATATCCTGCTCCTGTGTCTGGCTCATTATCCGCACCAGCCGTTCTTTCCACTTGCCGCCCGTCCAAAATACACTGGTAGGGTTAACCCGGGTCTCAAAATATTTCTTATCCGCACTCAAGCCTTTCCACAGGCTGAAACACATTATCAGCATCAGCAGGGCAAACGGCAGGGAAACAATCAGGGTCATAGATTGCAGGTTGCCTAACCCGCCCGAGCGCATCAGCAAAACGGCAACGGCAGACATCAGCACGCCCCACATAACCGCCTGCCACCGTGGCGCGCTCAAGCCTTTGTCCCGAGAGGTAATATTGTTCAGGACATAAATCCCGGAATCGGCAGAAGTTACAAAAAACAGGGAAATGACCAGCAGGCTGACGATGCTCGTCAATTCGGGCAGGGGGAGGTAATTAAAGAATTTAAAAAGCAGCGTTTCCGGAGAGGAGGTCATCTTTTCGAGCATTCCCCCCGCAACCCCGTCATTCAGCCAAATCGCCGTATTGCCGAAGACGGTAAACCACAAAACGCCGAACAGGCCGGGGATGAGCAAAACCCCGAAGACAAACTCGCGGATGGTGCGCCCCTTTGAAATACGCGCGATAAACAAACCCACAAACGGCGCCCAAGAACACCACCACGCCCAATAAAGCACCGTCCAAGACTCAAACCACGGCTTGTGTTCCCGTTCGTACGCATAAGTTTTAAAACTGAGGCGCACCAGATTTCCGAGGTAGTTCCCTATGTTGTCGCCGAATGCCGACAACAGGTAAACGGTGGGTCCCGCCGCCAAAACAAAAAACAGCAGCAAAAACGCAAGGCCCAGGTTCAACTCGCTCAACACCTTCACGCCCTTCCCCACGCCGGATATTGCCGAAACGACGGCGAGGGACATGACGGCGGCGATAATCAAAACCTGCACGCTGAAGCTGTTTTCGGCAATCCAGCCCATTTCCTGCAATCCGGCGCCCAGTTGCGAAGCCCCGAACCCCAATGTGGTGATGATGCCGAAAAAAGTAGCAAGCAACGCCATAATATCAATGGCATCGCCGAACCTTCCGGAAATTTTTTCTTTCAACAGGGGGTAAAAACAAGAACGCAGGGCAAGCGGCAGCTTGTAGCGGAAACCGAAATAAGCCAAAGCCAATGCAATCGTACCGTACACCGACCAGGCGTGAACGCCCCAATGGAACACCGTGTACAGCAATGCCTGCTGCTGCCTGTGTTCCGGCGTACCGGCCGTAATGTCCGAAAAATAATGCATCAACGGCTCTGCCACGCCGAAAAACATCAGACCCACGCCCATCCCGGCCGCAAACAGCATCGCCAGCCACGACAGGAAGCCGAATTCCGGCACATCTTCATCCCGTCCGAGCCTGATGTTTCCCAAACTGCTGACCGAGAGTATCAGCAGGAAACCCAGAAAAATGGAAAACGTTAAAACATAAAACCAGCTGAACTCGGTAAAAATGACTTCTTTTGCCCGGTCGAGCCACATCTGCACCTGATCCGGCACGGTTAAAACCAATACCACCAAAACACACACGAAAAACAAAGTCGTCAAAATAACCATCGGATTAAATGACGTTCGGCTTTCTATAAATTCAGACAGGGACAAACCTTCTCACTCCTTTGTTAAAAACAGACAAACCCGGTCATCGGGCAAAGCGGTCAAAACCTGCCGGCAAAATACCGGCTTCCGGATGACGAAATGCACAAACCGGCCGAAATTGTTATAATCGAAAAAATTAAAAATCAATACAGATTATTCTATCAGATTGATTTATCGATATTTATTATATCATTAATATAGTTTGATTTCAAACCGGCGGAAAATGCGCCGCCTTCCGCAGGCGCGCCCTCCCCTCCATCGGGGCGTTTAACGCCGGATTGCCGATGCGGTACAATGGCTGATATGAAGAAAATTACCCCTCAAAACCTGCGCCCCCTGCTTTCGGAAAGCTTGGGACATACCGATTTTGTCAACGTCCTCAACGCATTGATTAAATTTTTGCGCCGTGGCGGCAAAAAATGCGCGGGGGAGCGTTTCGACCTGATCATCGACACATTCAAACAAGACAGGGAATTGCTGTCCCGCTTCAGCCGGTGTTTTTACATCTGGCTCGCGCAAATACACATTTATCCGGCACTTATCAAACTCGGCATCTTCTCGCGCCACAGCTTTGCCCGGGAAATGGGCATACGCATCTACGAACGCTTCAGCCCGTCATATAAAGATTTTGCCAACTTGGGCGAAGTCTTCCTTTATCTTTTCCATTCCGAAAACGACGACAAATGGCTGCAAACGCTCAATATCCGCCAATGGCTGGTTTTATACGAACTCATCCGGAGCCACGCCGAACCGTCCAAATTGCAGACGGCGGGCATCCGCCTTGCCGATGCCCGTTTGCGCGCCATCGAAATGCTGTCTGTCTGGACGGCATCCGAAGCCATCGAACCCGACCTCATCCGCATCGCCCCGCGCCTGCTGGAAGCCGATTCTTCCTTCGTCGCCCTCCAACGCGAAACCGCCAAACTGGTCGAACACTACCGCAACGGCACCGCGCCTTACGACACCGCCCACCTCGAAGTGATGTTCGACCAATGTTTCAGCCAAATTGACTATTTGCGCCGCAAAGGGACGGGCGCCGGCTCCGGTTCGTCGGTCAAAGTCGCCCATCTGCTCGAACGGCTCCGGCAGACCGTAGGCCGTCTGAAGCTGCTCACCGACATCCAAACCGGTGCCGGCAACAGCAACCGCCTGACCATCGCGCTGATGAACTCCCTCATCTACGCGGCGGTCGAACAATACAGCACCCGCCACCTGCGCCGCAGCAGCATCCGTATGCTCGCCCGCAGCATTACCGAAAACAAAAGCCACCACGGCGAACACTACATTACCCGCAACCGCAAAGAATATTTCAAAATGTTCTACTCGGCGGCAGGCGGCGGCATCATCATCGCCCTGATGGCGCTGCTCAAAATCCACATCGGCACACTCGGCCTCAGCCCCTTCCTCGCCTCCTTGTCGGCGGGGTTCAACTACGGCATCGGCTTTATGATCATCCATATGCTGCACTGCACCGTCGCCACCAAGCAGCCCGCGATGACTGCCGCCAGCTTTGCCGAACAGGTCGATCTCAACGAAGGCGGCAAAGCGGTGGACAACAAGCTCGCCAAGCTCCTCATCGACGTATGTCGCTCCCAAAGCGTCGCTGTCTTCGGCAACGTTTCCATCGCCATCCTTTTGGCGTGTGCCATATCGTTTGGCTATGCCCATCTGCACCAACAGCCCATACTCGATGCCCGCACCGCCGCCTACCAGTTCAAATCCATAGACATCATCGCTTACCCGACGCTGTGGTATGCCGCCATTGCAGGTCTGTGGCTGTTCTGCTCCGGCATCATCGCAGGTTTTTTCGACAACCGCGCCGACTACCTCAACCTGCGCCAACGCCTGCCCTTCAACCCCTTGCTGCGTAAAATCATGCGCCCCGGCCCCCGCCGCGTCCTCGCCGCCTACATCCACAAACACTACGGCTCGCTGGCAGGCAACTTCATCTTCGGGATGCTCTTGGGTATGACCGGCTATTTCGGACACCTCCTCGGGCTGCCGCTGGACATCCGCCACGTCGCCTTTTCCTCCGCCAACCTCGGCTATGCCGCCGTCAGCGGCAACGTCGGCTTGGGCACGTTCGTACTCGGCATTTTCAGCGTCCTCGCCATCGGCCTGGTCAACCTCTGCGTCAGCTTCAGCCTCGCCCTCTTCGTCGCCCTGCGCTCGCGCGGCACGAAAATCGGCAGCATCCGAAACCTGATCAAAAGTTTTTGGAATCAGATTAAAAGCAATCCCTGCATACTTTTCCTCCCGCCCGCCAAAGGACAGGAACACCCTCCTTCGGACAAGCCTTGACCGGCAATGCCGTCTGAAGCGGGCTTCGCCACGAATACCGCCCTGATGCGGAAATCCCCACAAAAGGATGCAAAAATGCCGTCCGAACCGAAACGTGGTTCAGACGGCATTTTAAAAAACACTACAATCCTGGGCCGCCAAGCGAATTGGCAATGTCCCTGACCGCCGTTACATACATCCGGCTGTGGTTGTACTGCCATACCGTATAAAAATTGTTCAAACCCAAATAATATTCAAACACGCCCGGTGCGGTTTCCAGTTTGAACAAAACCGCCTTTTCATCATCTGCGAGCGTTTCCCCAGGGATGATGCCGTACGCCTTCAAATCCGCCACCGTCCGCGTCAGGGCGGTTTTTTCGCCAATGATTTCCTGAACATCCGCACCCGGTGCCAACGTCGCCGGCACCAGCATTTTCCCGCCCGTGCGCCAACCGTGCTGCTTCATATAATTGGCAACCGATGCCGCGACATCGCCGACGTTGCCCCATATGTCCCGATGTCCGTCCCCGTCATAATCCACCGCCCATTTCCGGTAGCTCGAAGGCATAAATTGCGGCATCCCCATTGCGCCCGCATAGCTGCCTTTAAAGGCGAAAACATCGCCGCCCTCTTCTTTTGCCAGCTTTAAAAGCTCGACCAATTCGTTTTGGAAAAACCCGGCGCGGCGGGGGTAATCGAAACCTAAAGTCGCCAATGCGTCCGCCACACAGAAACTGCCCGTATTTTTGCCGTAATTCGTTTCAATCCCTATAACCGCCACGATAAGCTCGGCAGGCACGCCGTATTTTTGCGCCACATCATCGATAACCGCGCGGTTTTCCGCATAAAACCGGCGCGCGCCGCGAAATTTCGCCCTACCCGAATTTCCCGTGCGGAACACATACCACGGACGCGATGTGGAAGGACGGTGCATAATATTGATGATGCCGGCCTTGTAAGCCGCTTTGTCAAAAAAATCCTGCCATTCCGCCCGGGAAAAATCCCCTTTCCCGACTTCATCGTCCACAAAACGGCGGACATTTGCATTGGCGGCAAACCCGCTGTCGGATACCGGTACGGCTGCCGCGTCAAATACGGCTGCCACGTCAAACGCGGGGCGGCTTTCTTTTTTCATTTCATCCGCGCGGGGGGCTTGGGCTTCATTTGCCCTGGGTGGGCGTGCCTCCATCGCCGTACAGGCAGACAAAGCCGCCAAACAAATTACCGGGAGCAGTATTTTTCTCTTTTTCATAAATATGTTCCGAACAAATAGGGTAAGTGGGAAAGCAGCGCAAGGGGGCGCGGCGCGAAATGCGGCATCCGCCGCCTGAAATGCCGTCTGAAAGCACGTTTCCCCCTTCAGACGGCATTGCCTGCCGCCGCATTTGTCCGCTATCCGCAATATCGGCAGTCCAATATATCTTTGCGGATGTCGTTCAGCAGGAAGGCTGCGGTGTCTTCGTGTTCCGCCTGTACGAAGACAAAGAGTCGGGCGATGATTTTGCCGATGAAGACTTTTTGCAGGGCGCAGGCGTCGGTCAGCGTGTGTTCCTGCAGGAAGCTGCGGATGTCTTCGGACAAGGTGTAGTTGCTTGCAACGGCGGCAAAGCGGGCATCGGTTTGCAGGCGGTCGAGCAGGGTTTGGTTTTTGTCCAATTTAATGCCTGCTTCTTTTTCTTCGGCGGTGGCGCGGACGAACTGGTCGTAAATTTCGGCATAAAGCATATCGTTCGGGCCTTCAAAAATCGTGAAGGGGCGGATGTCGATAGCGATATTGCCGGCGGTGTGTCCGCGTTCAAAACCCTTCGCACCCAAGAGTTTTTGCAACATTTGCGCGGCGGCGTAAGTGTATTCCGTGGCGAGGGTTTTGACGATATTTGCCTCCATCAGTTGATGGGCGACGGGGGCAACAGGCGAAACGGAACGGCAGACATAGCGGTAAAGAATCTCGGAAACCTGATGGCGGCGTTGGATTTCGCGGCGTTCGTAATCGACGAATTTGATGTCGTGGCGGACATATCGGTCCAGGTTTTCAAGGATGTATTCCATAATGCCGTGCGTCATGCCGATCAGTTGCAGGCGGCTGCGGATAAAGATGTTTTGGAACGCGCGCAAACCGACGGCATCGCCCTGAGAGAGTTTCATCACGGCGATTGCAGGCATTTGGGCATCGATGCGGTTGACGGCGTAACGGACGGCGCGCAGGCCTTCGGATGCGAGGGTTTCGCAGCGGATGTATGTTTTGGGGACAAGCAGCAGGTCGATGACTTTGGCTAGTTTGCCGTTTTTGCGCTCTTTGGCGGCAACGAGGAGGAAGTCGCTTTGCGAGTTGCCCTGCCAGTATTTCGCGGCGTTGACGTAAATGGTTTTATCGTCGGTATATTCGTAGTAGGACTGCATTTCGCGGGCAATCGCCGCGCCGGAGGTTTCGGGTTCGGTAATGCCCAAACCGCCGCCCTCGCCTTTGAAAATCATCTCCAAACCTTGCGCGACTTGCGCTTCGCCGCCGAACTCTTGCAGAGGCTGCAACACCAGCGCGCCTTCGATGCCGGTACGCAGCGTAACGGGCACGCCGTAATGCCCCGCAATCCGCAATACTTCCTGAATTTCAAACTGGCTGCCCTTGCGCCCCCCGTGTTTTTTGTCGAGGAAGGGCAACAGCAAACCCGCCTGCTTCAAGGCAAGCCATTTGTCTTCGGGCAGGTATTGCATCAGGTCGATGCCGTCTGAAAAAATGCAGCGGAATGCGGATTCGATGTGCTTTAAAAAAGCAGCCGTGTCCATAGTTGACGGCTGCGCGCTTGATTCAGTGTGTGTCATCATATTTTCCGGTTAATTTCTATTAACGGGCAGTTTTATCAAACCGCCGCCCATAATTTAGAGTTTAGTTTCTAAAATTTACCACAAAGTATGACAGCTAACAATCCACTTCACTGTTTGCATGCTAATCAATCTTTCAGACGGCATCAGATTATCGCCATCGTGTTAAAATTGCCGTTTGCCTCCGTATCTAAAACATTCCCACGCCATGAACTACCCTATCCCCAAACCCCGTGAAAAATCCCGTTGGCTCAATCTGTCTCAAGGCTCCTTGCCTTTGGCTTTGGCGCGTCATTTGCCGCATAAGCAGCTCAAGGTTGTCTTGACCCAAAATGCGGAACAGGCGTTGCGCCTTCAGACGGCGTGGAGGTTTTTCCGTCCGCACGACACGGCGGTGTTCCTGCCGGACTGGGAAACGCTGCCTTACGAGCGTTTTTCGCCGCATCAGGATTTGGTGTCGGAGCGGCTGTCGGCGTTGTGGCAGATTAAAAGCGGCGCGGCGGATGTGTTGTTCGTACCGGTTGCTACGGCGATGCAGAAGCTGCCGCCTGTGCCGTTTCTGGCAGGGCGCACGTTTTGGCTGAAAACAGGGCAGACTTTGGATATAGGCCGTCTGAAAAGCGATTTGGTGGATGCGGGCTACAACCATGTTTCCCATGTTGTCGCGGCGGGCGAGTTTGCCGTGCGCGGCGGCATTGTGGATTTATTCCCGATGGGCAGCGAGATGCCCTACCGCATCGATTTGTTCGACGATGAAATCGACAGCATCAAAACCTTTGACACCGACACGCAGCGCACCATCTCCCCCGTTTCCGAAATCCGCCTGCTGCCGGCGCACGAATTCCCCACCGACAGCGAGGCGCAAAAAATCTTCCGCAGCCGCTTCCGCGAGGAAGTCGATGGCAATCCGAACGATGCCGCCGTGTACAAAGCCGTCAGCAACGGCCACTTCGGCGCGGGCGTGGAATACTACCTGCCGCTGTTTTTTGAAAACGAGCTGGAAACGCTGTTTGACTATATCGGCGAAGATGCGTTGTTTGTCTCTTTGGGCGATGTTCACGCCGAGGCAAACCGCTTTTGGGGCGACGTCAAATCGCGTTACGCCATGGCGCAGGGCGATGAAACTTATCCGCCTTTACTTTCACAGCATTTGTATCTCTCTGCCGATGTTTTTGCAGGCCGTCTGAAAAACTACGGACAAGTACTGCCCGATGTTTCCGGCAAGGAACACACCCTGCCCGACCTTGCCGTCAACCGCCAGTCCGACGAGCCTTTGCAGGCATTGAAGGATTTTCAGACGGCCTTTAACGGACGGATTCTGCTGTGTGCCGAAAGTTTGGGACGGCGCGAAACCATGCTCGGCTTCTTGCAGCAAAACGGTTTGAAAGCCAAAAGCGTGTCCGACTGGCAGGGATTTTTATCAGCGCATGAGCCGCTGATGATTACGGTCGCGCCGTTGGCATACGGGTTTAAGTTAGAAGATCAAAACATCGCGGTTATTACCGAATCCGATCTTTATCAATACGTCGCCCGTTCGCGCGTCCATAACCGCCGCAAGAAACACGCCGCCGTTTCAGACGGCCTGTTGCGCGACCTTGCCGAAATCAACATCGGCGACCCCGTCGTGCACGAGGAACACGGCATCGGGCGGTATATGGGCTTGGTAACGATGGACTTGGGCGGAGAAACCAACGAAATGATGTTGCTCGAATACGCGGGCGAAGCGCAGCTTTATGTGCCTGTTTCGCAACTGCATTTAATCAGCCGCTACTCCGGTCAGGCGCATGAAAACGTTGCTTTGCACAAGCTCGGCAGCGGCGCGTGGAACAAGGCGAAACGCAAAGCCGCCGAAAAGGCGCGCGACACCGCCGCCGAGTTGCTCAACCTCTACGCCCGACGCGCCGCCCAATCGGGACACAAGTTTGAAATCAACGAGTTGGACTATCAGGCGTTTGCCGACGGTTTCGGCTACGAAGAAACCGAAGACCAAGCCGCCGCCATCGCCGCCGTGATTAAGGATTTGACCCAGGAGAAGCCAATGGACCGCCTCGTGTGTGGCGATGTTGGCTTCGGCAAAACCGAAGTCGCCCTGCGCGCCGCGTTTGTGGCGGTGATGGGCGGCAAACAGGTCGCCGTACTCGCCCCGACCACGCTTCTGGTCGAGCAACACGCGCAAAACTTCGCCGACCGCTTTGCCGATTTCCCCGTAAAAGTCGCCAGCCTTTCGCGTTTCAACAACAGCAAAGCCACCAAAGCCGCGCTGGAAGGTATGGCGGACGGCACGGTCGATATCGTTATCGGTACGCACAAACTGGTACAAGACGATATAAAATTCAAAAACTTAGGCTTAGTGATTATTGATGAAGAACACCGCTTCGGTGTGCGCCAGAAAGAGCAGCTCAAACGCCTGCGCGCCAATGTCGACATCCTCACCATGACCGCCACGCCGATTCCGCGCACCCTCAGCATGGCGCTCGAAGGACTGCGCGACTTCTCGCTGATTACCACCGCGCCGAGCCGCCGCCTTGCCGTGAAAACCTTTATCAAACCGTTCAGCGAAGGCAGCGTGCGCGAAGCCGTATTGCGCGAACTCAAACGCGGCGGGCAGGTATTTTTCCTGCACAATGAAGTGGATACGATTGAGAATATGCGCGAGCGGCTGGAAACCCTGCTGCCCGAAGCCCGCATCGGCGTGGCGCACGGACAACTGCGCGAGCGCGAGCTGGAGCAAGTCATGCGCGACTTTTTGCAGCAAAGATTCAACGTGTTGCTCTGTTCCACCATCATCGAAACCGGCATCGACATCCCCAACGCCAACACCATCATCATCAACCGCGCCGACAAATTCGGGCTGGCGCAACTGCACCAGCTTCGCGGGCGCGTCGGCCGCAGCCACCACCAAGCCTACGCCTACCTGCTCACGCCCGAATACATCACCAAAGACGCAGAAAAACGCCTCGACGCCATTGCGGCGGCAGACGAACTCGGCGCAGGTTTCACCCTCGCCATGCAGGATTTGGAAATCCGCGGCGCAGGCGAAATCCTCGGCGAAGGGCAGTCCGGCGAAATGATACAGGTCGGCTTCACGCTCTACACCGAAATGCTCAAACAAGCCGTGCGCGACCTCAAAAAAGGCCGCCAGCCCGATCTCGACGCACCGCTGGGCATCACCACTGAAATCAAACTGCACAGCCCGGCATTACTGCCTGAAGATTACTGCCCCGACATCCACGAACGGCTCGTCCTCTACAAACGCCTTGCCGTCTGCGAAACCGTGCAGCAAATCAATGCCATACACGAAGAACTGGTCGACCGCTTCGGCCTGCCCGAACAACCCGTCAAAACCCTCATCGAAAGCCACCACTTACGGCTTGCGGCAAAAGAATTGGGTATCGATGCCATTGATGCGACCAGCGAAGCCGTAACCGTTACCTTCGGCAAACACCACTGTATCGACCCGACGGAGATTATCCTGCTGATTCAGACGGATAAAAAATACCGGCTGGCAGGGGCAGACAAATTGAGGTTTGCAGCGGAAATGGAAAACATCGAAGTCAGGATCAACACCGTCAAAACCGTGCTAAAAACCCTGCAAGGCAAACGCCTGCCCAAAGGAAATTGATGTAACGATGCCGTCTGAAGAACACCGTTCAGACGGCATACAATCCCCCCAATCCTCACCAAAAGGAACAATCATGTCGATTTTTCACCCCTATTTCCGACAACTGTCCACCGAAGGTTTTGACGGAGAAGAAGATGTCCTCTGGGAAGACGAGCTGACCGTCAAAGGCAATCTTGTCGAGGTATCCCTGTGGGCAGAAAA
The DNA here is from genome assembly GCF_962747855.1 of Neisseria blantyrii. Lineage (NCBI taxonomy): Bacteria > Pseudomonadati > Pseudomonadota > Betaproteobacteria > Neisseriales > Neisseriaceae > Neisseria > Neisseria blantyrii. The sequence continues at coordinate 30,587 of NZ_CAUIZY010000007.1, forward strand.
TGAAAACCGCCTGCCAACCGAAACATTGGATGCATTTGCCGCCTTCCTGTCCGAATTGGAAAAAGCCGACGACGCTGCACGCGCCGCACTGACGGAATATTTGAAACGGGACAGCCGCTATATCGACTTTCACACCGAAGATACCCAAACAAGCCGCGATGCGGCAAAGTTTGTCCGCACAATGCAGTTGACCTATATCAGCCTATGGGCAGAAAGTCCGGCTTTTGCCGTTATGGATTATATGCCCGCCAATATGGAAAGCGACGGAATCCTTGCCGTCAAACTGCATTTGGACGGCAGCATTTTCTCAATCGATTGGGAGAGTTGAGCCGGATTGCCAATCGGCAAAAATAAAATGCCGTCTGAAAACAGCTTCCCTGCCCGAAGCCTTGCCATTATGAATTTGAAGGAAACTCCACTATAATACGGCATTCAGATTTTCAGACGGCATCCTGTCCGTCAGACCGCACACAAACCAAAAGGAAATACATGTTCCGTACTATGCTTGGCGGAAAAATCCACCGCGCCACCGTAACCGAAGCCGATTTGAACTACGTCGGCAGCATTACCGTCGATCAAGACCTGTTGGACGCGGCAGGCATCTATCCCAACGAAAAAGTCGCCATCGTCAACAACAACAACGGCGAACGTTTTGAAACCTATACCATTTCAGGCAAACGCGGCAGCGGCGTGGTCTGCCTGAACGGGGCGGCGGCAAGGCTGGTACAGAAAGGCGACATCGTCATCATTATGTCTTATATCCAACTTTCCGAACCGGAAATCGCCGCACACGAACCCAAAGTCGTCCTGGTGGACGGAAACAACAAAATCCGCGACATCATCTCCTATGAGCCGCCGCACACCGTACTGTAATCCCGCAACGGACATCGATTATGGATATTAAAATCAACGACATCACCCTCGGCAACAACTTGCCCTTCGTCCTATTCGGCGGCATCAACGTTTTAGAAGATTTGGATTCTACCCTCCAAACCTGCGCGCATTACGTCGAAGTTACCCGAAAACTCGGCATTCCCTATATCTTTAAAGCCTCTTTCGACAAGGCAAACCGTTCCTCCATCCATTCTTATCGCGGCGTAGGCTTGGAAGAAGGCTTAAAGATTTTCGAAAAAGTCAAAGCGGAATTCGGCATCCCCGTCATTACCGACGTACACGAACCCTATCAGTGCCAACCCGTTGCCGAAGTGTGCGATGTCATCCAGCTTCCCGCATTCCTTGCGCGGCAGACCGATTTAGTGGCTGCAATGGCGGAAACGGGCAATGTCGTCAACATCAAAAAACCGCAGTTCCTCAGCCCTTCGCAAATGAAAAACATCGTGGAAAAATTCCGCGAAGTCGGCAACGGACAAATAATCCTGTGCGAACGCGGCAGCAGCTTCGGCTACGACAACCTCGTTGTCGATATGCTCGGCTTCGGCGTGATGAAACAAACCTGCGATAATCTGCCGGTTATTTTCGACGTTACCCATTCCCTGCAAACCCGCGATGCCGGTTCTGCCGCATCCGGCGGTCGTCGCGCACAGGCTTTGGATTTGGCACTTGCAGGCATGGCAACCCGCCTTGCCGGCCTGTTTCTCGAATCGCACCCCGATCCGAAACTGGCAAAATGCGACGGCCCCAGCGCGCTGCCGCTGCACCTTTTAGAAGATTTTTTAATCCGCATCAAAGCATTGGACGATTTAATCAAATCACAACCGATTTTAACAATCGAGTAACACGGTTTCGCCTTATGATGCAGACTTTCCGAAAAATCAGCCTGTATGCCGCAACCTTGTGGCTCGGTATGCAGATTATGGCGGGTTATATCGTCGCACCGGTGCTGTTCAAAATGCTGCCCAAAATGCAGGCGGGCGAAATTGCCGGCGTATTGTTCGACATCCTCTCTTTGAGCGGGCTTGCCGTTTGGGGCGCGGTACTGGTTGCCGCCTTTGCCGTCCTGACCCGGCTGCAAACCGCCCTGCTGATTTTTTTATTGTCCGCCCTTGCCGCCAACCAATTTTTGGTTACTCCCGTTATCGAGGCACTGAAATACGGACATGAAAATTGGCTGTTGTCGGCTTTAGGCGGATCTTTCGGAATGTGGCACGGCATTTCCAGTATTGTTTTTATGGCGGCCGCCCTACTTTCGATTTACTTAAGTTGGCGGCTCTACGGCAAAAATGCCGTCTGAAGCCTACCGTTTTACCTCACGTCACTTTAATTTGGAGAACATTCATGAGCGCAATCGTTGATATTTTCGCCCGCGAAATTTTGGACTCACGCGGCAACCCCACCGTAGAATGCGACGTACTGTTGGAATCCGGCGTAATGGGACGCGCAGCCGTACCAAGCGGCGCATCAACCGGTCAGAAAGAAGCTTTGGAACTGCGCGACGGCGACAAATCCCGCTATTCCGGCAAAGGCGTATTGAAGGCGGTCGAACACGTCAACAACCAAATCGCCCAAGCCCTCATCGGTATCGATGCCAACGAACAATCTTATATCGACCAAATTATGATTGAATTGGACGGTACTGAAAACAAAGGCAATTTGGGTGCAAATGCGACTTTGGCGGTCTCTATGGCGGTTGCACGCGCCGCTGCCGAAGACTCAGGCCTGCCGCTTTACCGCTACTTGGGCGGCGCAGGTCCGATGTCCCTGCCCGTACCGATGATGAACGTCATCAACGGTGGCGAACACGCCAACAACAGCCTGAACATCCAAGAATTTATGATTATGCCCGTCGGCGCAAAATCTTTCCGCGAAGCGTTGCGCTGCGGTGCGGAAATTTTCCACGCCTTGAAAAAACTGTGCGACAGCAAAGGCTTCCCGACCACAGTCGGCGACGAAGGCGGTTTCGCTCCCAACCTGAACAGCCACAAAGAAGCCCTGCAACTGATGGTCGAAGCCACCGAAGCCGCCGGCTACAAAGCAGGCGAAGACGTATTATTCGCATTGGACTGCGCGTCCAGCGAGTTCTACAAAGACGGCAAATACCACTTGGAAGCCGAAGGCCGCTCCTATACCAACGCGGAGTTTGCCGAATACTTGGAAGGCTTGGTTAACGAATTCCCGATTATCTCCATCGAAGACGGAATGGACGAAAACGACTGGGAAGGCTGGAAACTGCTGACCGAAAAATTGGGCAAAAAAGTTCAATTGGTCGGCGACGACTTGTTCGTAACCAATCCGAAAATCCTTGCCGAAGGCATTGAAAAAGGCGTGGCAAACGCATTGCTGGTCAAAGTCAACCAAATCGGTACTTTGAGCGAAACCCTGAAAGCCGTCGATTTGGCAAAACGCAACCGCTACGCCTGCGTAATGAGCCACCGCTCCGGCGAAACCGAAGACAGCACCATTGCCGACTTGGCAGTCGCCACCAACTGTATGCAGATCAAAACTGGGTCTTTGAGCCGTTCCGACCGCATGGCAAAATACAACCAACTGCTGCGTATCGAGGAAGAATTGGCAGAAGCCGCCTACTACCCCGGCAAAGCTGCATTCTACCAACTGGGCAAATAAGAAAAGGTTAAGGTATGAAGTGGGTAACTGTCGTTTTATCCTTCGCACTTGTCTGTTGCCAATACAGCCTCTGGTTCGGCAAAGGCAGCATCGGACGCAACAGCAGTCTGAGAGAACAGATTGCCGTTCAAGAAGAAAAAAACCAGACGCTCGCCCTACGCAATCATTCCCTTGCCGCCGAAGTCTATGATTTGGAAAACGGTCAAGAAGCCATTTCGGAAATCGCCCGGGTAGAACTGGGTTATATCCAAGACGGCGAAACCTTTTACCGACTCATCAGGCATAACCGGTAATACCGTCAAAAAGCCGTCCGAACCAATGTTCGGACGGCTTTTATTTCAGCAAACTGTCAGACAGCCCCTCATCCTCCCCCGCCAAACCGCAATCCAGCCTGACATCCCCATCGACGCAACAGCAGCACGGCAGTATCTCGTCCCGCCCCAAAAAAGCCAAAGGCGGCTCCCGATAAGTAACGCTTCCCTCCAAAATCTTTACCCGGCACGATCCGCAATATCCGCTTCGGCACTGATATTCCACCATATGCCCCGTCCGTTCCAAGCCTTCCAACAGGGTCTCACCCTCCAAGAGCTCAAAAAGACCCTTATTCGTACCAATGTGCGCCATTTCCAACCAATCAAAAATATAGTGGATTAAATTTAAACCAGTACGGCGTTGCCTCGCCTTGCCGTACTATCTGTACTGTCTGCGGCTTCGTCGCCTTGTCCTGATTTAAATTTAATCCACTATAAAAGGAACAATAACCGATCCTACCCGCTGTTTTTCCCATCATACAACATACAAATGCCGTCTGAAACATCCGGCTTCAGACGGCATTTTTTCAAAAAAACGTTTACAACTCAAAATCGCCCAAATCATCCGTATTCACTTCAGAATCGATCTGACCGATCAAATAAGAAGATATTTCCACTTCCTGCGGCGCGACCTGTACGTTGTCGGACGACAGCCACGCATTAATCCACGGAATCGGGTTTTGATTTGCGCCTTCAAATCCGGCCGGCAACCCCACCGCCTGCATACGTAGATTGGTAATATATTCGACGTATTGGGATAAGATTTCTTTGTTCAAACCGATCATCGAACCGTCTTTAAACAAATATGCCGCCCATTCTTTTTCCTGTTCCGCCGCTTTTTTGAAGAGTTGGAAACATTCGTCCTGCAACTCGGCGGCAATTTCTGCCATTTCAGAATCATCGACACCCGAACGCATCAGATTAAGCATATGCTGCGTGCCGGTCAGGTGCAGGGCTTCGTCGCGGGCAATCAGTTTGATGATTTTGGCGTTGCCTTCCATCAACTCGCGCTCGGCAAAAGCAAACGAGCAGGCAAATGAAACATAGAAACGGATAGCTTCCAACACGTTGACGCACATCAGGCAGAGATAGAGTTTTTTCTTCAACCCGCGCAAAGATACGGTAACGGGTTTTCCGCCGACATTGTGCACCCCTTCGCCCAACAGATTGTAATACTGGGTGTATTCGATTAAGTCATCGTAATAGCAGGCAATGTCTTCGGCGCGGGCGGTAATATATTCGTTTTCGACAATATCATCAAACACGACCGACGGATCATTCACAATATTGCGGATGATGTGGGTATAGCTGCGCGAGTGGATAGTTTCGCTGAAGCTCCACGTTTCAATCCACGTTTCCAGCTCGGGAATCGAAACCAAAGGCAGCAAGGCAACATTCGGACTGCGCCCTTGAATGGAATCGAGCAGTGTTTGATATTTCAGATTGCTGATGAAAATATGTTTTTCGTGTTCAGGCAGGTTGGCGTAGTCGATACGGTCGCGCGACACGTCGATTTCTTCCGGTCGCCAGAAGAAAGACAATTGTTTTTCAATCAGTTTTTCAAATACTTCGTATTTCTGCTGGTCATAACGGGCGACATTTACCGGCTGACCGAAAAACATCGGCTCTTTCAGCGCGTCGTTTTTGGTTTTGGGAAAGGTGCTGTATGACATGACTAGGTGTTCGCAGGACATAATCTATTCTCTATATTAATTAAAAATGATCTGTAAGTTTTAACTAACCTGCTGAGACTTTATATATTTAATAAAATTTTCTAAAGTTAAAACATGGGTTTTCCCAAAAGTTCCAAATGTTTTTACGGATTCTTTAGGGACAACTAAGGTTAAATTCTCATCACTCATTTCCTGAATTTGAGTATCAGATATACCTTCTTGTAGAGTAAATAAATGCTTATGAGGAATTCGATCTGCTTCATTTAAAACTTGGCGCCAGCGATCCTTACAAGTAGTCTTTGAACCTAGCATTGTCAGCTTTTCAGTTTGAAATATGAAATTCCCTGATTCATCCATCGCATGGTACTCTTCACTTCCAGGAAATAAAAAATCTGGTTTCTTTTTCCCTTCTGTCTTCGCTTGCGTCTCAAATTTTAAGGAAAATTCGTCAAATATTCTTGATAAATGTAACTCTAAAGATTTTCCTGCTCTTGCTTTTCTGCGATTTGTAAAAGAATGTGCAAAATTAATGAAGCTATCCAAATCAGTAATTTTTGATTTGATAATTTCAAATTCACGTTTTTCAAAAATGGAAAATAATTCATATTCCTTTGAAACCCATTGTTTTAACACATTACTAACGTTAGTTTTATTTAATGCAATATTTTCCCTTGCCAAAACTGCCATTTCTTCAGTTTTGGGGAAGTTAGGAAATAGTGAAAATAATTTTGTTAGGTTATCCTCTACTTCTTGTTTTTTAGGTAAATATAAACTTCCTGGTAAAATGTTAGTTTCTGCGATAAATATTTCAATATCTTCATCTGAAGATAAAACAAAAGCATGGAATAATAAATCTTTATAACAAGCTCTGCACAATACCAATAAGGAACCACTATATTTATCACTTAAAAATTCAAAATTCTTGCCAAAACCCGTAATTCTCGCCTCATTTCTCGTGCCTTGGCCGTAATATTTAAAATTGCTATTAGTGACGCTTCCATCTTGCCAATTAATTTTGATTGAAATAGTTTTATTTGTTCCCTTTTGGCAAACTACATCAAAGAGGTCGTCTGAAAAATGTTTTTGAATATAAAATCCTGATTGGTGACTACCAGTAGTACCAACATCATTGGGACGAATATAACGACAGTATACTGCAATTGATTTATTTGCTGTCTGTATTGCTGAAGCTACTAAGTCATCGGATTTATTTACTACTTGTATTGTCTGAGCTGCCAAGTCATTCATTTTTTAACTCATTTATAATTTGTTTAGCAATAGCTTGAACCAACGGTACAGCAATTGAATTGCCAAACTGCTTGTATGCAGCTGTCTTGGATACTGCATCAATAACAAAATCTTTAGGAAATCCCATTAAACGCGAGCACTCCCTAGGTGTCAGCTTCCTAGGATTTTTTCCTTTCTGAGGGATGAGTATTTCGGAACCATCTTTGTAATATCGTGCAGATAGAGTTCGTGATATTCCATCTAAATCAACTAATCCAAAACCAAATCCATTACCCTTTGCCTTATGTTTTTTAGCGTAATTTTGAAGGTAAAGCCATAAGTTATCAGAAAGAGTAAAAGAATTATCTACATCATCTTCCAAAATTTGCTTTAATTTTGGTTGTGATTCTGGTGGGGAAGGAAAATTGAAATTTATTTCCTTATTAAAATATTGTCTATCAAAACCTACAATAAAAATACGCTCCCTATTTTGAGGAACATAATATTTTGCATTCATAACTTGATAAAATATCTGATAGTCAAGCTCTTCTAAAGTCCCTTTAATTACTTTAAATGTATTTCCTTTGTCATGCGAAACAAGATTTTTCACATTCTCTAAAAGAAAAATTTTAGGTCGATGTTTTCCAATAATTTCAGCAACGTCAAAAAATAGAGTTCCCTGCGCCTTATCTAAGAAGCCTGTTTCTCGTCCTAGGCTTTTTTTCTTTGAAACACCAGCTATAGAGAATGGCTGACACGGGAATCCTGCTGTTAATACATCAAACTTACTTGGAATAGCTGCTTTGGTTTCCTTTAATGTAATATCTCCATAAGGAATATCATTAAAATTTACTTGGTAGGTTTGACGGGCTTTATCATCCCATTCACTAGAAAATACACATCGCCCACCAACATTCTCCATTGCAATGCGAAAACCACCTATTCCCGCAAATAAATCAATAAAAGTAAATTTCTCATTATTTAAGGTAACTATATTATCTAATTGATTTTGTATTTTATTTTTCATATTTTATATTTCAGATGATTTATTAATCTAAAGGCCATCTGAAAACTCCCCCTTTTCATCAAATCTTACAAGCCCCGCCCGCGCAACCGTCATCCTGAATATCGGCCTGCGTATCGTCCGCGCCGTCGCGGGTGTTGTGGTAGTACAGGGTTTTGACGCCGTATTTGTAGGCGGTCAACAGGTCTTTGAGCATTTGTTTCATGGAAACTTTGCCGCCTTCGAATTTACCCGGGTCGTAGGCGGTGTTGGCGGAAATCGCCTGATCGACGAATTTTTGCATTACGCCGACAAGTTTCAGGTAGCCTTCGTTGCCGGGAAGCTGCCACAGGGTTTCGTAGGCATTTTTCAGGGTTTCAAACTCCGGCACGACTTGTTTCAAAATGCCGTCTTTCGATGCTTTGACCGTTACCAATCCGCGCGGCGGCTCGATGCCGTTGGTGGCGTTGGCGATTTGAGAGCTGGTTTCAGACGGCATGAGCGCGGTCAGAGTAGAGTTGCGCAGGCCGTATTTGACGATGTCGGCACGCAGGCTTTCCCAGTCGTAATGCAAAGGCTCGCCGCAGACGGCATCCAAATCTTTTTTGTAGGTATCGATGGGCAGTTTGCCTTGCGAATAAACGGTTTGCTTAAAGAGTGTGCACGCGCCGTATTCTTTGGCAAGGTTTGCCGATGCTTTGAGCAGGTAATACTGCATGGCTTCAAAGGTACGGTGGGTCAGACCGAGCGCGGAACCATCGCTGTAACGGACACCGTTTTTCGCCAAATAATACGCATAGTTAATCACGCCGATGCCGAGCGAACGGCGACCCATAGTGGAGGTACGGGCGGCCTCTACCGGATATCCCTGATAATCTAAAAGTGCATCGAGTGCGCGCACGGTCAAATCGGCAAGCCCTTCCAATTCATCCAAGCTGTTTAATGCGCCCAAATTGAAGGCGGACAGTGTACACAGGGCGATTTCGCCGTCAGGGTCGTTGATGTTGTCCAGAGGTTTGGTCGGCAGCGCGATTTCCATACACAGGTTGGACTGGTGCACGGGGGCGATGCGCGGATCGAACGGGCTGTGCGTATTGCAGTGGTCGACGTTTTGGATGTAGATGCGCCCGGTTCCGGCACGCTCCTGCATCAGCGTGGAAAACAGGTCGGCAGCCGGAACAATGCGCTTGCGTATATTCGGATCTTGCTCGTATTTCGTATAAAGCTGCTCAAATTCGTCTTGGTCGGCAAAAAACGCTTCGTACAACCCCGGAACCTCGTTGGGCGAAAACAGCGTAATATTGCCTCCCTTAATCAGGCGGGTATAGAGCAGGCGGTTGATTTGCACGCCGTAGTCCAACTGGCGGATACGGTTGTCTTCCACACCCCGGTTGTTTTTCAACACCAGTAGGCTTTCGGCTTCGATGTGCCACAAGGGGTAGAACAAGGTTGCCGCGCCGCCGCGCACGCCGCCCTGCGAACAGGATTTGACTGCCGCCTGAAACATTTTGAAAAACGGAATGCAGCCGGTATGCCGCGCTTCGCCGCCCCGGATTTCGCTGTCCAAACCGCGGATACGTCCGGCATTGATGCCGATGCCCGCGCGTTGGGAAACGTATTTCACAATCGCGCTGGTAGTGGCGTTGATGGAATCCAGGCTGTCGTCACATTCAATCAGCACACAGCTTGAGAACTGGCGCGTAGGCGTACGCACGCCGCTCATAATCGGCGTGGGCAGCGATACTTTAAATGTGGAAACGGCATCGTAAAAACGTTTGACGTAACCCAGGCGTGCCTCTTTCGGGTATTTGCTGAAAAGGCACATCGCCACCAAAACATATAAGAACTGCGGCGTTTCGTAAATCTGGCGGGTAACGCGGTTCTGTACCAGATATTTGCCTTCGAGCTGTTTGACGGCGGCATAGGAAAAGGACATATCGCGTTCGTGGTCGATATAGGCGTTCAGCTCGTCAAATTCTTCGCGGCTGTAATCCTCAAGGATATGCCTATCGTATTTTCCGGCATCGGTGAGCTTTTTAACGTGGTCGTAAAGGTGCGGCGGCTCGTATTCGCCATAGGCTATTTTACGAAGATGGAAAATCGCCAGGCGCGCGGCAAGGTATTGGTAGTCCGGGGTATCTTCCGAAATTAAATCGGCAGCGGCTTTGATGATGGTTTCGTGGATGTCGTCGGTGCGGATGCCGTTGTAGAACTGGATGTGCGATTTCAACTCGACCTGCGACACGGAAACATTTTCCAACCCTTCCGCCGCCCAAGTAACGACACGGTGAATCTTATCCAAATCAATGGTTTCCAATCTCCCGTCTCGTTTGGTTACTTTCAAATCAGTCGGTGTATTCATCGCTTCCTCTTCCACTCTTGATATTCAAGACACGGTCTTTTCAAATAAATTAAGGCAGACAATATAGTGGATTTTTGGCATTTTCTCCAGTCTTGACAACGGTTGCATTTTTCAGTTTCAGGCAATGCGCGATAAAACCCGCCTGTCGTATTTTTCCTATAATATTTGTTTTATCTGATAATTCTTTACCGATAAAAAACGGGTAAATTTTTTGCCTTTTGACCGGCTCCTGCTACAAGGCGATGAAATAAGGATTTTCCGACGGAAAAGGAAAGCTTCCGGTTTTCTGCCCTTGTAAATTGTTAAATTTTGCAAAGTATGATTTTGCCGCGCCGCCGCCGACAAATTCCATTTTCTTACCGATTGGAATTTATTATTGAGATTAATGTGTTATTTGAATCTGTATATCAAACGGCAAGTTTTGCCGGGTGAACGAGTCTGAAACTGCCGACAGTTTGCCCGTTCCATCCTTCCATCCTATACTGGAAGGAATTGCAAACTGAAAGGATCGTCATGTCTGTCAAAAAAATGCTTGCCATACTGTTGTCTGCAATACTGGGACCGGTATCGGCAACTGCCGCTGCCGGTACGTCAGAACCCGCCCACCACCATACCAAACATATCCGCAAGGCAAACAAGCAGATGCTGCACCCCGAATGCAGGAAATATTTGGAACGCCGTGCCGCGTGGTACCGATTGCAAGGCAACGTGCAGGAATTGCGAGAAAACAAAAAGGCGCGCAAAGCATTCCGCTCCCTGCCTTATAAGGAACAGAAAACCCAATGCCGGGCGGCTTATGAGGCTTTCGATGATTTCGACGGCGGCAGATTCCGCCGTTAATCCCATATAAAATATGCCGTCTGAACACAGGTTCAGACGGCATTTTCCATAGATACAACAAACCGTCCTTACGCCATTTTGTTTGAGGTACTCCCGTTGCCGCAGCCTTAATATAGTGGATTAAATTTAAATCAGGACAAGGCGACGAAGCCGCAGACAGTACGGATAATACGGCAAGGCGAGGCAACGCTGTACTGGTTTAAAGTTAATCCACTATACATCCGCAAAAGCGAATCATACCGCCATATTCCGGCAATCGGTTTCAGACGGCAACATCCGCATCGCCGGCGACAACGGCACGGATGCTTTCTTCGATTTTATCTTTTAAAGCATAACGGTCTTCGCTTTCCGCCGCGTCCGCCACGCAAACGAAATCGACTTTGATGGTCAGTTTTTTCATAGACACAATGCGCCACAGACAGGTCGGCAAACCGACATCGGCATACGACGGACGGGCCGTCCTTTTTCCCGTTTCGTCATAATAACGCAGCGCGACCGCCAAAACCTTTGCCCCCGCATCGATGGCAGATTGGAACAGCGCGGCTTTAAACGGCAGAAGCCCCAAGCCCGAAGAAGTCCGCGCCTCAGGGAAAAAACTGACGTTTTGACCGCGTTGCAAGGTTTCGCAGACGGCGCGGTTAATCGGTTCGATGTCGCGCCGCGAATTGCGGTTGATGAACACCGTTCCCGCGTTCTGCCCCATCTTGCCCAATACCGGCCAGCTTTTGATTTCCTGCTTGGCGATAAAGCTGCTCGGATAAACCGCGCTCATCGCGAAAATATCCAGCCAGGACACGTGGTTGGCGGCAACCAAGACACCGTTCGGATGTTCGGGTGCGGGCCTGCCCACCTCCAATCCGATATCCAAAGCCGCCAAAGCCCCCCTGCCCAATTCGATTACCGCCCGATTGCGCGACTCTGGACAGCCGCCGTCAATACCGCGCAGGTTTTTGCCGGTTTTGAACAGCCAGACCGTCAAGCGGCACAAGCGGCGCAGACGTGTAAAAAATGAAGCTTTATTTGAAGACATGAGCAATTCTTTCCCGATAATCGGTGTTTGTTGTTGAAGCGTTCGGACGGCATACCGATAAAATGCCGTCTGAAACCGTGTTCCGCCCTATTTCTGACAGTTCGGGCAATAAAACGTGCCGCGCTGCCCCAAAGTTTCTTTCACAATCAAGCCGCCGCACCGGGGGCACGGCTGATTGTGCCGCCCGTACACCGTATATTCCTGTTGGAAGTAGCCGCTTTTGCCGTCGCTGTCCACAAAATCCCTCAAGGTGCTGCCGCCCGTTTCAATGGCACGCCGCAACACCGCTTTGACGGTTTCAACCAAAAGAGCGCACTCTTTCTTTTTCAGGCGGTTGGCAGGACGGCGGGGCGAAATGCCCGCCCTAAACAGGCTCTCGTTGGCATAAATATTGCCCACGCCGACCACGACGGCATTGTCCATCAGGGCAAGTTTGACCGCCCGTTTCTGCGCCTTCAGCCCCGCATACAGATAATCCGTGCAAAATGCCTCCGACAAAGGCTCAGGCCCCAGTTTTTCCAACAGCGGATGATGTTCTTCGATTCCCTCATACCAAAGTATCGCGCCGAACTTTCTCGGATCGCGGTAACGCATGACCGTGCCGTCTGAAAACACAATATCGACGTGATCGTGCCTGTCCGGCCTGCCGATACGTCCGTCCGACGGCGTAAAAATCCGCAAGCTGCCCGACATCCCCAAGTGAATCAGCAGTACGCCCGTTTGAAAGCGGATAAGCAGGTATTTCGCCCGCCTGCCGCAGGACAAAACCTGCCGGCCGGACAAAATCTCCCCCAAATCGGGATTGACCTGCCAGCGCAGCTTCGATTGGCGCAATATCACGGTTTCCACCGTTTTCCCTTCAATATGCGGCGCGATGCCGCGCAACGTCATTTCCACTTCCGGCAATTCAGGCATAACCCCTCCCGATATTTCTTCTGACAGATGCCGTCTGAAAGACGGCCGTCCCTTAATCCGCAACCCTTGCCGCACCCGCCGCAAGGGCTTTGCCGCCCAAATACCCGTCCCACGCGGGCAGGGGCATTACGCCCGCCGCCCTTTTGACCAAAACCAAGCCGTACACTGCGGCACATTGCGGCCACCAGCGGTCGCCCGCCTTTTCCATAAACTGCCAAAAATGTATTTGCCCGGGCGACGAAACCGGCGGCAGATACACCATAAATTTCCCAAGTTCGATATCAAAACCGGTGTCGGCAAGCTGTCTTTTCAGCCCGCGAAGCGTCAGGCAGAAGCGTTTTTCCGACAGACGTTCGCCGTCAAACCAACGGCTGAATCCCCAAAGCGAATGCGGATTAAAACCCGTCAGCATCACACGCCCGGACGGTTTCAATATCCGGTGCGCCTCGGACAAGATTTGCGAAGGTGCGCCGCATTCCAGCGTATGCGGAAAAAGCAGCATATCCGCAGAAACATCTGCCAAAGCCATATTTTCCGCCGACATCGACATATCTCGCGGCACACAGGCAACATCTTCAGACGGCATCAGCCACCTGCCGCCCACCTGAACCGCACACATTCCCGAAAAACGGTATGAATCCAGATACCGCCCGAAGAAGTCCTGTTCCAATTTTGCAACATACCGCCCCATCGCCGTATCTTCAAACCATGCATCCATATTGCGTCCGTTTCAAACAGATTGCCTACCGATATTCTATTCCAAACAGAGTTTCTGTCAAAAAACACATCGGCCGCCCATTTCCGAATCCGCATAAAGTTCCTGTAAAACTTGACGCTTTTTCAGTCAAACAGTACCATCGGACGATAAAATATGTTTATTCCGCCGATATAAATCATGTCCAAACTCAAAACCATCGTCCTGACTGCCTCGGGCCTCTCCGTCTGTTCCGGCCCACTGTACGCCCAAAACACCTCTTCACACCAAATCGGTTTGGCGATTATGCGCTTAAACTCTTCAATACTCGACCTACCCCCGACAAAACAATATTTCCAATCGGGCAGCCTGTGGGGCGAGCTGCGCCAAGGCTTCCGGATGGACGAAGTCAATCCCGAACTGGTGCGCCGCCACGAAAGCAAATTCATCGCAAGCCGCAGCTATTTCGACAGGGTCGTCAACCGGAGCCGGCCCTATATGTACCATATTGCCAACGAAGTCAAAAAGCGCAATATGCCCGCCGAAGCCGCCCTGCTTCCCTTCATCGAAAGCGCGTTCGTTACCAAAGCTAAATCACACGTTGGCGCATCGGGTCTGTGGCAGTTTATGCCCGCTACCGGCAGACATTACGGCTTGGAAAAAACACCGGTTTACGACGGCAGACACGACGTTTACGCCGCCACCGATGCCGCACTCAACTATCTGCAATACCTCTATGGACTGTTCGACGACTGGTCTCTTGCCTTTGCCGCCTACAACTGGGGCGAAGGCAACGTCGGACGCGCCATCAACCGCGCCCGCGCACAGGGTCTCGAACCGACCTACGAAAATCTGCGTATGCCCAACGAAACGCGCAACTATGTCCCCAAGCTGCTCGCCGTGCGCAACATTATCGCCAATCCCCAATCCTTCGGCATCAGCATCGGCGATATAGACAACAAACCCTATTTTCAGGCAGTCGAACCTGACCGCCCCATCGATAACGAAGCCATCGCCCGGCTCGCCGGCATCACGCAAAGCGAGCTGCTCGCCCTGAATCCGGCATTCAACGTCCCCGCGTTCATCCCCAAAAACAAACGTAAACTGCTGCTTCCCGCCGCGTCCGTCCAAACTTTCCAAAGCAACTACCTCAACGCCGCGCCCGACAGCCTGTTTTCATGGGAAGTCTATACGCCTGCCGCCAAAACCAGCCTGTCCGACATCTCGACGGCAATCGGTATGAGCGTTGCCGACATCAAACGCCTCAACAACCTGAACGGCAACCTTGTCAACGCAGGACGCAGCATCCTTGTCGCCAAGAACGGCAAGACCCTTCAGACGGCATCAGAATCCGTCGTTTCCATCGACATCGACAATACGCCCGACACCTACCGCTCCAATATGCCGGCAGGCACGGTAAACGTCGGCATTGCCCGAATCCAATCCGCCGCCGCACAGACAGCGGACATTACCGTCGCACCTTTGCCGCAGGAAACCGTCCGTACGGAACCCGACCACCTTGTCCGCATTGCCGAACCCGCCCTTGCAACAGCCGCAGCGCAACCTCAAACCGAAAAACAGACCGCCATGCCGTCTGAAACCCAAACCGCAACACTCGCGCAGATCGTCCCCCAAAACGACATGCAGGCGGCAGACGAACTCATGCAGCTTGTTGCCCGAAACAACCTGCGCCGTCAGGCTGAAGAAACCATCTCAGCCGTCATCGGCACACCTGACACAGTTGCCGAACACAAAATTTCCGCATCTCCGCAACATACCGTTGCCGCCGACGGCAAACGCCGCGTCCGTTTGGAAACGCGCGTAGCCAAAGCCGCCGACAGCGGAACAGACCCCGCCGCCCGCACCGGAATCCACCGTGTTGTAGAAGGCGACACCCTGTTCAACATTGCCAAACGCTACAACGTCAGCGTAGCCGACCTGATTGTCGCCAACAACATCAAAGGCAACACCATCCAAAAAGGACAGGTACTCCGCCTGGCGCAGGCAGCCCCCGCCCAAACCCGTATTGAAAAAGTATCCTACACCGCACGCAAAGGCGACACCTTCAAAAGTATCGCCGCGCGCTTCAATATCCATATCGACGACATCCGCCGGCTCAATCCCAACCTGAACACCATCAATCCGGGACAGAGGGTCAAACTGATTGGAAGCTGATTCGGATACGGCACATGACAGGACTTTCTCAGTCCTGTCTTTTTCATCCCACATTTCCCATACCATCATGAAACTCATCAAATACCTGCAATATCAAGGCATAGGAAGCCGCAAGCAGTGCCAATGGCTGATTAGGGGTGGCTACGTCTCCATCAACGGAACCTGCATGGACGACACCGATGCAGACATCGATTCCTCATCCGTCGAAACGTTGGACATTGACGGCGAAGCGGTTACCGTCGTTCCCGAACCCTATTTCTATATCCTGCTCAACAAGCCTGAAGATTACGAAACTTCGCACAAACCGAAACACTACCGCAGCGTATTCAGCCTGTTCCCCGACAATATGCGCAATATTGACATGCAGGCAGTCGGCAGGCTAGATGCAGATACGACCGGCGTATTACTGATTACCAACGATGGCAAACTGAATCACAACCTTACCTCTCCGAGCCGTAAGATTCCCAAATTATACGAGGTAACACTCAAGCATCCTGCTGACGGAATGCTCTGTGAAACTCTAAAAAGCGGCGTCCTGCTTCATGATGAAAATGAAACTGTTTGCGCCGCTGATGCCGTTTTGGAAAACCCGACCACCCTGCTGCTGACCATTACCGAAGGAAAATACCACCAAGTTAAACGCATGATCGCCGCCGCCGGCAACCGCGTGCAGCACCTTCACCGCAGGCAATTCGCACATTTGGAAACAGGAAACCTCAAACCCGGGGAATGGAAATTTATCGGATGCCCCAAATTCTGAAAAAATCCATTATTTCATTATATTCAAATACATACCTTTAAAATGAATCATTTAACCGAAATTAACTCAAAAAAACAACCGGTTTGCGATATAATCCCCCTGTCTGAGCAATGCCTGTGCAAGCAGGCTTATGAGTAAGACGTTTTCCCCGTAATGTGTTTGGCCATCTATACTTCCCCTTGTATAGATGGTTTTTTTTATCTTCGTTTACTACACATACTACATATGTTACTGACGCAGCATTCCCGATCATATGACATATGAAATTTCATTTCACCGTCCCAGTGTAGAAAAATAAACGATTCATCTATTAAAACTAAAGTTTGGATAGGAATCTTATATGGACATTAAATTAAAATATGAATTATCAAAAAAATGTGAATTTTTAGGTGATATTTTTAATGAATATAAAGATTATTTGAATTTAGATATACAAGATCCATTATTAAAAATAAATTTTTTTAAATTCTTAGAGGAACTTCTTGCAGATTGTGTTATTGAGTTGTGCGATTATCGGGAAAATCCAAAAAAAATACTGACTGGATCACCAAAAACACAGGTAAACGAATTAAGAAAAATTTGGCCTAAAGATGTAGATGAAATGCGATTGTATTTTCCAGATAATCCTTGGTATTACGTTGAATGGTTTTGGTGGAGAGCAACATGTCCTATTGAACTGACACAATTGCCTAAAATAGAAATTTACGAAGAACAAATAAAACAAGGTAAGTAAGCGTATTAGTATAAACCACAATCATATATAACAAAATTAATCAGTTAGCAAATTGGCTTAATTCGGTTATATTCCAATGTAAGTAGATGAGAAATATTTGATTTATGTAAACAATATTCAGGCTACAAAATCTGATTCAATCCTTGTTGATTTATGCAAATTAGAAATATCCACTATAAAATATAACTCTATTAGTGAAAATAACTATACACTTAAAAAACAATCAGTCAGTTCCTGTTAAAAAACGCGTGTAGAATTTCCACCCCATCTTAATCAAACACTGTTGCAATATGTCTTCCAACACCAATCGTCAAACCTGGTCCAGCCGATTAACCTATATTCTGACCGTTGCCGGAGCAACCGTCGGCTTTGGCGCAACTTGGCGTTTTCCCTACCTTGTCGGCGAAAACGGCGGCGGCGCGTATGTGTTTTTATTCTGTATCGCGATGCTGGTTATCGGCATCCCGATGATTTTGGTGGAAAACGTCATCGGACGGCGCAAAGGCGTGAACGCGCTGGATGCGTTCGGCGGCTCGATGAACGGCAAACCCGTTGCCAAAATTTGGAAACTGGTCGGCTGGATGGGGCTACTCGGCGCGTTCGGCATCATGGCTTATTACATGGTGCTCGGCGGCTGGGTCATCAGCTACATCGTCAACATCATTGGCGGCAATTTGGACATTTCCAGCCCCGTTTCCGGTGAAGTTACCAAAAGCTTCTTTACCGAACACATCGAAAACAGCCCTTGGGAAATTGCGTTCTACACTTTCTTATTTGTCGTTGTGAACCAATGGATTTTGGTCAAAGGCGTTATCGGCGGTATTGAAAAAGCAGCGAAATACCTGATGCCGCTGCTGTTTTTGTTCCTAATCGCGATGGTCGTACGCAACGTTACTCTGCCTGGTGCAATGGAAGGGATTACTTTCTATCTGAAGCCTGATTTCAGCAAGATTACCACCGAACTTTTCGTCTTCGTTTTGGGACAAGTATTTTTCGCCTTGAGCTTGGGTTTCGGCGTGATGATTACCTTATCCAGCTATCTGGATAAAAACGAAAATCTGGTTCAGACGGCAGTTATCACGGCAATTACCAATACCATCATCGCCGTACTTGCGGGCTTTATGATTTTCCCGTCGCTCTTCAGCTTCGGCGTCGCGCCCAATTCCGGCCCGACTTTGGTATTCCAAAGCCTGCCGATTGTGTTTTCGCATATGTGGGCGGGACCTGTGTTCGCCGTGATTTTCTTCTCGCTGCTCCTGATTGCCGCGCTGACGACTTCGCTGACGATTTATGAAGTGTTGATTACGACCATTCAGGAAAAAACCAAAATCCGCCGTACTGCCGCGATTACGATTGTACTGGCTGCTATCTTTATCTTCGGTAACATTCCGTCCATTCTGAGCTATGGTCCATGGAAAGACGTTTCCGTGTTCGGCAAAAATATTTTCGATGCCTTCGACTACATCAGCGGCAACATCTTGTTTATGCTGACCGCGCTCGGCTCCGCGCTGTTTGTCGGTTTCGTGATGAAGGACGAAGCGAAGGACGAATTACTTTATAAAGGCAACCATAAGACGGTCAATATTTGGTTTGCCTATGTGAAATACCTTGTGCCGCTGGTGATTTTGCTGATTTTCGTCAGCAACCTGTTCTAATCCGCAGCAATCGATGCCGTCTGAAGGTCATACCTCTTTCAGACGGCATTGCATTGATGTCCGCCACAATACCCGCAACGCCGGAATCCGAACCGGCTTGCCGGCTTCTGTCGGACGCTTTCCGGGCAGGCGGCGTTTCGTCTGCTTAGACAATCGTCCTTTAAAACAGGTAGAATCCGCCCCAACGGGAAACACACCCTTCAGACGGCAAAACCCATACCCCAAACCATCAGGAATCCCCCTTATGAACAGACAAAAAGTCATCGCCATCGACGGCCCGGGCGCATCGGGCAAAGGCACGGTCGCCGCCCGCGTCGCCGCCGCATTGGGATACGATTATCTCGACACCGGCGCGCTCTACCGCCTGACCGCTCTATATGCACAAAAACAAGGCGTGGAATGGCACGATGAAGAAAACGTTTCCGCACTTGCCGAAAAACTGCCCGCCGTATTTTCAGGCAGCCGCATCCTGCTCGGCGGCGAAGACGTTTCAGACGACATCCGGACAGAAGCCATCGGCATGAGCGCATCCGCAGTCGCACAGTTGCCTAAAGTCCGCGCCGCCCTGCTGCAACGCCAACGCGATTTTCTGACCGAAAAAGGACTGGTCGCCGATGGACGGGATACCGGATCGGTCGTCTTCCCCCAAGCCGAACTTAAAATCTTCCTGACGGCAGAGTCCAAAATCAGGGCGGAACGCCGCGCCAAACAAATCGGCATCCCCTGCGAAGGTTTGGCATTCGAGCGCATCCTGTCCGACATCGAAGCCAGAGACGAGGCAGACCGAAACCGCAAGGTTGCCCCCCTGAAACAACAGCCCGATGCCCTGCTTTTGGATACGAGCCTCCTAACCATAGAAGAAACTGTAAAAAAAGTGCTTGATTGGTATCGTAAAGTTTAAATTTTCAGGTATAATCGCCCACGTTCTGCTTCAGACGGCATAAAAACACACGGATGCCGTCTGAAACCTTTATTTGCCCGTCTGCCCTGCCAAGGATGGCAGACATCCACCAACCCACCCCGCACCCCTTGGCGGTGTACCGAAAAGAGTTATATATGTCTATGGAAAATTTTGCCCAACTGTTGGAAGAAAGCTTTACCCTGCAAGAAATGAACCCGGGTGAGGTGATTACCGCTGAAGTAGTGGCAATCGACCAAAACTTCGTTACCGTAAACGCAGGTCTGAAATCAGAATCCCTGATCGATGTAGCTGAATTCAAAAACGCTCAAGGCGAAATTGAAGTTAAAGTCGGCGACTTCGTTACCGTTACCATCGAATCCGTCGAAAACGGCTTCGGCGAAACCAAACTGTCCCGCGAAAAAGCCAAACGCGCAGCCGATTGGATTGCCCTGGAAGAAGCCATGGAAAACGGCGACATCCTGTCCGGCATCATCAACGGCAAAGTCAAAGGCGGTCTGACCGTTATGATCAACAGTATCCGCGCATTCCTGCCGGGTTCTTTGGTTGACGTACGTCCTGTAAAAGACACTTCCCACTTTGAAGGCAAAGAGATCGAATTCAAAGTGATCAAACTGGACAAAAAACGCAACAACGTCGTTGTTTCCCGCCGCGCCGTTCTGGAAGCCACTTTGGGTGAAGAACGCAAAGCCCTGCTGGAAAACCTGCAAGAAGGCTCCGTCATCAAAGGCATCGTCAAAAACATCACCGACTACGGCGCATTCGTTGACCTGGGCGGTATCGACGGCCTGCTGCACATCACCGATTTGGCATGGCGCCGTGTGAAACACCCGAGCGAAGTCTTGGAAGTCGGTCAGGAAGTTGAAGCCAAAGTATTGAAATTCGACCAAGAAAAACAACGCGTTTCCTTGGGTATGAAACAACTGGGCGAAGATCCTTGGAGCGGTCTGACCCGCCGTTATCCGCAAGGCACCCGCCTGTTCGGCAAAGTATCCAACCTGACCGACTACGGCGCATTCGTCGAAATCGAACAAGGCATCGAAGGTTTGGTACACGTCTCCGAAATGGACTGGACCAACAAAAACGTACACCCGAGCAAAGTCGTACAACTGGGTGACGAAGTCGAAGTCATGATTTTGGAAATCGACGAAGGCCGCCGCCGTATCTCTTTGGGTATGAAACAATGCCAAGCCAATCCTTGGGAAGAATTTGCCGCCAACCACAACAAAGGCGACAAAATCTCCGGTGCGGTTAAATCCATTACCGATTTCGGCGTATTCGTCGGCCTGCCCGGCGGCATCGACGGTCTGGTTCACCTGTCCGACCTGTCCTGGACCGAATCCGGCGAAGAAGCCGTACGCAAATACAAAAAAGGAGAAGAAGTCGAAGCCGTCGTATTGGCAATCGATGTGGAAAAAGAACGCATCTCCTTGGGTATCAAACAACTGGAAGGCGATCCTTTCGGTAACTTCATCAGCGTGAACGACAAAGGTTCTTTGGTTAAAGGTTCTGTGAAATCTGTTGACGCCAAAGGTGCTGTTATCGCCCTGTCTGACGAAGTAGAAGGCTACCTGCCTGCTTCCGAATTTGCAGCCGACCGCGTTGAAGACTTGACCACCAAACTGAAAGAAGGCGACGAAGTTGAAGCCGTCATCGTTACCGTTGACCGCAAAAACCGCAGCATCAAACTTTCCGTTAAAGCCAAAGATGCCAAAGAAAGCCGCGAAGCACTGAACTCCGTCAATGCCGCCGCCAATGCGAATGCCGGCACCACCAGCTTGGGCGACCTGCTGAAAGCCAAACTCTCCGGCGAGCAAGAATAAGGTTGCAGACATGACAAAGTCTGAGTTAATGGTTCGCCTGGCAGAAGTATTTGCCGCCAAAAACGGCACGCATCTTCAGGCAAAAGACGTAGAGTACAGCGTAAAAGTCCTGGTTGACACCATGACCCGATCGCTTGCCCGAGGTCAACGCATCGAAATTCGCGGTTTCGGCAGCTTCGATTTGAACCATCGTCCTGCCCGCATCGGTCGCAATCCCAAAACCGGCGAGCGTGTGGAAGTACCTGAAAAACATGTACCCCACTTCAAGCCCGGTAAAGAATTGCGCGAACGGGTCGACTTGGCTTTAAAAGAAAATGCCAATTAAACCTTAGCATCAAAACGCCGCTTCCAAGCGGCGTTTTTTTCTGTGGTTTAACTTCATCCGCTGCTTCAATACCTTGAGCCAAGCAAGCAACGGATTAGAGCGTGGATTTTTTTATCATTGCTTACAATCCGCTTTTTAAACAACAAATTGTTGATTTCTATTACGAACAGGACAAAAATCCTGCTTATTGCACTAAAACTAAGCCGTTTCAGGAATTTGCGGCAAATTTACGGCTTTTACCGAACCTAATGCTTTCGCTTTTTGGTAAAACGCTAATTTGTATTCAAGCAAATCTAAATAGCGTTTTAATTCGGCAATTTGACACTTCACATTTTCTATTTGATTTTCAAACAAAGAAAGGCGTTCTTCAATGGTATTGTCGCCAATGACGGTACATTCCGCAAAGCGTTTGATGTCTTTTAAACTCATTCCCGTATTTTTCAAGCATTGCAATAAGCCCAACCATTGCAAATCGTTATCGGTAAAACAGCGGTTACCATATTCATCACGTCCGATATTAGGCAACAAGCCTTCTTTGTCGTAAAAACGTAGGGTGTGGGCGGAGATGCCTATTTTTTTCGGCAGCTTTGGCAGTGGTATAAGTCATTTTCCCTCCCTCTAAACAAAAAACAATAAAAAACACTTGCCTTAGAGTGAACTCTAAAGTGTAAACTGTTGCTATGTTGCTCAGGCAAGGCTGTTTTGTCAATGAATTAAGAGGAAAGGCAATGAAAATGAAACAAACCGATTCAACCATCAAATCTCGTGCGGCGGTGGCATTCGCACCAAATCAACCCTTACAAATTGTGGAAATCGACGTAGAAATGCCACGCAAAGGCGAGGTGTTAATTCGTAACACGCACACGGGGGTGTGCCATACTGATGCATTTACGTTATCAGGAAGCGATCCTGAAGGCGTATTCCCTGTGGTGCTTGGACACGAAGGTGCGGGTGTGGTTGTTGCGGTTGGCGAAGGTGTGTCAAGCGTAAAACCGGGCGATCACGTCATTCCTCTTTATACCGCTGAATGTGGCGAATGTGAGTTTTGCCGTTCAGGCAAAACCAACTTATGCGTTGCGGTACGTGAGACGCAAGGTAAAGGTTTAATGCCGGACGGCACGACGCGTTTTTCTTATCAAGGTCAGCCGATCTATCACTATATGGGCTGTTCGACTTTCAGTGAATACTCAGTTGTTGCCGAAGTTTCACTGGCGAAAATCAACCCGGAAGCGAACCACGAACAAGTATGCTTACTCGGCTGCGGCGTTACCACAGGTATTGGTGCGGTACATAACACAGCAAAAGTGCAAGAAGGCGACTCTGTTGCCGTGTTTGGCTTGGGGGCAATTGGTTTAGCGGTGGTGCAAGGTGCACGTCAAGCCAAAGCCGGCCGCATTATCGCTATTGATACCAATCCCGCAAAATTCGAGTTGGCAAAACAGTTTGGTGCAACGGATTGTTTGAATCCGAACGATTACGATAAACCGATCAAAGATGTGTTGTTAGACATCAACAAATGGGGCATAGACCATACCTTTGAATGTATCGGCAATGTAAATGTAATGCGTCAGGCATTAGAAAGCGCACACCGTGGCTGGGGACAATCCATTATTATCGGCGTAGCGGGTGCAGGACAAGAAATTTCAACGCGTCCGTTCCAGTTGGTAACCGGCCGTGTTTGGAAAGGCACGGCATTTGGCGGCGTGAAAGGCCGTTCCGAGCTTCCGAAAATGGTGGAAGATTCAATGAAAGGCGACATTGAGTTAGAACCGTTTGTAACCCACACAATGACACTTGATCAAATCAATGAAGCCTTTGATTTAATGCACGAAGGTAAATCGATCCGCGCTGTTATTCATTACTAAGGTACGCGATGAAACTGATTGAACAACATCAAATTTTTGGTGGTTTGCAACAAGTTTGGGCACACCATGCCCAAACACTTCAATGTGAAATGAAATTTGCCGTTTATTTGCCAAATAACCCGGAAAATCGACCGCTTGGTGTGATTTATTGGCTTTCCGGCTTGACGTGTACGGAACAAAATTTCATTACCAAATCAGGCTTCCAGCGTTATGCGGCAGAACATCAAGTGATTGTGGTTGCGCCTGATACCAGCCCTCGCGGAGAGCAAGTGCCGAACGATGATGCTTATGATTTGGGGCAAGGTGCAGGCTTTTATTTGAATGCGACCGAACAGCCTTGGGCAGCGAATTATCAAATGTATGATTACATTTTGAACGAGTTGCCCCGTCTGATTGAGGAACATTTTCCTACCAACGGCAAATGTTCCATTATGGGACACTCAATGGGCGGACACGGCGCATTGGTATTGGCATTGCGAAACCGGGAACGTTATCAAAGTGTTTCTGCCTTTTCGCCCATTTTGTCGCCAAGCCTCGTACCGTGGGGAGAAAAAGCCTTTACTGCTTATTTAGGGAAAGACCGTGAAAAATGGCAGCAATATGATGCTAACTCACTCATCCAACAAGGCTATAAGGTGCAAGGTATACGTATCGATCAGGGCTTGGAAGATGAGTTTTTGCCGACACAATTGTGTACCGAAAATTTTATTGAAACCTGCCGTGCGGCAAATCAATCAGTCGATGTGCGCTTCCACAAAGGATACGATCACAGCTATTACTTCATCGCCAGTTTTATTGGCGAGCATATTGCTTATCACGCCGCATTTTTGAAGTAAACCGAAGAGCGGTCAGTATTCAAAGCAGTTTGGGATAGCCGGCACGAGGAATAGGAAGTGCCGGCATAAACGTATGCCGTCTGAACCAGAAGGAGCTGACCCTACGGATTACCAAACCCTGCCCTTGATTTGATTAGTATGATTTTTGAGCTTAAACCCCGATTGGTCAAACATTAAAATCACCCGTATTTCCTACTTCACTTCCAGGCTTCGTATTATTCGTTGCCGAATTTGCATAAGCAGCCTGTTCCTGTTGTGTTTTCGCCTCCTCTAAGCTGACGGGGCGTAACAGCTTCGCGATTCATCATCTGTTTCATCTGTCCTCCTTCAATATTAAAACGCAGCCTGAAATAAAAGGCATTTGGGCTCATATCTGCACCATATTGAAACGCCGCCTTTGCTTATACCTCCCTTGTGCGTGTCATTATTCTTTTCCACGGAAAACGCCAAGTTTGAAGGAAATCATTTATAATACCGACGGTAAGCATTTTCTTTCTTAGCCGCAAGAAGTATAACAAGGTTAAATATGAGTAATAGAGACCAACTTTTTAAAGCCCCGCCGTTTGAAAACCACAGCCCGCTGACCTGGTATCAAGCCGCCTCACAACTGCCCAACTTTATCCGCGACGACGCACAGGCTGCCGCCATCGAACACCTCGATCGGCTTTGGACCGAATTGATGATGTTCAAACGCAAAAGAAACCGTTTTTTAGGCAGGAGTTTGCGTTCCCCGCAAGTCCCCAAAGGGCTTTATTTCTATGGCGGGGTCGGACGCGGCAAAAGCTTTCTGATGGACGCTTTTTTCGGCTGCCTCCCTTACCGCCGCAAACGCCGCGTCCACTTTCATGCCTTTATGGCAGAAATCCACCGGCGGCTGAAAGCCCTGAAAAGCGAAAGCAACCCGTTGAAATCCGTTGCCGCCGAGATTGCCAAAGAAACCCGCGTATTGTGTTTTGACGAATTTCATGTCAGCGATATTGCGGATGCAATGATTTTAGGCCGTCTGCTGGAAAACCTGCTTAACGAGGGCGTTGTTTTGGTGGCGACTTCAAACTACGCGCCTTCCGAACTCTACCCGCAAGGTCAAAACCGGAGCAGTTTTCTTCCCACAATCGCGCTCATCGAGTCCAGCCTGACCGTCTTAAACGTTGACGGAGGGGAAGACTACCGGCTGCGTACCCTCCGCCCCGCCGAGATTTTCTTTACACCTGCCAATGAAGAAAATGAGGCAAAACTGGCAAAACTGTTCAAAGAAATGACAGGCATTACCGATTTGAACCCCGGCATCAGCACCATCCACGGTCGGGAGATTCCCCACAAAGCCGAGTCCGGCCGTGCCATATGGTTTGATTTCCGCGCACTGTGCTTCGGTCCCCGCTCGCAGTCCGACTATCTGTATTTGGCCGAACATTATGAAATGGTTTTTATTTCAGGTTTGGAACAACTCTCACCGCAAGAAAAGGCAGAGGCGCGGCGGCTGACTTGGCTGATTGACGTGCTCTACGATTTCCGGGTCAAACTGTGTGCCACCGGCGCGGTAGATGTCAACCATATCTACACGGAAGGCGATTTTGCCGAAGAATTTACCCGCACCGCCAGCCGGATGGTCGAAATGCAGTCCGAAGTTTATTTGGAACAGCCGCACCTGACCCTGTCTCCCAAGGCTTCAGGCGGATAAGTTATTTTTTGGTAGAATACCGATTTGATTCTTCTTAAGTAAAAATAAGGATATAGCATGGCGATTGAACGCACCGTTTCCATCATCAAACCCGATGCCGTCGGCAAAAACGTTATCGGCAAAATATACAGCCGCTTTGAGGAGAACGGTCTGAAAATCGTTGCCGCCAAAATGAAGCAGCTTACCCTCCAAGAGGCGCAAGAATTTTATGCGGTTCACAAAGACCGCCCCTTCTACGCCGGATTGGTTGAATTTATGACCGGCGGCCCGGTTATGATTCAAGTACTGGAAGGCGAAAACGCCGTTCTGAAAAACCGCGAACTGATGGGGGCGACCAATCCCGCCGAAGCCGCCGAAGGCACAATACGCGCGGACTTTGCCACATCAGTCAGCATTAACGCCGTACACGGTTCCGACAGCGTGGAAAATGCCGCTTTGGAAATTGCCTACTTTTTCAGCCAAACCGAAATCTGCCCCCGTTGATACAATACACCGCACAACTCCTCTTCAGACGGCATAAAATATATCCATGCCGTCTGAAAACCCTGTTGCAAAAGGCTTCAAATCAAACTTGCCTGCCCTGCAATTTTTTATTTGAAGCCTTAATTTAAGAAAAACACAAACACATGAAAACCAATCTGCTCAACTACGACCTTCAAGGGCTGACCCGACATTTTGCCGATATGGGCGAAAAACCTTTCCGTGCCAAACAGGTTATGCGTTGGATGCACCAATCCGGCGCGCAAAATTTTGACGAAATGACCGATTTGGCAAAATCCCTGCGCCATAAACTGAACGAACAGGCAAGCATCGAAATTCCCAAGCTGATGATGTCTCAAGAATCTTCAGACGGCACTCGAAAATGGCTTTTGGATGTCGGGACGGGCAACGGCGTGGAAACCGTCTTCATCCCCGAATCGGATCGCGGCACGCTCTGCATTTCCTCGCAAGTCGGCTGCGCTTTAGAATGTACATTTTGCTCGACCGGCCGGCAGGGCTTCAACCGCAATTTGACCGCTGCCGAAATTATCGGGCAATTGTGGTGGGCAAACAAAGCGATGGGCGTTACACCGAAAAACGAACGCGTAATTTCCAATGTAGTGATGATGGGTATGGGCGAGCCGATGGCGAACTTCGACAATGTCGTTACCGCCTTGAGCATCATGCTGGACGACCACGGATACGGTTTGAGCCGCCGCCGCGTAACGGTTTCTACTTCGGGTATGGTTCCCCAAATGGACAGGTTGCGCGATGTCATGCCGGTGGCTTTGGCGGTTTCCCTCCACGCTTCCAATGACGAAGTCCGCAACCAAATCGTACCGCTGAACAAAAAATATCCCTTGAAAGAACTGATGGCGGCATGCCAACGCTATCTGGTCAAAGCACCCAGGGATTTCATCACTTTCGAATACGTTATGTTGGACGGAATAAACGATAAGGCGCAACATGCGCGCGAACTGATCGAACTGGTCAAAGATGTTCCCTGCAAGTTCAATCTGATTCCGTTCAATCCCTTCCCAAACTCCGGATACGAACGCTCCAGCAATGAGAACATCCGTGTGTTCCGCGATATTTTGCAGCAGGCAGGATTTGTCGTTACCGTACGAAAAACGCGCGGCGACGACATCGATGCCGCCTGCGGACAGCTGGCAGGTCAAGTTCGGGATAAAACGCGCCGCCAACAAAAATGGCAGCAGATTTTAATCGGACAACAGGGGTAATTATGCCTTTTAAGCCATCCAAACGAATCTCTTTATTGCTTGTCCTTGCCTTGGGCGCGTGCAGCACTTCCTACCGCCCCTCGCGGGCAGAAAAAGCCAATCAGGTTTCCAATATCAAAACCCAGTTGGCAATGGAATATATGCGCGGTCAGGACTACCGTCAGGCAACGGCAAGTATTGAAGATGCCTTGAAATCGGACCCTAAAAACGAGCTTGCCTGGCTGGTTCGTGCCGAAATCTATCAATACCTGAAAGTTAACGACAAGGCGCAGGAAAGTTTCCGGCAAGCCCTCTCCATCAAACCCGACAGTGCCGAAATCAACAACAACTACGGCTGGTTCCTATGCGGCAGGCTCAACCGCCCTGCCGAATCTATGGCATATTTCGACAAAGCCCTGGCCGACCCCACCTACCCGACCCCTTATATAGCCAACCTGAATAAAGGCATATGCAGTGCCAAACAGGGGCAATTCGGATTGGCGGAAGCCTATTTGGAACGCTCGCTCGCCTCGCAGCCGCAGTTCCCCCCCGCATTTAAAGAACTGGCGCGCACCAAAATGCTGGCCGGGCAGTTGGGCGATGCCGATTACTACTTTAAAAAATACCAAAGCAGGGTAGAAGTCCTTCAGGCCGATGATTTGCTGCTTGGCTGGAAAATTGCCAAAGCCCTCGGCAACGCGCAGGCGGCATACGAATATGAAGCACAATTGCAGGCAAATTTCCCCTACTCGGAAGAATTGCAAACCGTCCTCACCGGTCAATAAACAGATTCAAACCATATGAACACACTCCAACGCCGCAGGACGCATCAAGTCCGCATCGATCATATTACCGTCGGTTCAGAAGCACCCGTCGTTATCCAATCTATGACCAACACCGACACTGCCGATGCAAAAGCCACCGCATTGCAGATTAAGGAATTGAGCGACGCTGGCTCGGAAATGGTGCGGATCACCGTCAACAGCCCCGAAGCCGCGTCCAAAGTTGCCGAAATCCGCCGCCGCTTGGACGATATGGGCTATGCCACACCACTGATTGGCGATTTCCATTTCAACGGCGAACGCCTGTTGGCGGAATTTCCCGAATGCGGCAAAGCATTGTCCAAATACCGCATCAATCCCGGCAATGTCGGCAAAGGCGTAAAAGGCGATGAAAAATTTGCCTTTATGATTCGGACTGCTGCTGAAAACGATAAAGCCGTCCGCATCGGCGTAAACTGGGGTTCTTTGGATCAGAGCCTCGCCAAACGCATGATGGATGCCAACCTTGCTTCTTCCGCCCCTAAACCGCCCGAAGAAGTGATGAAGGAAGCACTGATTGTCTCCGCTTTGGAATCTGCCGAAAAAGCCGTTCTATTGGGACTGCCCGAAGACAAAATTATCCTGTCGTGCAAAGTCAGCGCGGTTCAAGACCTGATTCAGGTTTACCGCGAACTGGGCAGCCGTTGCGCCTATCCGCTGCATTTGGGTTTGACCGAAGCCGGTATGGGCAGCAAAGGCATTGTCGCATCAACAGCGGCATTATCCGTCTTGCTTCAAGAAGGAATCGGCGACACCATCCGCATTTCACTCACTCCGGAGCCGGGCAGCCCGCGTACTCAGGAGGTCGTCGTCGGGCAAGAGATTTTACAGACTATGGGATTGCGTTCGTTTACGCCGATGGTTACCGCCTGCCCGGGATGCGGGCGCACCACCAGTACCGTTTTTCAAGAACTGGCTCAAGATGTGCAAAACTACCTGCGACAAAAAATGACCGTATGGCGCACTGCTTATCCCGGCGTGGAATCCCTGAATGTTGCCGTGATGGGCTGCGTCGTCAACGGTCCCGGAGAAAGCAAATTGGCCGACATCGGCATCAGCCTGCCCGGTACGGGGGAAACACCCGTCGCGCCGGTTTATGTAGATGGTGAACGTAAAGTAACGCTGAAAGGCGACAACATTGCAACGGAATTTTTGGCTATTGTTGAAGAGTATGTCAAAACCAACTACGGCGAAAACGGCTCCAAACGCAACCAGAACAAAATCATCCCGATACAGTCCCTATAAGACAAATGCCGTCTGAACTGTTTTCAGACGGCATTTGTCTACTTCACAAGGTTTAAAGCTGCAAAGAAGCGCGGTTTTCCAAAACTTGGTCAATCAAACCATATTCTTTTGCCTCTTCGGCAGACATGAAATTATCACGGTCGGTGTCGCGCTCCAAATCTGCCAAATCGCGGCCGCAGTGTTTCGCCATCAGGCGGTTGAGTTTTTCTTTGATTTTCAACAACTCGCGTGCGTGAATTTCAATGTCGGATGCCTGACCGCCCAAGCCACCGCTGATTAAAGGCTGGTGAATCATAATCCGGCTGTTGGGCAGGGCGAAACGTTTGCCTTTTTCGCCTGCCGAGAGCAGGAATGCGCCCATGCTTGCCGCTTGTCCCAAGCACAAAGTGGAGACGTTGGGCTTGATGAAATTCATGGTGTCGTAAATCGACATGCCTGCCGTTACCGAGCCGCCGGGGGAATTGATGTAGAAGAAAATATCTTTGTCCGGATTTTCACTTTCCAAAAACAACAGCTGGGCAACCACCAAATTGGCAGACTCGTCGGTTACCGGACCGACCAAAAATACGATGCGCTCTTTCAAAAGGCGTGAGTAGATGTCGAATGCGCGCTCGCCACGACCGCTTTGTTCGATAACGGTAGGGACAAGGTAATTATTGAAATCGAAGGACATTTTTGTCTCCTGTTAATGATGGAAAAGCACCAAAGCCATTTAAAGCGCTTCGGTGCTTTTGATTGTCTGTTTCAGATGGCCTTAGAGCAATTAAGCTTGTGCGCCCATTACTTCGTCAAAAGACAGCGCTTTTTCAGTTACTTTAGCTTTGCCCAAAACGAAATCAACGACGTTGCTTTCTACTGCCAAAGAAGTCGGGGCTTGCAGGCGGGAAGGCTCTGCGTAGTACCAGTCGATTACTTCTTGAGGATCTTCGTAGCTTTCTGCGAAGTTGGCGACAACGGCTTTGATTTGCTCTTCAGTCGGTTCCAGTTTGTTTTCGTCAACCAGTTTGGCCAAAATCAGACCCAAAGATACGCGGCGTTCGGCTTGTTCTTTGAACATATCCAAAGGCAAATCCAAGTTCGCGGCATCGGCCATACCTTGGTTAACGAAGTTTTGTTTCATTTCGTTTGCCAAACGGGCGGCTTCTTCATTGACCAAAGCAACCGGAACTTTCAACTCTACGGCTTTAATCAGCGCGTTCATTACGGATTCTTTGGTTTGTTCATTTACGCGGCGTTCCACTTCGCGGCTTACGTTTTTCCTCACTTCTTCGCGCATTTTGGCAACGTCGCCATCGGCAATACCCAATGCTTTGGCGAAGTCGGCATCCACTTCGGGCAGAGTGGGTTCGGATACGTTGTTCAATGTGATGCTGAAGACAGCGGATTTACCGGCAACGTCTTTACCGTGGTAGTCTTCAGGGAAGTTGACGGTAACGTCTTTGCCCTCGCCTGCCTTCATGCCGACTACGCCGGCTTCAAATTCAGGCAGCATTTGACCTGCGCCCAATACGAAGGCGTAGTTTTTGGATGCGCCGCCGGCAAAAGGTTCGCCGTCGATTTTACCTTCAAAGTCGATGATGACGCGGTCGCCGTTTCGGGCTTCGCGTTCGACATGGTTGAAGCGTGTGCGTTGTTTTCGCAGGATTTCTACGGTTTGATCCACTTCGGCATCGCCGACGGAAGCGGTTACTTTTTCGACCTCTTGTGCAGACAAATCGCCGATAACGACTTCGGGGAACACTTCAAAAATGGCGGCAACTTTGAAAGACTCTTTATCGTCTTGTTCTTCAACGCCTTCGAAACGCGGATAGCCTGCCACTTTCAACTCTTGGGCAACGGCAACATCGTAGAAACGGCGTTGGACCAGCTCGTTGATCACGTCGTTTTGCGTGCTTGCACCGTACATTTGGGCAATCATTTTTAAAGGTGCCTTGCCCGGACGGAAACCGTCGATTTTGGCACGGCGTTGGGTTTGTTTCAGTTTTTTATCGGTTTCTGCGTTGATTTCGGACCAAGGCAGGGACAACACTACTTTGCGTTCCAGATTTTCTAAAGTTTCAACAGTTACGCTCATCATAAGCCCTTAAATTTGTTGTGTTGATAAAATGACACCCCTTCCCGGCAACGGAAGACCGGCGCACGGCAGATACTGGGATTTGAACCGCCTTGCCGCAAAGGGAAAATTTTAGCTGGCAAGTATATCACAATGTCTCGCCTGAAACATAATATGCCGTCTGAAACGTCAATTCCGCCGTTCAGACGGCATTTTGCGACACGGGCTACAAATGATCCTTACGCGCCAAAATTTTACGGCTGCCGTTCAAATCGGTCGGCGAAACCACACCCGCATTTTCCAGTGCCTCCATCAGGTTTGCCGCGCGGTTATAGCCGATACGCAACTGCCGCTGCAAAGACGAAATGGAAGTTTTTTTGCTTTCCAAAACATAGGCGACTGCCTGATCGAACAATTCGTCGCTGTCTGCATTGGGGCTGACGATATTTGCCGTTTCCTGTGCCGCTTCGCCTGTAAGCAACCCTTCTACATAATTTGCCGGCGCCTGCTCCTTGACGAAAGCGACGACGCGGTGGACTTCATCATCGGAAACGAACGCACCTTGCAGGCGGGTCGGTTCGGCACTGCCCGGTTGCAGGAACAGGGAGTCGCCGTATTTCAGCAGTTCGTCCGCGCCTATTTGATCGAGGATGGTTCGGCTGTCGATTTTGCTTTGCACGGTAAACGCCATACGGGTCGGGATGTTGGCTTTAATCAGGCCGGTAACGACATCGACACTGGGACGTTGGGTGGCGACAATCATATGGATACCGGCGGCGCGTGCTTTTTGGGCGAGGCGGGCGATTTGTTGCTCGACGGCTTTGCGTTCGGTCATCATCAGGTCTGCCAACTCGTCGATAACAACCACAATCATTGGCAGTTTTTCCAGAGGTTCGGGTTCGTCGGGGGTCAGGCTGAACGGATTGAGCAGCGGCTTTCCTGCCGTTTTGGCTTGTTCGACTTTTTGGTTGAAGCCTTCCAAGTTGCGTACACCCGCATGTGAGAGCAGGCGGTAGCGTTTTTCCATTTCGGCGACGCACCAGTTCAACGCCTGTCCCGCTTCGCGCATATCGGTTACAACCGGACAGAGCAAGTGCGGAATGCCGTCGTAAATTCTCAACTCAAGCATTTTCGGGTCAATCATGATAAAGCGGACTTCCTCGGGCGTAGCTTTGAAAAGCATAGACATAATCATGCCGTTCACGCCGACGGACTTGCCCGAACCGGTCATACCGGCAACCAAAAGGTGCGGCATTTTCGCCAAGTCGCCAACGACGGGCGTACCGGCGATGTCTTTGCCCAGCGCGACGGTCAGCTTGGATTTGGCTTCGGCAAACACGGGCGAGGACAAGATTTCGCTCAACATCACGTCTTGGCGTTTGTCGTTGGGCAACTCGATGCCCATCGTGTTTTTCCCGGCGATGGTTTCGACGATACGCACGGATTGCAGCGACATCGAGCGCGCCAAATCTTTCGACAAGGCGACAATTTGACTGCCTTTGACACCTTGCGCGGGTTCGATTTCGTAGCGCGTGATGACGGGACCGGATGTGGCGGATACGACTTGTACGCCGATGCCGAATTCTGCCAGTTTGGATTCGATCAGTTCGGCTGTATTTTCCAATTCGGCGGGATTGATGCTGACCGGCTCGCTGTCGGGAATCCGCAACAGGTTCAATGCAGGCTTGTGGTATTCGCCGTTCTGCTGTACTTCATTGTCTTCAAACAGCGAAGGTTGGATTTTAGGCGGCTGCGCAACGGAAACCGCGACGGATTTGCGGTTGCTGCTGCTGCCTTCGAGGGGAATAACAGGTTTGGCGGTGATGTTTTTGGCTTCTTTCACCATGCGCCGTGTGTTTTGGGTATCGACACCGTCTGTTTTGGTATTCGGCCGGCGTTTTCCCAAAGCCATGACCTTGCCGGATAAGGCACTCAGCCGGTTTTGAACCGCCCTGCCCGTACCGTTCAAAAATTCCAGCCATGAAATCTGCACCAGCAGGGACAACGACAACAGCAGAACAACCAGGATAATCAGCAGGCTGCCCGATTTCCCCAGCAGCCACGCAAACACTGCGCCGACGCGTATGCCGACCATACCGCCGGCTCCGACAGGCAGGGAGTCGGCATATTTTCCGCCCAGCACAAAATACTCCAAGACGGGGCTGAAGACCGTCAGGACAAACAGCGCGGCGGCAGCGATTTTGTGGTTGTATGCCTCGTTTTCCGTCTGTTTTGCGTGCAGACGGAAATTTTTATACAGCACGACGCAGGCAGCCGCTATCCACCACCAGAACGACCAGCCGAAAAGATAATAGCCGACATCGGCAATATACGCGCCGAACAGTCCGCCCCAATTGGCGGCATCTCCGGCAAACGGCGAACTGTGCGACCAAGACGGATCGCCCATATCGAAACTGATCAGGGAAATCGCCAGATACAGGGTTGCCGCCAAACCCATCAGCCACAGCGCGTCGGCAATCAGGTTGACGACATGTTCGGGACGCGCCTTTTTGGCTTCGGTTTTCTGCAGCTCTTTGACCGCCTTGAGCCGCTCGGAAACTTTATTGCCCCGCGCGCCGTTGTCGGCTTTCTTGTTGCGCGCGGACGTTGGGGACGGGCTTCCCGCCCTGCCTTTTACTGTTTTTTTATGGGATTTTTCTGTCATGCCGTATTACCGGAAAATGCCGTCTGAAATAAGGGTCGGGACGGCTTGCGGATTGAATATGGAAAGTGTCGGATTATACTCCATTTCTCCTGCTTTCATCCTGCAACAGGCAGACGTTGCCTTTCAGACGGCATATCTGTTGCCCGACGTATGTATTTTTACGCAGACCCTCGGCAAACCAGTATAATCCGTGCCGTTTGAACCGACTGAAAGAAAATGGTATGAACCAACTGAAACTTGCCGTTTCCGGTGCGCAGATTTTATTTGTGGCATTCGGCGCAATGGTACTGGTTCCCCTGCTGACCGGTCTGAATCCGGCTCTTGCGCTTTTGGGCGCAGGCTTGGGAACACTGCTGTTCCAAATCACAACCAAACGCAAAGTGCCGATTTTTCTCGGTTCTTCGTTTGCCTTTATCGCACCGATCATCTACTCCGTCGGCGAATGGGGGCTGCCTTCCACCATGTTCGGACTGTTTGCCGCCGGCTTTATGTATTTTGTGTTTGCCGCGCTGATCCGTTGGCGCGGACTGGCGGCGGTACACAAACTGCTGCCGCCGGTCGTCATCGGCCCCGTCATCATGGTTATCGGCCTGTCTGTTGCCGTGGCGGCAAGCAGCATGGCAATGGGTCAGGCGGACGGCAAACAGGTCATCGACTATACCGATTCGCTGATTCTTTCCGGCTTTACCTTTGCCGTTACCGCCATCGTATCGGTTTTCGGCAGCAGGATGATGAAGCTGATTCCCATCTTGATCGGTGTCGCTTCGGGTTATGTTTTGGCACTGCTGATGGGGCTGGTGGACACGGCAAGCATTGCACACGCGCCCTGGTTCGCCGTTCCCCATTTTGAAACGCCGCAAGTCAACTGGCAGGCGGCACTGTTTATGCTGCCCGTTGCCGTCGCCCCCGCCATCGAACACATCGGCGGCATTATGGCAATCGGCAATGTGACGGGGAAAGACTATACGAAAGACCCGGGCTTGGACAAAACCCTTGCGGGCGACGGCTTGGGCGTGTGCCTTGCGGGTCTGATTGGCGGCCCGCCGGTTACAACCTACGGCGAAGTAACGGGTGCGGTGATGATTACCAAAAACAGCAACCCCGTCATCATGACTTGGGCGGCGGTTTTTGCCGTCTGTATGGCGTTTTTCGGCAAATTCAATGCGTTTTTGGCCTCCATCCCGATGCCCGTGATGGGCGGCATTATGCTGCTGCTGTTCGGTACGATTGCTTCTTTAGGCATCAAAACCCTGATTGATGCCAAAGTCGATTTGATGCTGCCGAAAAACCTGGTCATCGTCAGCTCGGTACTGACCACGGGCATCGGCGGCATGACGCTCAAATTGGGCAGTTTCAGCTTTGCGGGGGTAGGTTTGTGCGCCGTACTCGCCATTGTGTTGAACAGCCTGCTGCCCGATTCAAAAGAATCCTGACCGCTGATATGGAAATGCCGTCTGAACATCTTTCAGACGGCATTTTCCGTTTTATTTGAGATTTTGAATCAAAGAGCGCACAGTCCCGCCGTAATAAGAAGAAGACGTGCAATACACTGTTTCCAAAGCACATTGCCCCTGAACGCCGTATTTTTTGATGCACTGGTTGAGTGCGACCTGATGGACGCTTGTAAACCGTGGCGAGGTAATCACGACGGCGTTGTCGGCACGCAGCGCACCTTCGGCTTTCGGATATGCCAACGCAACACAGGTATTGCTCAAGGATACGACAGAGCGGCATCCGGTCGGCTCGTCTTCGGCAATGCCCGCAAGCGTGTCTTGACCTTTGCAAAAGGCCTCCAACTCGGCAAACGCTTCGCTTTTCGTCGAATCTTCTTTTGTGGTTTTAACCTGCAAAACATCGTTTGCATCCTGCGGATTCTGCCAAACGGCGAGATAGCCGTAAGTATCGGCAGCCCGTGCCGCCGCAGTCATCAGGCAGAGTACAGATACTGCCACCATCCTTTTTATCATCATAAACTCCTGACGGTTCGTCCAAATTCTGTCGCATTATAAACAAAAAGACAGAATACATCCCT
This sequence comes from Neisseria blantyrii, assembly GCF_962747855.1. Lineage (NCBI taxonomy): Bacteria > Pseudomonadati > Pseudomonadota > Betaproteobacteria > Neisseriales > Neisseriaceae > Neisseria > Neisseria blantyrii. Next base: position 67,449 of record NZ_CAUIZY010000007.1, read on the forward strand.
GCTTTGCCGGTTTAGCCTTCCGAAACGGATTGCCGTTTACGGCAGGCATCCGCATACCGCACGCCCCATGTATACCCCATAATAACACTTCAAATGCCGTCTGAAAAAGCGTTCAAGAGGCATAACACTAAAAAAGGAATACATCATGAAAAATGTCAGATAAACCTACCGTAACGACAGGCAACACCGGGTAGGCGACGGCTTCCCTGTCCGGTCTCTGTTTTCCCACATGGGCGACGACAGGGGAACGAATCCGTTTTTAATGCTCGACTATGTCGTACCTTATGAACTTGCACCCAATCCGAACCGCCCCCCGAGGTGTCTCCCCCCCCACAAAGATTTTAAAACCGTAACCATCGCCTATCGCGGCGAAGCCGCACACCGCGACTCAAGCGGCTGAGGCGGTGTGCAATGGATGACTGCCGATTCCGGCATCATCCATGAAGAATTCCATTCCGAACGCTTCAACAAAACAGGCGGGCTTTTTGAAATGGTACAGCTTGGGGTCAATCTGCCCACCGATACAAGAACACTCCGCCCCGCTACCTACACCTTGCCAAAGCCGCCATTCCCGTTGCTGCGATTCCCGAAGGTGCAGGAAGTTTGCGGCTGATCGCCGGAAAATACGAGGAAGAAAAAGGAACAGCCAAAACCTTTACGGAAATGAACGTTTGGGACATCGCCATTCATGCAGATAAGGAAACCGCTTTGGCCGTCCCCGAAACACACAACCTGTCTCAAGATTGCCAAGTTTCGGATTCAGCGAAATTTCGATATGATCTGCCTTCTCTTCGACACGGATGTTGCCTCTGCCGTCTGAAGCCACCTTAACCGATTTTCCGGGTGAACCGTCCTGACCGGATTCACCTTTATCGCCCTTATCACCTTTTTTCACCCTTCAATGCAGCAGCAAAATCGGCTTCGGTTTTGCCGGTATTTCCCTACAGTTCTCTCCAAATTTCAAACGCCGACTTGCCGTCTGCACCCTCGTCGCATTTATCTCCCTTATCCCCTTTAAAATCAGGATTATTTTTCAGGTCGTCTTTACCGAGGATAACGATGGTTTTGTCGGTATCCGTTGTATCGGATTCGGTTTTCAAGCCGTCTTTAAACTCATAAAACTTGTTGAAGACGGTTTTAAAGTTGTTTTCCGTTGCCACTTCGCTGCTGCCGGCTTTCAACGTTGCCAATTCTTGAACGGCAGCATCATCAGCAGTAACGTTATTGCCGCCGATCAAATCATCTTGGGTTTGAGCCGCACTTTTCAGCAGATCGTATCCCCAAACATTACCGGCAACCGAGGTTTTGGAATGTGAACCCAACGCTGAGCCGCCTTCTGCGGTAGCGGTGCTGCCTGTGCCGAAAGCACTTGCGTGTTCGCCTCCTGCACGTGATTTGTAACCGATTGCGTTAGCAAAATCGCCTTTGTACGGGCGGATAAACCGATGGCAATGCCACCGCTTTCTTTGGTTGCTCTTGAGCTTGCACCGACAGCAGCGGCATTTTTGCCGCTGGTATTGGCACCGTTACCGACCGCTACGGCGTTTTCAGCCGAAACAGTGGCACCAGCACCCAATGCCATCGCATTGTTAGCATCTTTTGCATTGGCACTTTTACCCAATACGACGGCACTTTCCGAGTTTTTTACTTCGGAGAACGCACCTACTGCAACGCCGTTTTCAGATAAAACCGTCGACGTTGAACCGATTACCATCCCTCTGTTGGCATTTGTTGCATTTGTGCTTCGACCAAACGCAACGGCATTTTGTGAATTTTCGATTTTAGAGAGCAGACCGAATGCAACCGAATTTGTACTTTTTGTAATGGTCGCACTATTACCCAACAAAAGGCTGCTGTCAGATTTATCGTCAATGGTTGAGTTCGGAGCCAATACCGTACTTCTAATCAAGTTGGACTTGCTGACATTACCGATAGCAATGGCAAATCCGCCCGTGGCTTCTGTTTCCGCCTTTCATGCAAACATCTTATCAGAGGCTTAAACCAGCAGGGCGTATTGTTCGATAAGCGTTTGCGTTATAATCCGAACATCAATTCTCCACGTCCGTGAGACACTTCAGCTATGGAAATCCCGCCAAACACCCCGCAACGCTCCCTGCGTCAAAACAGTATCTACCTGCTGCCCAATTCCTTTACCATCGCCGCGCTGTTTTCCGCGTTTTACGCAATCACCCAATCCATGCACGGACGTTATGAAACCGCCGCTATTGCCGTATTCATTTCCATGCTTTTGGACGGTATGGACGGGCGCGTGGCGCGGCTGACCAACAGCCAAAGCGCGTTCGGGGAGCAGCTCGACAGCCTTGCCGACATGGTCAGCTTCGGTGTCGCCCCTGCGCTGATTGCCTACAAATGGCAACTTTGGCAATTCGGCAAAATCGGTTATTCCGTCGCCTTCATCTACTGCGCCTGCGCCGCCCTGCGCCTCGCCCTGTTCAACACGCTCATCGGCAAGGTGGACAAACGCTGGTTTATCGGCGTGCCCAGTCCGACTGCCGCCGCGCTGATTGTCGGGCTGATTTGGGTCAACCACAGCGTCGAAAAGTTCCCCGCCGTCCACTGGTGGGCATTGGGCATCACACTGTTTGCCGGCCTGTCGATGATTGTCCAAATCCCTTTTTGGAGTTTTAAAGAAATCAACATCCGCAGACAAGTCCCCTTTGTCGGAATGCTGCTTGCCGTCTTACTGCTGCTTCTGGTCACTTGGGAACCGTCGCTCGTCCTCTTCCTGTTCTTTCTCGGATACAGCCTGTCCGGCTACATTATGGCGGCACGCCGATTCTGGAAAAAATACAGAAAGGCGGATTAAATGTGGCATTGGGACATTATCTTAATCCTGCTTGCCGTAGGCAGTGCGGCAGGTTTTATTGCCGGTCTGTTCGGCGTAGGCGGCGGCACGCTGATTGTCCCTGTCGTTTTATGGGTACTTGATTTGCAGGGTTTGGCACAACATCCTTACGCGCAACACCTCGCCGTCGGCACATCCTTCGCCGTCATGGTCTTCACCGCCTTTTCCAGTATGTTGGGGCAGCACAAAAAACAGGCGGTCGACTGGAAAACCGTATTTGCGATGATGCCGGGTATGATATTCGGCGTATTCGCGGGCGCACTCTCCGCAAAATATATCCCCGCATTCGGGCTTCAAATTTTCTTCATCCTGTTTTTAACTGCCGTCGCATTCAAAACACTGCATACCGGCCCTCAGACGGCATCCCGCCCGCTACCCAAGCTGCCCGGACTGACTGCGGTTTCCACACTGTTCGGCGCAATGTCGAGCTGGGTCGGCATAGGCGGCGGTTCACTTTCCGTCCCCTTCTTAATCCACTGCGGCTTCCCCGCCCATAAAGCCATCGGCACATCATCCGGCCTTGCCTGGCCGATTGCACTCTCCGGCGCAATATCGTATCTGCTCAACGGCCTGAATATTGCAGGATTACCCGAAGGGTCACTGGGCTTCCTTTACCTGCCCGCCGTCGCCGTCCTCAGCGCGGCAACCATTGCCTTTGCCCCGCTCGGTGTCAAAACCGCCCACAAACTTTCTTCTGCCAAACTCAAAAAATCCTTCGGCATTATGTTGCTTTTGATTGCCGGAAAAATGCTGTACAACCTGCTTTAAAACACACGAAAAAACCTTTTTACCGTTTACACAAGCAATTAATCAGAATAAAGCTGCCCTGCCTCCTGTTCCGACAAGAGGACAGACAACCTGACCGTACGCCCGACTTTTCCCCTTAACTTCTTCTACCCACAGATTCCATTGCCTTTTTCCAAACTGCCGATTACCCCGCCTTAACGCCCGAAGGCATCGGCACATCGTCTGCCGTACCGACTCCACGCGATGCGGCTGTCTCCCAAACGGTATTTCCGCCATAATGACCGGCATACAAGCCGCAACCTTTACAATCATATAAGTTATTAAATTTTTAGGATGTATTTTGACAATCCGTTGATTTCAACTGTTTGCAAGGGAAAAAAACCATGGTTTTTCGATCAGTCAGGAAGTTATCCTATTGAATATTCCGGAACGAAGTATGCTTATCAGCAGCATATTGAAATACAGCCAAACTTTATGCCCGATACCATTTTCAAAATAAATAATTCCCTGATTTTCATAGATTTCTCAAAATCAGAAAAGTTTTTGTCAATTGAATATTTTTTAGCGCATTTTATGCGTCAAATTTCGTTAACAAACTATTTCTGCAAAGACCTCAGGCAAATAAAAACAACCGTCCCGATTTTTGCAGAACATACGGAAAACAAAACAAATGCCGTCTGAAACCACATTCCGATAATCGGCAGGGTTTCAGACGGCATTCTGATAATTTCAATTACTCAGCTGCAGCAACGACGGCAACGGTAATTTTAGCAACGGCATCAGTGTGCAAAGCCACTTCCACTTCGTACTCGCCAACGGCTTTCAGAGGACCGTTTGGCAGGCGTACATTTGCTTTCACAGCTTCGATACCGGCAGCAACGATTGCAGCTGCAATGTCAGCATTGGTAACGGAACCAAACAGACGACCGTCCACACCTGCTTTTTGGGCAACGGTAATGGTTTGGCCATCCAATTTTTCCTGACGGGCTTGGGCATCTGCCAAAATTTCAGCCTGTTTAGCTTCCAGTTCTGCGCGGCGTGCTTCAAACTCTTTCATGTTTGCTTCAGTAGCACGTTTTGCCTTACCGGCAGGAATCAAGAAGTTGCGGGCATAACCGTTTTTAACGGTTACGATGTCGCCCAAGTTGCCCAGACCGCCGATTTTTTCTAACAGAATAATTTGCATGATTCAATCTCCAAAATTATTTGTGTTGGTCGGTGTAAGGCAGCAGAGCCAGGAAGCGCGCGCGTTTTACGGCAACAGCCAATTGGCGTTGGTAGAATGCCTTCGTTCCTGTAATGCGGGCAGGAATGATTTTACCGTTTTCAGAGATAAAGTCTTTCAGCAAATCAACTTGTTTGTAATCGACTTCTTGGATTTTTTCAGCCGTAAAACGGCAGAATTTTCTACGTTTGAATGATTGACGAGCCATTGTCGTTTAACCTTTATATTCTTTAATATTTTGTATTCTGAGCATCGGCATCAGGGAACGTCTGCTTTTTTGAGCTAAAAAACCTTCGACGTTAACATATACACCTTGCCGATACTGCCACTCTTCCGCCTGCCTGCCTAAAATCCGTGCCGGAATTTCCAATTGGACAAGACATTGCTGTCCATTTTCTTTCTGCCATGATTCATGCTTTAAAATAATATCTAAGACAGAGATTCCGGCAGGCGTATATCGAATAGGGAAAGCCTTTTCAATCAACGCGGCAAGCGAAACAAGATTATCGAATCCCAATTATTGGGCAGCCGCTTCTTCAGACGCACCGCTCAGCAGGTTCTTAGCCTTTTCACCACCCAACATAGGGGATGCTTCGGTAACGGCGTGTTTGGTTTTGATGGTCAGATGACGCAATACCGCATCATTGAAACGGAACGCGGTTTCCAACTCCTCAACAACTTCAGGAGTGGTTTCGATGTTCATCAAAACATAATGTGCTTTATGGATCTTGTTAATCGGGTAAGCCAGTTGGCGGCGACCCCAATCTTCCAGACGGTGAATCTTACCGTTTGCCTCGGTAATCATGGTTTTGTAACGCTCAACCATAGCGGGCACTTGCTCGCTTTGATCAGGATGAACGATAAACACGATCTCGTAATGACGCATGTTATCTCCTTATGGATGGTAAAAACAGCCTTCTGCCATGCGAAAGCAGAAGGCAAGGTTCAAAGAACGGGCATTATATTGGGGTTTGCCGACAGAATCAAGGATTTGGTGCGAAAAACTTGCATTCCGCCGAAAATTTCGGTTTCAGACGGCATTCAAATGTTTTGGCTGCCCAACCAGCGTTCCGCGTCCAAAGCCGCCTGACAGCCGGAAGCCGCGCTGGTAATTGCCTGACGGTAGGTATGGTCTTTTACGTCGCCCGCCGCCCATACGCCTTCGATATTGGTTGCACCGACATTGTCCGCCGTACCACCTTTTGTTTTCAGGTAGCCGGCTTCGTCCATTTCCAACTGCCCTTTGAAAATATCGGTATTCGGCTTGTGCCCGATGGCGATAAAGATGCCGCTGACGGCAATTTGTTGCTCAGAACCGTCGTTGTTTTTTAATAATGCGCCGTTTACGCCCCGATCGTCGCCCAGTACTTCTTGCAGATTGCTTTCCAGCTTGAGGATGATTTTGCCCTCTTCCACGCGTTTCATCAGTTTGTCAATCATGATTTTTTCGGCACGGAACTCGCTGCGGCGGTGAATCAACGTAACGGTTTTGGCGATATTGGCAAGGTAGAGTGCCTCCTCAACTGCCGTATTGCCGCCGCCGACTACGGCAACATCTTGGTTTTTGTAGAAGAAACCGTCGCAGGTGGCGCAGGCGGAAACGCCTTTCCCTGCAAACGCTTCCTCACTCGGCAAACCAATGTATTTGGCGGACGCGCCTGTTGCGACAATCAGTGCGTCGCAAGTGTACTCGCCCATATCGCCTTTGAGTGTGAACGGGCGTTTTTGCAAATCGACGGCGTTGATTTGGTCAAAAATGATTTCTGTTCCGAAACGTTCGGCGTGGGCGAGAAACCTCGCCATCAATTCCGGCCCTTGCACGCCGTCAGCATCGGCAGGCCAGTTGTCCACTTCGGTAGTGGTCATCAGTTGCCCGCCTTGCGCGATACCTGTAATAATGACGGGGTTTAAATTGGCGCGCGCGGCATAGACGGCGGCGGTGTATCCGGCGGGGCCGGAACCCAAAATAATCAGTTTGCGGTGTTGGGACATCGTTTTTCCTTTGCTGTGTCAAGTTTTCGGATTCTACTCGAATTATCGGCGCGTTTGAGAAATTTCGACCATACCGGCGTTCAGACGGCATCCCGCAGCCTTGACCGCCGTCTGAACATCAAAGCAGGAATCAAACTTATGCAACAAAAAATCCGTTTCCAAATCGAAGGCATGACCTGTCAGGCATGTGCTTCACGTATTGAAAAAGTGTTGAACAAAAAAGACTTTGTCAAATCGGCGGGAGTGAACTTCGCCAGCGAGGAAGCGCAGGTTACGTTTGACGACAGCAAAACCTCCGCAGCCGACATTGCCAAAATCATTGAGAAAACCGGTTACGGCGCGAAGGAAAAAACGGAAGATACATTGCCGCAAGCTGAAGCAGAACACCATATCGGCTGGAGGTTGTGGCTTTTGCTGGTCATCAATATCCCCTTCCTTATCGGTATGACGGGGATGATGATCGGCAGACACGATTGGATGATTCCGCCGTTGTGGCAGTTCGCATTGGCAAGCGTGGTGCAACTTTGGCTGGCGGTGCCGTTTTACAAAAGCGCGTGGGCGAGCATTAAGGGCGGACTGGCGAATATGGACGTGCTCGTTACCATCGGCACGGTCTCGATTTACCTGTATTCCGTCTATATGCTGTTTTTCAGCCCGCACGCGGCGCACGGTATGGCGCATGTGTATTTTGAAGTAGGCGTGATGGTGATCGGTTTTGTGTCGCTGGGCAAATTTTTGGAACACCGCACCAAAAAATCCAGCCTGAACAGCTTGGGCTTGCTGCTCAAACTCACGCCTACCCAAGTCACCGTGCAACGCGATGGCGAATGGAAACAACTGCCCATCGACCAAGTGCAAATCGGCGACCTAATCCGCGCCAATCACGGCGAACGCATTGCCGCCGACGGCATCATCGAAAGCGGCAGCGGCTGGGCGGACGAGAGCCACCTCACCGGCGAATCCAATCCCGAAGAGAAAAAGGCAGGCGGCAAAGTGTTGGCGGGCGCACTGATGACCGAAGGCAGCGTGGTGTACCGCGCCACGCAGCTCGGCAGCCAAACCCTGCTCGGCGACATGATGAACGCGCTCTCTGAAGCGCAAGGCAGTAAAGCACCGATTGCGCGCGTGGCGGACAAGGCGGCGGCAGTGTTCGTGCCTGCCGTTGTGGGCATCGCGCTTTTGACTTTTATCGCTACTTGGCTGATTAAGGGCGATTGGACGCTCGCATTGATGCACGCCGTTGCCGTTTTGGTGATTGCCTGCCCGTGCGCGCTCGGTCTGGCAACGCCCGCCGCGATTATGGTCGGCATGGGCAAAGCGGTGAAACACGGCATTTGGTTTAAAGACGCGGCGGCGATGGAAGAAGCCGCCCACGTCGATGCCGTCGTGTTGGACAAAACCGGTACGCTGACCGAAGGCAGGCCGCAGGTTGCCGCCGTTTATTGTGTTCCCGACAGCGGCTTTGACGAAGACGCTTTGTACCGCATTGCCGCCGCTGTCGAACAAAACGCCGCCCATCCGCTTGCCCGAGCCATCGTTTCCGCCGCCCAAACGCGCAGCTTGGAGATTCCCACCGCACAAAACGCCCAAACCGTTGTCGGCGCAGGCATTACTGCCGAAGTGGAAGGTGCGGGATTGGTGAAAGCGGGCAAAGCCGAATTTGCCGAACTGACCTTGCCCGAGTTTTCAGACGGCATTTGGGACATTGCAAGCATTGTTGCAGTCTCGGTCGATAACAAACCTATCGGTGCATTCGCACTTGCCGACGCGTTGAAAGCCGATACCGCCGAAGCCGTAGGCCGTCTGAAAAAACACAATATCGATGTCTATATTATGAGCGGCGACAACCAAGGCACGGTCGAATACGTCGCCAAACAGCTGGGCATCGCACATGCCTTCGGCAACATGAGTCCGCGCGACAAGGCCGCCGAAGTGCAGAAACTCAAAGCTGCCGGCAAAACCGTGGCAATGGTCGGCGACGGCATCAACGACGCGCCCGCGCTCGCCGCCGCCAACGTCAGCTTTGCGATGAAAGGCGGTGCGGACGTTGCCGAACACACCGCGTCCGCCACGCTGATGCAGCATTCGGTCAACCAGCTCGCCGATGCCCTGCTGGTATCGCAGGCAACGTTGAAAAACATCAAGCAAAACCTGTTTTTCGCCTTCTTCTACAATATCTTGGGCATTCCGCTCGCCGCGCTCGGTTTTTTAAACCCCGTCATCGCAGGCGCGGCAATGGCGGCAAGCTCGGTTTCGGTATTGGGCAATGCCCTGCGCCTGAAACGGGTAAAAATTGATTGACCGCATATAACCACCCGACAGCTTTTCCGAACGGATAAGGCTGCCGCTGCCGATATGCCGTCTGAAGCCGTTTTTCAAATGATTGATATGAATACAGAAAACCGTTCTCCGGAACAATTCGACATCCCGCTCTTTCTCAAAAACCTGCCCAAGCTGCCGGGCGTGTACCGTTTTTTTGACGAAGGCGGCAAAGTCTTATACGTCGGCAAAGCGGTCAACCTCAAGCGGCGCGTGTCCGGCTATTTCCAAAAAAACGACCATTCGCCGCGCATCGCATTGATGGTGAAACAGGTTCGCCACATTGAAACCACCATCACGCGTTCCGAAGCCGAAGCCCTGATTCTCGAAAACAACTTCATCAAAGCCTTGTCGCCCAAATACAATATCCTTTTCCGCGACGACAAAAGCTATCCTTATCTGATGCTCAGCGGCCATCAATATCCGCAAATGGCGTATTACCGGGGCGCGCTGAAAAAGCCCAACCAATACTTCGGCCCGTATCCCAACAGTAACGCCGTGCGCGACAGCATTCAGGTGTTGCAAAAAGTCTTCATGCTGCGCACCTGCGAAGACAGCGTATTCGAGCATCGCGACCGCCCTTGCCTGCTGTATCAAATCAAACGCTGCACCGCGCCCTGTGTCGGACACATCAGCGAAGAAGACTACCGCGACAGCGTGCGCCAAGCCGCCACCTTCCTCAACGGCAAAACCGACGAACTAACCCGAACCCTGCAACACAAAATGCAGGCCGCCGCCGCGAATCTGCAATTTGAAGAAGCCGCCCGTTACCGCGATCAAATCCAAGCACTCGGCATCATGCAGAGCAACCAGTTCATCGACAGCAAGAACCCGAACAACCCCAACGACATCGATTTGCTCGCGCTGGCGGTTTCAGACGGCATCGTCTGCGTACACTGGGTCAGCATACGCGGTGGGCGGCACGTCGGAGACAAAAGTTTCTTCCCCGACACCAAAAACGATCCCGAACCAAACGGGCAAGACTACGCCGAAGCCTTCGTCGCCCAACACTATCTGGGCAAAAGCAAACCCGACATCATCATCAGCAACTTTCCCGTTCCCGATGCGTTGAAAGAGGCTTTGGAAGGAGAACACGGCAAACAAATGCAGTTCGTAACCAAAACCATAGGCGAACGCAAAGTCTGGCTGAAAATGGCGGAACAAAACGCACAAATGGCGATTGCCCAACGCCGCCTGCAACAAAGCAGCCAGCAAAACCGCATCGACGAGTTGGCAAAAATCCTGAACATGAATTCAGACGACCTCAACCGCCTCGAATGCTTTGACATCAGCCACACCCAAGGCGAAGCCACCATCGCCTCCTGCGTTGTGTACGATGAGCAAAACATCCAGCCTTCGCAATACCGCCGCTACAACATCACGACCGCCAAACCCGGCGACGACTACGCCGCCATGCGCGAAGTATTGATGCGCCGTTACGGCAAAATGCAGGAAGCCGAAGCCAACGGCGAAAGCGTCAAATGGCCGGATGTCGTGTTGATTGACGGCGGCAAAGGGCAAATCGGCATCGCCGTGTCCGTATGGGAAGAACTCGGGCTGCACATTCCTTTGGTCGGTATCGCCAAAGGCCCCGAGCGCAAAGCCGGTATGGAAGAACTCATACTGCCTTTTACCGGCGAAGTCTTCCGCCTGCCCCCGCACAGCCCCGCCCTGCACCTTCTGCAAACCGTGCGCGACGAATCACACCGCTTTGCCATTACAGGCCACCGCAAAAAACGCGACAAAGCACGCGTTACCTCGTCCCTCGGCGACATTCCCGGCGTAGGCAGCAAACGCCGCCAAGCCCTGCTTACCCGCTTCGGCGGTCTGCGGGGCGTGATTGCCGCCAGCCGCGAGGACTTGGAAAAAGTAGAAGGCATCAGCAAGGCATTGGCGGAAACCATTTATAATCATCTGCATTAGTATGCCGCCAAAGCAAAAACCGCCTGTAAAAATATGATACAGCAGGCCGGCGTGCCGATATAAACCTAACTTCATAACACATAACGATGATTCGACAAAACGGAAAACGATCTGACATGAACAATCCCGACTTACCCTATCGGCAGGCCTTGGAACGCCTGTCTCAAGAACAATATAACTTTACCGAAGTCCGCCGACTGCTGACAGAAGCGGCCTCGGCAGGTCATCCCGCCGCCGCATTCGAGTTGGCAAAACACCTGATGAACGCGGACAGCCCCTACCAAGACCGCGAACAAGGTATGGAAATGCTCCGCATCGCCGCCGAACAGGGACATCCCTACGCGCGTTACAATCTAGCATATATCCAAGAATTGGAAGGCGTGCGCCCGGAAACCTTGATATCGCTTTACAGGCCATTAGCAGAGGAAGGGCTGCCTGAAGCACAAGTCCGCCTGATGTACCTGCTGTATGCGTCCCTGCATTTTGAAGAAGCCCTGAAATGGGCAAAAACAAGCGCAAAAAACAACAACCCCCACGGGCAATACCTGCTTGCCCAATACTGCCGGTACGGCACACCGCCGGATTTTGAAACGGAGCACCTGCTCTACCGAAAAGCGGCGGCACAAGGCTTGCCGGAGGCACATTGGCAGCTCGGGCTGCAATATCGTTTCGGGCAAGGGACGAAAGTCGACACGGCACAGGCCGTCAATCATTTGCGCGCCGCCGCGCAACAAGGATACATTCCCGCCTACACCCCGCTTGCCGAACTCATCCTACCTACGGCTCCCGATGAAGCCGTTTACCGGTTCCAACAGGCGGCACAGGAAAATGACCCCGATGCCCATGCCGCACTGGCCGACATCTACCTACAAGGCAAGCATCTGGAAAGAAACCACAAACATGCCCTACGTCATGCCGAAGCAGCCGCAGCCGAACGTCATCCCGAAGGTTTGCGGATACTGGGCGACATCTACCGCTACGGTCTGGGCATCGCTTCCAATAAAGAAAAAGCCCTGCATTATTACCGGCAGGCAGCCGAAGCAGGCAGCCTTGCCGCGCATCAGAAACTCATGTCCGACAGCGCGTTAAACCATCCCGAGCAATATGGCAGCATCAAAGATTCCGCCATCAAATGCCAAAGGGCAGAGCAGCTTTATCAAAAAGCCCAAGCCCTTCATTACGGATTACAATGCGCGCCCGAATACGCAGCCGCGCTCAAACTCTACACAGAAGCCGCAGAGCTCGGACACAGCAAAGCCCAAACCAATCTGGGCAGTATGTATTACTTCGGACAGGGCATAGCCGCCGACTACGGCAAAGCCCGCAAATGGTTTGAACAAGCTGCCGCGCAAAAAGACAGTATGGCGTTCTACAACCTCGCCTGCATCCATTACAGCGGACACGGCGTCGAGCCGGACAAAGAAAAAGCCTGCCGCTACCTGCAAGAAGCCATAAACAACGGATACAGGCAAAAAAGCGTTCTGCAAGAACTGCTGCAACAATGGCAAAATGCCGTCTGAACACCGTTACACCTACCCTGCCGAAACGAAACAGGTATAATCGCCCCTTTCCCTTCCCGCCGTCCGAACAGGCATTTCACATTCAGACGGCATCCTGATTGCACAAGCGCACGGAAGCATTATGACAGACACCGCCGAAAACCAAACACCAAACGACCATCAAGCCGGACACCCCCGCAGCATCCGCAGCTTCGTCCTCCGCCAAAGCCATATGACCGCCGCGCAGCAACGCGCCATCGATACCTTATGGGACAGCTTCGGCATCGGCTACCAAGCAACACCGGCCGATCTTAATGCCCGTTTCGGAAGCAGCCGACCCAAAATCCTCGAAATAGGCTTCGGTATGGGGACGGCAACCGCAGAAATCGCCCGCAGGCTGCCCGAAACTGACTTTCTTGCCATCGACGTACACGGTCCCGGCGTAGGCAACCTGCTCAAACTCATCAACGAAAACCATTTAGAAAACATCCGCGTGATGCGGCACGATGCCGTAGAAGTTGTCGAAAATATGCTGCAAGACGGCTCGCTCGACGGCATCCACATATTCTTCCCCGACCCCTGGCACAAAAAACGCCACCACAAACGCCGCCTGATACAAGTCCCTTTCATCGCCAAACTGCTGCCCAAACTCAAAACCGGCGGCTATATCCACCTGGCGACAGACTGGGAAGAATATGCACAGCAGATGCTTGAAGTCCTCAGCAGCTTCGACAGCCTGCAAAATACGGCGGCAGACTACGCCCCCACCCCGGACTACCGCCCCGAAACCAAATTCGAAGCGCGCGGCAAACGCCTCGGACACGGCGTTTGGGACTTGGTATTCAAACGGATCAGATAACAAACCGCCGTTTGAAAAAATGCCGTCTGAAGCATGTTTGCTTACAGACGGCATTTTTTAAGATAAAGCAGCAAGTAATGTTTCGATACAAAGTTTAAAACAATAGTTTGAACGGCAAAACGCGTGTGTACCGCACGCATCCTTGTAGGTTTTATGCACATCGGTTTTAAAGTTTGTGCCGCCCGCAGGTAGTGGCACGCGGTTGGCGGAGATGCAGGCTACCGCTTGCTAATTATTCATCGTTACCAAAAGAAGACTTAGATGTATATTCAGGCATAGTTAACAAAACAACTAAACCTCTATTTACTGGAAAATAAAATGACTTATTTAAAAATAATAATAACTAGTATAGTTTTATACATTTTATTATTACAAATTAATCTCAAAATGTTAGAAAAAAGGATTGATTTCTTGGTAGGAAATATAGATAAATATTACCAGCAATATGGATCTTATCCAAATAATTTTGATTTTATATCAACTAAAACTGATTTTACCACTGAATCATATTGTGATTTTTGGGATAAAAATATTGCAGGATATGGTAATTGTTACTTCATAAAGAATGATAAAGACTATACTATTTTAGTCATGGGTTTCTCATCGAAAATACTATTTTCATCTCACAATAAAATAAAAGAATTCAATTCAAATAAATATGATTAAATACAACAAGCAAGCCGTAGCCCGCATAAAATCTTTAGTTTTCCGTAGGTCGGATTCTCGAATCCGACATTACTTTAATCGTATTCAATAGAAAAGTCCGCATTGCCGCCACCCCAATTATGCGGATAAATACCCTGTTTGACATAACGGTGAAACGTAGAAAACCGCCAATCGGAAATTTGCCCTACATAGCCATGTCTGACCGGATTGAAATACAGATAATCAAAATGGCAGGCAAAATTGGCCTCATCGCGGATAGTATGTTCCCCAAAGCGTTTTGCCAAAGCCTGAGATTGCCGCCGATTAAATATTGGTAAAAAAGGAAAGCCTACAAGTTTAAAATTTAAATTCCCAGCTAAATAAGGTTTTACTATGAATAAAGAAACAGCAGAAGAAATACAATGCGGATTTGAATATTTGGCCTTCGATGATCTTACTCCGATATCTTTTGCACCACTAGGGCGCGAACCGCAAACATGGCAATGGCAATTTGCAGTTGAATTTATATATCGGCTATTAGTATGTGAATTGGCTATTTTATGGCCTTTTACATTTGATAAAAAACAAGAGATATTCCTGTTTTGCCAGGAATTTGCAAAACAAAATCCTTTTGGTATGGAAAATAATGAATTATGGTATTCTGGGGAAATTACATTAACAAAAAAAGGTTTGGATTTAGTTAAATTTTATATTCCCGAACTATTCGAATGCGAAGATTTGCCATTTGAGCTTAATCATTCGTTCATTCTAGCACTAGAATCTATTTTTTCAGATTATGAAGTTCCATGGGAAGAAAATAATCCATTAATACCTATAAAAATATTAGATAATAAATAAATTACGTAGGTAGGCTCAAAATTTCTTCAGAGACGATTAAGAAGCAAGCTATAGCCCATATGAAATCTTTAGTTTTCCATAGGTTCGATTCTCGAATCCGACATTTTGGGCGTTGCTGCAATGGATTGCAACGACGGGAATGTTAAAGGTTTTGTCGGATACAAGTATCCGACTTAGAGTTGCTTGCTGAACAGCATCAAGGCGGCATTCATCGAGCAGATGGAGCATTAAGAAATCTTCAAAAACATTTGGATAGATAATATGTTTGAACAAATAAAAAATTCTTCTATTATTGTGAATAATTTCGATGAATATTCATTATGCCAAGAGAAAAATCTATTTTTTAAATTACCAGATAGTGATTTTATAGAGTTAGAAAAGCATATCCAAATCCCATATGATTCATTCTGCTTTTGGAAAGAAATTGGTTATGGTTTTCTTACTGTAAATGAAAGTGGAAGTATTCGCTCAGAGTCCGATAATCGAATTATGGATCCTTTATCCATTTTAGATATATTGATTGGGGAGTCAGAACAAGTTTCTTCTGATTTTGTTATTGAGCCATATCAAGTACCATTTTTCGAAAGATTTAGTGAATATTTTATTTGTTTTGATAGGAGAAATTTAGATAAGCCTAAACAACCTGTCTATTGGATATGGGATATGGAAAATCCGTTAGCTGACTCAATAGAGAGTTTTATTTACAAGTTATTTGAAAATCCTGATTTTTTTAAATGAAATTTAGTAGGTCGGATTCTTGAATCCGACCTACGCTTGCTTCAGACGGCATTTTTCTCACTTCGCCCCAAACAACAAATTCTCCTTAATCCCCCGTATCCTATCCCGCAACACAGCCGCCTCTTCAAACTGCAAATCCCTAGCCGCCTGCTGCATGGCTTTTTCCAGTTTGGCGATTTCTTTAACCGCATCTTCTTCGTTGTGAATCTCGCCGACTTTGACCTTGTTTTTGCCTTTCAGACAGCCTTTTCCGCCGTCTTCTTCGTGGTACACGCCGTCGATGATGTCTTTGACTTGTTTTTTAATCTGTTGCGGCACGATGCCGTGTTCTTCGTTGAATTTAATCTGTTTTTCGCGGCGGCGTTCGGTTTCGTCGATGGCGGCTTTCATGGAGTCGGTGATTTTGTCGGCGTACAGGATGGCGACGCCGTTCACGTTGCGTGCGGCGCGGCCTATGGTTTGAATCAGGCTGCGGTGGGAGCGCAGGAAGCCTTCTTTGTCGGCGTCGAGGATTGCGACGAGGGAGACTTCGGGGATGTCGAGGCCTTCGCGCAAGAGGTTGATGCCGACGAGTACGTCAAACAGTCCGAGCCGCAAATCTCTAATAATTTCAACGCGCTCTACAGTATCAATGTCACTGTGCAGGTAGCGCACTTTGATGCCGAGTTCGCTGTAATAGTCGGTGAGTTGCTCTGCCATGCGTTTGGTAAGGGTGGTAACGAGGACGCGTTCGCCTTTTTGGATACGGTCGTTGATTTCGCTCATTAAGTCATCAACTTGGGTGGCGACGGGGCGGATGATGATTTGGGGGTCGACCAGCCCTGTGGGACGGACGACTTGTTCGACCACTTGTCCGGCGTGTTCTTCTTCGTATTTGGCGGGGGTGGCGGACACAAAGATGGTTTGCGGCATGACTTTTTCAAATTCGTGGAATTTGAGCGGGCGGTTGTCGCGGGCGGAAGGCAGACGGAAGCCGTAATCGACGAGGTTTTGCTTGCGCGATGCGTCGCCTTTGTACATGCCGCCGATTTGGGTGACGGTAACGTGGCTTTCGTCGATGAACATGATGGCGTTGTCGGGCAGGTAGTCCATCAGCGTGGGCGGCGGTTCGCCTTCTTTTTTGCCGGAGAAATGGCGGGAGTAGTTTTCGATGCCTTTGCAGAAGCCCATTTCGTAGAGCATTTCGAGGTCGAATCGTGTGCGCTGTTCAATGCGTTGTTGCTCAACGGGGCGTTGTTCGCGGGCGAAAAATTCGATGCGTTCGCGTAGCTCTTCTTTGATGGACTCGCAGGCGCGCAATACGGTGTCGCGCGGGGTAACGTAGTGGCTGGACGGGAAGACGGTGTAGCGGCCGACGCGCTGGATAAGGCTGCCGGAAAGCGGGTCGAACATATCGAGGCGGTCGATTTCGTCGTCAAACAGGCTGATGCGCAAGGCGTTTTCGGAGCTTTCGGCGGGGTACACGTCAATCACGTCGCCGCGCACGCGGAAGCTGCCGCGTTTGAAGTCCAAATCACCGCGTTCGTACTGCATGGAAACGAGCGTGGTGATGATGTCGCGCTGCTCGATGGTGTCGCCTTCTTTGACGGACAATACCATTTGTTGATACTCGGTCGGGTCGCCGATACCGTAAATGGCGGACACGGTGGCGACGATAATCACGTCGTCGCGCGTCATTAGGTTTTTGGTGGCGGAAAGGCGCATCTGCTCGATGTGTTCGTTGATCGCGCTGTCTTTTTCGATGAACAAATCGCGGCTGGGCACATAGGCTTCGGGCTGGTAATAGTCGTAGTAGGAGACGAAATATTCCACCGCGTTTTCGGGGAAAAACTCGCGCATTTCGGCATAAAGCTGGGCGGCAAGGGTTTTGTTGTGCGCCATGATGATGGCGGGGCGGCCGCTTTGCGCGATGACGTTCGCCATGGTGTAGGTTTTGCCCGAACCGGTTACTCCGAGCAGGGTTTGATAGGCAAGGCCGTCTGAAAGCCCTTCGAGCAGGCCGGCAATGGCGGTGGGCTGGTCGCCGGCGGGCGGGAAGGGTTGGTGGAGTTTGAAGGGGGAATCGGGGTATCGGATAACTTCCATAATCTTGCCTGTGATGCGTTTGCGGACAAAGCGTGTAGTAGGGATGGGTCAGAAACGTCTTTCAGACGGCATGGAATAAAAGACATTCCCGACCGTATGCCGTCTGAACTCAACCGCAATCCCAAGTGAATGCCGTTTTGGAAAAATCGCATTTTTCCAAATCTTCGGGCGCGATAAAGAAATTGCCGACACCCATATCGCCCCACATAATGTCTATTCCTTCGTTCTCGTCATATTCGCTTTCCAATTGGAACAGCAGTTCATAGCCTTCCAAACTGCCGTCGCGCGGATCGTATTGGGCAAAGCAGGGATAACCGCCAATACAGTGTCCCGCCTGATTGGAGGCTTCCCGATAGTTCTCGTAAAGCCGCCAATCGTTATTACCCGTATCCGTAACCCTTTCGAGAATCAGCTTGCGCATTTCCGGAAAAGTCCGATCGAAACGGTAATCGTCGAAAGACAGATATTGCATCTCCGGTTCGGAAAAAACCATGCGGAATTCTTCCTCTGCACTAAACGGCAGACCGACTCCGAAATCCCCGAAATCGGAATATGCCGGAACATCCGAACGCAAACCTTCCTGCCGCACTTCGCGATGGTACAAAACACGGAATCCCTTTTGGGCGCGCAAGTCGTCGAAATCCATGCCCGACAAATCGTCGTAACCGTCGACAAAGAACTGGACGATGCCTTCGGTCGGATAGCCCGGCAGATGCGGCATTTGGGCAAAGTTGATTTGCGCCAACAGGGAAAGCGGTTGTCCTTGGTCGTTTTGGGGATATTCCATACCCTCCGGCAGATAAGGTCTGCCACCGACCTTGCTGTCCCAC
Organism: Neisseria blantyrii; assembly: GCF_962747855.1. NCBI lineage: Bacteria > Pseudomonadati > Pseudomonadota > Betaproteobacteria > Neisseriales > Neisseriaceae > Neisseria > Neisseria blantyrii. The sequence goes on from NZ_CAUIZY010000007.1 coordinate 86,035, forward strand.
AGTTCTACTGTCTCTTTCTTCAAAGAAAAACGCACGACGGGTTTTGCCGTGGCTGCAATTTTCTCTGCAAACGGTTCAAATTCCGGTAAAAAATCGCTCATAACCTGTCCTTTCAAACATAATATGCCGTCTAAAACCCTTTCAGACGGCATCGTCAAAACCTACTTCTTATCTTTTTTGTCTTTACTTGAAACCGGCTTTTTCGCCGCCAGCCCCAAAGACTTCTGCCACTGCTCGGGCGACTTGACCAAATCCAAAGCCTTGCGCAACTGCTCATCTTTGGCAGGGTTGGGAATCCGCCTTGAAGACAAATCCTCATCCTTTTTCTTTTTGCCTTTTTCTTTTGCAGCGGGTTTATCCCCATTTTCTTCAACCGGCACGGCAAGGGTTTCACTATTGACATCCTCGCCGCCCAAAGGATTGCCGATGTGTCCGACCAAATCCGCCTCACGGCTTTCAAAAGCACGTTCCTTATCTTTTACCTCGACATCCGGAACAATCCCCTGCGCCTGAATGGAACGGTCGTTCGGCGTGTAATACAGGGCGGTCGTCAACTTGACCGCGCTGCCGTTAGACAAGGGAATCAAAGTCTGAACCGAACCTTTGCCGAAGCTCTGCGTACCGACAATCACCGCGCGTTTGTGGTCCTGCAATGCACCTGCGACAATTTCCGAAGCGGAAGCCGAACCCGAATTGATCAACACCGTCATCGGAACGGTTTTCAACTCGGCAGGAATACCCGTCAAAGGATCGCCGCCCATACCGTACATATAATCTTCGGGAACGGCTTTCAGTACCATGCCGTCTTTGCCGTCGCGCCCCTTGGTACTGACGACGACCGCTTCAGACGGCAGAAACGCCGCCGACACGCCGACCGCGCCGGTCAAAAGCCCGCCGGGGTCGTCGCGCAAATCCAACACCAGCCCCTTGAGCGGTCTGCCTTTGTTTTCCTTTACCAGCTCTTTTGCGGCGGTATTGACGCTTTCGACCGTCTTCTCTTGGAACTGCGACACGCGGATATAGCCGTAATCGGGTTCGATCAGGTGATGGCGGACGCTTTTCACTTTAATGATGGCGCGCGTAAGGTTGACGACTATCGGCTTGTCGGCATTTTTACGCGACAGCGTCAAAGTAATCTTCGTACCCTGCTTGCCCCGCATTTTCTTCACCGCTTCGCTGACCGTCATGCCGCGTGTCGAAACATTATCGATTTTCACAATGAAATCGCCGCTTTTCACCCCCGCCCGTTCCGCAGGCGTGTCCTCAATCGGCGAAACCACTTTGACAAAACCGTCTTCCTGCCCGATTTCCATCCCCAAGCCGCCAAATTCGCCGCTGGTCGATTCCTTCATTTCCGCATAACCTTTTTTATCCATATATTCGGAATGCGGATCCAAACCGGCCACCATACCCTTCATCGCACCTTCAAACAAATCGGCATCGGGTTTGTCCTGATAATAGTTTGCCTTAATCTGACCATAAACCTCCGCCATCGTACGGATGGATTGCACCGGCAGGACTTCGTTATCCCGTCTGTCCTTCTCGGCGGCAAAACCCTGCACCGCCAGACTGACGGCCACGCCGCTGATTGCACCCAAGGTATAAAGTGCGATTTTCTTAAAAACAGGTTTCGACATTCTTCTTTAACTTTCTCTCTTGATTTCCAAAAACCGGAAAACACAGGTACGGCAAACGGCAGACTTCACGGAACAGCGCACCATATCGGCACGATTCGCATAAAGTCTACCGTTTCGGCAATCCGATCAACGTATCCAACTCGAAGGGTTCAATACCTGACCTTGATAACGTATTTGCAGGTAAAGCCCCTCTTCCCCGTCCGGCAGCGACCCGCTCGTACCGATTTTGCTTCCCGCCGCGACCGCATAACCCTTGCCGACAGAAATTTCGCTCAAACCGGCATAAATGCTGATGTAGTTCTCGCCGTGATCGACTACGACCACTTTGCCGTAGCCGTCCAACTCGTCCGCATAGCTTACTGTTCCTGCCGCAATGCTTTCAACCGTTGCCGGTGCAGTGGAATAAAACACGCCTTTCCAAACATCGCCGCCGCTCCGGTTCTGCCCGAAAAGTCCGGTCGGCACACCGTCAACCGGTTTTTTCAAACGTCCCTGCATGCGGCTGAAACCGTCGGCACTGCCGATACCCATAACCGAAGGCGCTTGGATGTTCCTGTCTTCGGCAGTCAGATTGGACATTGCCGCACGTCGTGCTTCAGCTTTCTGCTGTACCGCTTCTTTTTCTTTTCTGGCCTTTTCAGCAGCCGCCAGTCTGGCTTCCGCCAGTTTTCTTTTTGCTTCCGCATCCTGAATGCGGTGTTCGGCCTTTTTCTTCTCCAAATTGCTCAAGAGCTTGTTCAGCTGCTGCTCGTTTTCTTTCTGTTCCAGCAGTTTTCGGGCATCTTTGGTGATTTTGGCATTCTGTCTGCGGCTTTCCGTCTGTTCCGCCGCATCGGTTACACCCTGTTTTTTCAGCAGGGATTGCACGTTTGCCTGAATCTTTTTCAAATACGCCAACTCGTTGTTGATTTTCTGCTCTTGAATTGCCAAAGCCTTCTGCTGCTTTTCCAAATCCTTGACGACTTCCTGATTGGAGGCGTTCACATAGCGCGTATAGCGCAAAAAGCGGTTTTTCTGACCCGGTTCGGCATTTTTCAGGAACAGGGCAACCGCATTCGGCTGGCTGTTTTTATAGTTTCCCGATACGAAACGGGAAATCTGCGCTTTCGTACCGGCGACTTCCGTTTTCAAACGGTTCAGCTCGGTATTGAGTTTTTGAAACTTGTCCCAAGCCTCGCGCTGTTTGCGGTTGACGGAAGCAAGGTTGCCGCGCGCCTGACGGATACGCTCTTGGCGGATACGCTCTTCCTGAAGCTGTTTGAGGGAATTGCTAACATGAAGCAGCATTCCTTCGCTTTGTTTGAGCAGGGCTTTTTTGTTTTCGACATCGTTGGTTGCTGCGGCAACGGCGGCTTTCAATTCGTCGGAATCGGTTTTGGCATTTTTCTCTTCCGTGAGTTTTTTGTCCTGTTTCACTGCTTTTCCGTCCTTGTCGGTACGGTCTTTTTTATTTGCAGAAACAGTGTCTTTGTCCGACTTGCCGCCCTTACGCGGATTGTCCTGTCCTTTTGTCTCTTTTTTGCCTTGTTTGTTTTCAGGCTGTGTTTTTGCGTTTTTTTCTTTGGATTCGGACACAGGCTTGCCATATGCCTTTTTGTGTTCCGCCTTCGATTCCTTATCCTCTTCGCGTCCTTTGCGCGCAGACTGCTTGGATGTTGCCTCCTTCTCTGCTTCTTTACGGTTTTTGGCGGTTTTTTTGGACTCTTTGCCCTCTTTTGCCGCCTCTTTGCCGCCTGTTTTTTTATCTTTCACTGCGGCATTTTTGCCTTTTTCTTTTTTGCCTTCCGCCGCTTCTGGCTGTTCTTTTTTGTTCTTCGCCTGTTTTTTCACTTCGGCGGAACGGTTGTGTGCCGCGTCGTGGGCGGCAATGGCGGGCGTGGAAAAAACGAGCATCAGGGCAAGCAGAAGGGGTTTATAGCGCATGGTTCGACCTTCGGAAAAAGTTGGATAATACTGAAGGCTGCACGAAAGCAGCCGGACGTTTGGATTATACTGTCAGTTATGCCGTCTGAAAATGCCGTTTGCCCAATCTTGCACCTTCTTTGCGCAGATACTTGCAATCGGCTCAAACAGCCTTATATTGTGTGGCATATTTTCAATGCTGCAACAGATATTGTGTTCCGACACACAGGGTAGCACATTAAGCCGCATACCGTATGTTGCCCGATTTGGGAGCGTGCGCCCCTCCAAACAAAGCAGGCTCTGCTGCCTTCACGGAAAACAAGGATTCAACCGATAAGGAAATTTTGATGAACAGACTGCTACTGCTGTCTGCCGCCGTCCTGCTGACTGCCTGCGGCAGCGGCGAAACCGATAAAATCGGACGAGCAAGCACCGTTTTCAATATGCTGGGAAAAAACGACCGTATCGAGATGGAAGGATTCGACGATCCCGACGTTCAGGGCATTACCTGTTATATTTCATATGCAAAAAAGACGGCTTGAAGGAAACGGTCAATTTGGAACAAGTAAATTTTGGCAAAATATCTATAAAGGAAATTTTAAAGTACACCCATAATGGAAAAAATATTTTATCAAATTAGCGACCCCACACAAAATGTTCCCGAAGGAGATGACAGTTGGATAGATCAATTGAAACAAGAGAATATAATGTGCGATTGTGGAAATATCATTAAACATACAGCAATTGATGTCTTTCTAAATGAAAAAATAAAAAAAAGTTTTGCTCCAATTACCTACGCAAGAGGTACATTTATTGGAATGTTACATAAAGATATTGTTTCATTACTGGGCATTCAAAATATTGAGAATGTATATTTTGTAGGAAAGGTTTATGATGTAAACAAAACTGTATCCAAAGAATACATTTCAGTTGTTCCAAAATTTAGAATTTATATAAGGGGAGGGAAAGAATCAACTTGTAGTATATGTGAAAAGTGCGGAGTCGTTTTATATTTTCCTTTGCCATTAAATAGTTGGTATATTGTGGATAAATCTATCCCAAATCTCACTTTCTTTCCAAGCGCTTTAACAGGTATTATTGTGAATGACGAAATTTTAAAACAAATAAAAAAATCAGGAATTAAAAGAATTGGATATGAAAAATTGCCAGTATTAAAAGAAGCAATTGATGGTCACAATAGTTGTTTTGGGGCTTTGCCACCGGAATAATGACCTTTTCGGCAAAATCAAGAGTACTCGCAATGTCTTAGTTCCCTCAATATCACTCGCATCATCAAAAGCTGCTAAAAAATCTGCATCCCAAAGTTCTCTAATCCGATTTTGAATGTATTGAGAAACCCATGCCCCCAAATTTCGAGTATTATCTTTCAACTGTGCTACTCCTGCACCGGCTGTTAACTCCCATTCTGTAAACCCAACCGCTTTTCCGATAAAACCATAGTGTATATTTAGACCACAAATCATAGAAAAACAAGAAATGTTTATTCTTATCACAAGACCAATGTTTATACCCTTGAAGTCTTTGTATTGCCTTCTTGTGATTCCAAGGACATCCTGCCGCGTATTACCTTAAAATCCCGCCGATTCGGCTATAATACGCCCCTTCGCAACCGCCCCGGCGGCAGAAATGCCGTCTGAAACCAAATCTGAAATCTGAGGATATTCATGAAAAAAACCCAACGCGGCTACGCCCGCCAAGACCGTGTCAAAGAACAAATTATGCGCGAGCTTGCCGAACTCGTCCGTACCGGACTGAAAGACCCCCGCGCCGGCTTCATCACCATTAACGAAGTCGAAGTCACCCGAGATTACAGTCATGCAACCGTGTTCTATACGGTTTTAAACCAAGACGCGCGCGAAATTACGGAAGAAGTGCTGGAACACGCGCGCGGACACCTCCGCAGCGAATTGGCCAAACGCATCAAGCTGTTCAAAATCCCCGAGCTGCATTTCAAATACGACGAATCCTTGGAACGCGGTATGAACCTGTCCGCCCTTATCGATCAAGTGGCGGCGGAAAAACCGGTTGAAGACTGATACTACTAAAATGAACAATCTGATTCCCGAACATTTAGCCGCCTATGTACATAGTGATGGCCTGCAAATTGAAGGCGGGCATCGTTGCTTTTCATTATCCTGCCAAGGTAGAGATACTTTCCACATCCGTTACTATGGAGAGCCTTTTGATGGATTGATTACCGATACTGATAAGGCTCCGGTAAAAATTGTGGCGGTAGAAGCTGTAAGCGGCGATGAAATCGTACTGTTTGATGGCGCGGAACATGGCTATAACGCTATGTTTTGCAACAAATATAGCCCAAATCAAAAGCAAAACAGAACATTAACTGATTTGGATGAGTATACTTACCGAGTTCTGATTCATCTTTATTACAATATAGACTATGAAGATGAATATGAAGATTTCGTCAATTCTGAAGGACAAGTTCCCTTAATTGATGGTTGCGTCATTAGTTTTGACTCATTAAAACGAAATGGCTTTGATGCAATCAGCGTTGATCTAATTGATGAAAAACACTCTGTTCGTGAATTATTGAATGAAGAATTAAGCTAACACGCAGGCCGTCTGAACCCTTTCAGACGGTCTGAACATTAATATTCCCTAATTAATATGACCAATAAACCCGCCAAACGCCCGGTCAACGGCGTTCTTCTTCTCGACAAACCCGAAGGCCTTTCCAGCAACACCGCGCTGCAAAAAGCGCGGCGTTTGTTTCATGCCGAAAAAGCCGGACATACCGGCGTACTCGATCCTTTGGCGACCGGACTTTTGCCCGTCTGCTTCGGCGAAGCGGCCAAGTTCGCCCAATATCTGATTGATGCCGACAAAGCCTACACCGCCACGCTGAAACTCGGCGAAGCCAGCAGCACCGGCGATGCCGAAGGCGAAATCATCGCCACCGCCCGCGCCGATATTTCCTTAACCGAATTTCAGACGGCATGCCAAGCCCTGACGGGCAACATCCGCCAAGTGCCGCCGATGTTTTCCGCCCTCAAACACGAAGGCAAACCGCTATACGAATACGCGCGCAAAGGCATCGTCATCGAACGCAAAGCGCGCGACATCACCGTTTACGCCATCGATATTGCCGAGTTTGACGCGCCCAAAGCCATCATCGATGTACGTTGCAGTAAAGGCACCTACATCCGCACTCTCAGCGAAGACATCGCCAAACACATCGGCACATTCGCCCACCTGACCGCCCTGCGCCGTACTGAAACCGCAGGCTTTACCATTGCCCAAAGCCACACGCTCGAAGCCTTGGCAGAATTGGACGAAGCCGAACGCGATGCCCTGCTGCTGCCTTGCGACGTATTGGTTTCACACTTCCCCCAAACCGTTTTAAACGATTATGCCGTCCATATGCTCCGCTGCGGGCAAAGGCCGCGCTTCGAGGAAGACCTGTCTTCCGATACGCCGGTACGCGTTTACACGGGAAACGGCCGCTTTGTCGGCCTGGCGGAATATCAAAAGGAAATATGCCGTCTGAAAGCCTTGCGCCTGATGAATACTGCGGTATCCGCCGCCTGAGCGGGAATGAAAAATATGATGCCGTCCGAACCATGTGTTCAGACGGCATCGTATTTTTCAGTATTTAAACCGTTTCCCTACCCCAATCTTTACCCCTTAAAATCGAGGCATCGACATCTTGAATATCGCGGTGTCCCGTAAACGCCATAGATATATCCATTTCCTTATATAGGATTTCCAGCGCACGGGTTACGCCTTCTTCACCATACGCACCCAAACCATACAGGAACGCGCGGCCTATCATTGTGCCTTTCGCACCCAAAGCCCAAGCTTTCAAAATATCCTGACCGCTGCGAATGCCACTGTCCATCCAAACCTCGATGTCGCTGCCCACCGCGCTGACTACATCAGGCAAAGCTTTAATGGCGGACACGGTATCGTCGAGCTGGCGGCCGCCGTGATTGGAAACGACCAATGCGTCCGCGCCGCTTTTCGCCGCCCTTTCTGCGTCTTCAGGCTCCATAATGCCTTTGATAATCAGCTTGCCGCCCCACAAATCTTTAATCCGCGCCACATCGTCCCAGCTTAAGCGCGGGTCGAACTGTTCCGCCGTCCACGAAGAAAGTGAAGACAAATCGCCGACGTTCTTCGCGTGTCCGACGATATTGCGGAAGGTGTGGCGTTCCGTGTTCAGCATTTTCATGCACCATTCCGGTTTGGTCGCCAGATTGATTAAATTGGCGATGGTCGGTTTCGGCGGTGCGGACAGGCCGTTTTTGATGTCTTTGTGGCGCTGACCCAAAACCTGCAAATCGGCGGTCAAGACCAATGCCGAACATTTGGCATCCTTCGCGCGCTTAATCAGGTTTTCCATAAACTCGCGGTCGCGCATCACATAAAGCTGAAACCAAAACGGCGCGCTGGTATTCTCGGCAACGTCTTCAATCGAGCAGATAGACATCGTGGACAGCGTAAACGGAATGCCGAACTTCTCCGCCGCCCGCGCCGCCAAGATTTCACCGTCGGCGTGCGCCATACCGGTAAAGCCCGTCGGCGCAATCGCCATCGGCATTTTCACATCCTGCCCGATCATTTTGGTTTCGAGACTGCGCCCCTCCATATTGACCAATACTTTTTGTCGGAAACGGATGTCTTTAAAATCCGAAGTATTTTCGCGGTAGGTAGTTTCCGTCCACGAACCCGAATCGATGTAATCGTAAAACATACGCGGCATTTTGCGCTTGGCAACGCGGCGCAAGTCTTCGATGCAGGTCATTTTGCTCAAATCACGTTTCATCTTGTTTTTCCCTGTTTGACAGCCTGATGGAGTATGCCGTCTGAAACCGCTTGAGCTTTCAGACGGCATTTCAGGCAATACCCAAATAAATCACTAAGATTTAGATAATCTATATCAATATCAAAAATAAATCAAATTGTTTTGAAACCGCTTGCCGGCAAAACGCCCCAACCGCCGCTCCTCAAAAAACATAACCAACTGATTCAAAAAAACAAACAAATAAAGCAAAATCAGACTATACCGCCATTTAAACAAACAATCGGCAACAGCTCCTCCATACTTGACTGAAACACTCAGATATTGGACAATTCCGCCCACTATAAAAAAGCCGACACGGGCAACCACCACCATGAGACTGACCACCAAAGGGCGTTTCGCCGTTACCGCTATGCTGGATTTGGCGATGAACGCGCAAACCGGCGCCGTCAAACTCAGTGCCATCAGCGAACGCCAAAACATATCCCTCTCCTATCTCGAGCAATTGTTCGGCAAACTCCGCCGCGCCGGACTGGTTGAAAGCCTGCGCGGACCCGGCGGCGGCTACATCCTCGCCGCCCCTCCCGCACAAATCAACATCGCCCAAATCATTTCCGCCGCCGAAGACCGGCTGGACGCGACCCAATGCGGCAGCAAAGCCAACTGCCACCACGGCGCGCCCTGCCTGACGCACGACCTTTGGGAGAATTTAAACAAAACCATCAACGACTACCTCGGCAGCGTTACCCTGCAAAGCATCATCGAACAGAAAAACAGCGGCGACAGCAGCCGCGTCGTCCAATTTACACACATCCATTAAATAACACCCGAAAAAGAAAGAGCAAACCATGACCGTCCAAACCCCCGTTTACCTTGACTACGCCGCCACCACACCCGTTGACAAACGCGTTGCCGAAAAAATGATTCCCTATCTGACCGAAACCTTCGGCAACCCCGCCTCCAACAGCCACGCATTCGGTTGGGAAGCAGAAGAGGCCGTCGAAAAAGCCCGCGCCGACATCGCCGCCCTGATTAATGCCGATCCCAAAGAAATCATCTTCACCAGCGGCGCGACCGAGTCCGACAACCTCGCCATCAAAGGTGCGGCAAACTTCTACAAAACCAAAGGCAAACACCTCATCACCGTCAAAACCGAACACAAAGCCGTACTCGACACGATGCGCGAACTCGAACGCCAAGGTTTTGAAGTAACCTACCTCGGCGTGCAGGAAAACGGTTTGATTGATTTGGAAGAACTCAAAGCCGCCATCCGCGACGACACCATCCTGATTTCCGTAATGTGGGTAAACAACGAAATCGGCGTGGTGCAAAACATTCCCGCCATCGGCGAAATCTGCCGCGAACGCAAAATCATCTTCCACGTCGATGCCGCCCAAGCCTGCGGCAAAGTGCCTGTCGATGTCGAAGCCGCCAAAATCGACTTGCTCTCGATGTCCGCGCACAAAGTGTACGGCCCCAAAGGCATCGGCGCGCTGTACGTCCGCCGCAAACCCCGCGTCCGCCTCGAAGCCCAAATGCACGGTGGCGGCCACGAACGCGGCTTCCGCAGCGGCACCCTGCCGACCCACCAAATCGTCGGTATGGGCGAAGCCTTCCGCATCGCCAAAGAAGAACTCGAACAAGATATGGCGCACTACCGCAAACTGCGCGACATCTTCCTCAAAGGCATCGAAGGCATCGAAGAAGTCTATATCAACGGCGACCTCGAACACCGCGCCCCGAACAACCTGAACGTCAGCTTCAACTTCGTCGAAGGCGAAAGCCTGATTATGGCGGTGAAAGAACTCGCCGTATCCAGCGGCTCCGCCTGCACCTCCGCCTCGCTCGAACCCAGCTACGTCCTGCGCGCATTGGGCAGAAATGACGAATTGGCGCACTCGTCCCTGCGCATTACCTTCGGTCGCATGACCACTGAAGAAGAAGTGCAATTCGCCGCCGAACTGATTAAATCCAAAATCGGCAAACTGCGCGAACTGTCGCCGCTGTGGGAAATGTTTAAAGACGGGATTGATTTGAATTCGATTGAGTGGGCGGCGCATTGATAATCTAAATAGGCTATCTGAAAAAGGAGAAGGATTTTGTTTCAGATAGCCAAAAAACTATTCTTATTAATTTTATTTCTAACTCCTAAAGGGATATAAAAAGAAATGGCGTATCGTTGTGACACTGATCTGGAATTTTTGGCAGAGATTAAATCAGAAGATTTAAATGACCTTGTATATTGCCTAACTCATGATAAAGATGGTGAGAAAAGATTTACAGAAGAATTAAGTGAGAGTAGCGCATATAAAGAATACTATCCGGACCACCATCAGTATTGGAAATTGATAGCAGCAGAAATTCAATGTTTTGGTGCAAATACTTTTGCTACATTATTAAGAGGAGGAGAAGGAATACTTTACAAGGAAGTATTAACTGATGTATGTGATAAATTAAAAGTTAATTATAACAATAACTCATCAGTTGAAAAGATAGAAACACATCTATTAATGAAAATTCTAGAGGATTCAATAGAAAAATTAAGTCATTCTGAATTGCAAGACTTGGCAAGAAATTTAGGACTTAAAAACTTTTCAGGAATTACACCAGAAGCACTAGTGGGTATATTTCAAGCAGTATTTAGAGCAGGTGGGTTTAAATCATACCAGCTGACCTTAATCATTGTTAATTATATTATGAAGGCTATTTTAGGAAGAGGGCTAAGTTTAGCAGGTAACGCAGCTTTAACAAGAACAATGTCTGTTTTAGCTGGCCCGATTGGTTGGACTATTACAGGATTATGGACTGCGATTGATATAGCAGGTCCTGCTTACCGTGTAACAATTCCTGCTGTAATTCATGTTGCGGTACTTCGCCAAAAATATTTGTATGATGAGAAAGCAAGAGATGTTTCTTTTGGATAATTACAGTAATCGCAGGTTGGGTTAAAAACCCAACAAACCTATCAATCCACTCGAAGTGTTGGGTTTAACAAACCAACCTGCCTATATATTAAAAACAACAAAGGTCGTCTGAAACCTCACAAAGACCTTTTCAGACGACCCCAATGCCACAACCTTCAAATTAAGGATGCAACCCATGAACGAACAAGAACTTGACCTCGACAATCTCGACAACCTGCTCGAAGATTTTGACGACGTTACCGTCGAAGGCGGCGTCGATTCGGAAAACGACGAAGGCTGCGAAGGCGGCGCGTGCAAAATCTAAACTTCAGGCCGTCTGAAAATCGGCAAACAAACCACTGAAACCATCAAAAACATTAAGGAAACCACATCATGGCATACAGCGATAAAGTTATCGACCACTACGAAAATCCCCGCAACGTCGGCACATTCGACAAAAACGACGAGTCTGTCGGCACCGGTATGGTCGGCGCACCCGCCTGCGGCGACGTAATGCGCCTGCAAATCAAAGTGAACGATGAAGGTATCATCGAAGATGCGAAATTCAAAACTTACGGCTGCGGTTCCGCCATCGCTTCGTCCAGCCTGATTACCGAGTGGGTTAAAGGCAAAAGCCTGGATGACGCGCTGGCAATCAAAAACAGCGAAATCGCCGAAGAGTTGGAATTGCCGCCGGTAAAAATCCACTGCTCCATCTTGGCTGAAGATGCGGTAAAAGCGGCCGTTGCCGACTACCGCAAACGTCAGGAAAACAGATAAAGCCCTTCAGACGGCATCGTCCCGCAATGCCGTCCGAACCGCCCGCCGCTTCGGGTCTGTCCGGGGCGATACAACAAGGAAGAAATATGATTACCCTTACCGAGAATGCCGCAAAACACATCAATGACTATCTCGCCAAACGCGGCAAAGGCTTGGGCGTACGCTTGGGTGTGAAAACCAGCGGCTGCTCGGGGATGGCGTACAACCTTGAATTTGTCGATGAAGCCGATGGCGACGACCTGATTTTCGAAGGACACGGCGCACGCATTTATATCGACCCGAAAAGCCTGGTTTATCTGGACGGCACACAAGTCGATTACACCAAAGAAGGTTTGCAGGAAGGTTTCAAATTTGAAAACCCCAATGTCAAAGACTCCTGCGGCTGCGGCGAAAGCTTCCATGTTTAAGACATAAAAATGGCGGGACAGTATCAAAACCGTCCCGCCATTTTTTCGCTTCCTGCCTGTTGTAGCTGCCTTTGCCTTTCCTTTTCCGTTCCACCTTGTGCCGGAACAAATCGGATTTCACTAAGGCTTTTAAAGCATTGTCGCGTATTTTGCCTTTATTGTGCTGCACTTTGCCGCCCATATTCAGTCCTTTCGTTTAAGAAGCTGCAGATTATAAGGCAAAAACAGTTTTCTGCCAAAATCTTACATTTATCATCCTACTATGTCCCAATATTTCACCCTCTTCCGGATTGAACCCGCTTTCGATATCGACACCGAAAACTTGGAACAAACCTACCGCGCCTTGGCCGCCCGTTTCCATCCCGATAAATTCGCTTCAGCTTCCGCCTTTGAGCAAAAGCAGGCAGTGATGATGTCTTCCACCATCAACGATGCCTACCGCACCTTGAAAAACCCCATCGACCGCGCCGCCTACCTGCTGAAAACATCGGGCATCGATGCCGACGCGCCGGAGCATACTGCTTTCGCCCCCGAATTCCTTATGCAGCAAATGGAATGGCGCGAAACGCTGATGGAGGCACGGGCGGGCAACGACCTTGAATCCTTGAAAAATCTCGACAACGAAATCCGCGACGAACAAGAAAAACTGTTCTGCGGTCTGAAACAGTCATTCGCGCGCCAAGATTACGACACCGCCGCACAACAAGTCCGCCAAGGCAGGTTTCTCGACAAACTCCGCAACGAAATTTCCTCGGCATTATAATCCGCACCGTGTTTCAGACGGCATAACCGTTTCGTCCGCCATGCCGTCCGAACATAGCGGCTACCCGCCCACAACAGACAAAAGCCGTGGAGGAACATCAAAAAAATAACATTTTTGCGGGAGGCAATGCCGAACCTCCGCCTGCATCCGTTTTTTAATGACGTGCGCCAGCGTTTCGGCATTGCCCCCATTCTATCCTTCGAAACATTACCAATCAGATAAGTCAGGTAATTTTATACCTTTCCCATTCATTGCATTCAATTCGTGCATTATAACACTCCACAAATTAGGACAATCATCACCGAAATTAAAACATATCCATTCATTTCGTGTTGAGAGTGATTTTTTTGTTCCCTCAAATTTGGTAAATGATTTGTAAAAGAAATAAAATCTAATTCACTATCTTGCATATAATACACAATCAACCAAGACCATTCCGATTTGCTTAATTCATAAAATGCTTTGTAAAATTCAGATTTATCAAAATATGGGTTTAATTGTATATAGCTTTTGATAGTACGAGAAACTGTTATTGTATCTGTTGGCATATTTGCCTCATACAATTTAATTTCATATTCTCCTTTTCCAACTAAAAAATCAAAAATTTCGTCCTGTGCAATAGCTTTTTGCAGTTTTTCTGTATTATTCATAATGTTTTTGTTATTATTACATCTGTTACTCTAATAGGGTCTACTATCGGCAGAAAATCCTTCTTCGGACGGTATGCCAAAATCGGCATCAGCTTCGGCAAAGACCGTCCCGAAAGCACACATACCTGCACATCAAACTTTTTCAATCCGCCCGTTTTTCCTCCTCGCATTCCCATCCGAAAATATACCGTCTTCATCCACCTGTTCCTCCAAATCGAAAAACGCCAATACTTCCCACCAATCACCGTCATCGGCACGATACGCCATCTTCCCCTCCGTCCCGTTTTCCTATGGAAAGGATTATGCCCCGATGCCGTCTGAAATGCCGCCTGTACAAATTTGTGGAAGCCGGACGCTTCCCGCCGCATTTTGCCCGCGCCTTTCAGACGGCATATCCGGCCGCCGCACCGTTCCGCGTCAAAATATGCTAAAATAAGCAACAATTTTTTGCCATACGAAACATTGAAACCATGACCGACGCAACCATCCGCAACGACCACAAATTCGCCCTCGAAACCCTGCCCGTCAGCCTTGAAGACGAAATGCGAAAAAGCTATCTCGACTACGCCATGAGCGTGATTGTCGGGCGCGCGCTGCCGGACGTGCGCGACGGTCTCAAACCCGTACACCGCCGCGTGCTTTACGCCATGCACGAGCTGAAAAACAACTGGAACGCCGCCTACAAAAAATCGGCGCGCATCGTCGGCGATGTCATCGGTAAATACCATCCGCACGGCGATTCTGCGGTTTACGACACCATCGTGCGCATGGCGCAGGATTTTTCGATGCGCTACGTCTTAATCGACGGTCAGGGCAACTTCGGCTCGGTTGACGGCGACGGCGCAGCAGCGATGCGTTATACCGAAATCCGCATGGCGAAAATCGCCCATGAAATGCTGGCGGACATCGAAGAAGAAACCGTCAATTTCGGCCCGAACTACGACGGCAGCGAACATGAACCGCTGGTGTTGCCGACCCGCTTTCCCGCGCTGTTGGTCAACGGCTCGTCCGGTATCGCCGTCGGCATGGCGACCAACATTCCGCCGCACAACCTCACCGACACCATCAACGCCTGTCTGCGCCTTTTAGACGAACCTGAAACCGAAATCGACGAATTGATCAACATCCTCAAAGCCCCCGATTTCCCGACCGGCGCAACCATCTACGGCTTGAGCGGCGTACGCGAAGGCTATAAGACCGGCCGCGGCCGCGTCGTCATACGCGGTAAAACCCATATCGAACCCATAGGCAAAAACGGCGAACGCGAAGCCATTATCATCGACGAAATCCCGTATCAGGTGAACAAAGCCAAGCTGGTGGAAAAAATCGGCGAACTGGTGCGCGAAAAAACATTGGAAGGCGTATCCGACCTGCGCGACGAATCCGACAAATCCGGCATGCGCGTCGTTATCGAATTGAAACGCAACGAAAACGCCGAAGTCGTTTTAAACCAACTCTATAAACTCACCCAGCTTCAAGACAGCTTCGGTATCAACATGGTTGCCTTGGTGGACGGTCAGCCGCGCCTGCTGAACCTGAAACAGATTTTGGCGGAATTCCTGCGCCACCGTCGCGAAGTCGTTACCCGCCGCACCCTGTTCCGCCTGAAAAAAGCGCGTCATGAAGGCCATATCGCCGAAGGTAAAGCCGTCGCCTTGTCCAATATCGACGAGATGATTCGGTTGATTAAAGAATCCGCTGACGCGCCTGAAGCCAAAGAAAAACTGCTGTCCCGCGCATGGCGCAGCGGTTTGGTGGAAGACATGTTGAGCCGTACCGACCTCGACCTGCGCATGGCGCGTCCCGAAGGTCTGCCCGCCAACCTCGGCTTACAGGAACAAGGCTATTATCTGAGCGAAATCCAAGCCGACGCCATCCTGCGTATGAGCCTGCGCAACCTGACCGGTCTCGACCAAGAAGAAATCGTCGGCGACTACAAAAACATCATGGCAAAAATCATCGACTATTTGGACATTTTGGCGAAACCGGAACGTATTACCCAAATCATCCGCGAAGAATTGGAAGAAACCAAAACCAATTTCGGCGACGAACGCCGCAGCGAAATCAACCCGTTCGGCGGCGACATCGCCGATGAAGACCTGATTCCGCAACGCGAAATGGTCGTTACCCTGACACATGGTGGCTATATCAAAATCCAGCCGACCACCGACTATCAGGCGCAGCGTCGCGGCGGACGCGGCAAACAGGCTGCCGCCACCAAAGACGAAGACTTTATCGAAACCCTGTTTGTTGCCAACACGCATGATTATTTGATGTGCTTTACCAATTTGGGCAAGTGCCACTGGATTAAGGTTTACAAGCTGCCCGAAGGCGGACGCAACAGCCGCGGCCGTCCGATAAACAACGTCATCCAATTGGAAGAAGGCGAAAAAGTCAGCGCGATTTTGGCAGTACGCGAGTTTCCCGAAGACCAATACGTCTTCTTCGCCACCGCGCAGGGAATGGTGAAAAAAGTCCAACTTTCCGCCTTTAAAAACGTCCGCGCCCAAGGCATTAAAGCCATCGCACTCAAAGAAGGCGACTACCTCGTCGGCGCCGCGCAAACCGGCGGTGCGGACGACATCATGCTGTTCTCCAACTTGGGCAAAGCCATCCGCTTCAACGAATACTGGGAAAAATCCGGCAACGACGAAGCGGAAGATGCCGACATCGAAACTTCAGACGGCATCGAAGACGAAACCGCCGACAGCGAAAACGCCCTGCCGAGCGGCAAACACGGTGTTCGCCCGTCCGGCCGCGGCAGCGGCGGTTTGCGCGGTATGCGCCTTCCCGCCGACAGCAAAATCGTCAGCCTGATTACCTTCGCTCCTGAAACCGAAGAAAGCGGTTTGCAAGTTTTAACCGCCACCGCCAACGGATACGGAAAACGCACCCCGATTACCGATTACAGCCGCAAAAACAAAGGCGGGCAAGGCAATATCGCCATCAATACCGGCGAGCGCAACGGCGATTTGGTCGCCGCAACCTTGGTCGGCGAAACCGACGATTTGATGCTGATTACCAGCGGCGGCGTGCTTATCCGCACCAAAGTCGAACAAATCCGCGAAACCGGCCGCGCCGCAGCAGGCGTGAAACTGATTAACTTGGACGAAGGCGAAACCTTGGTATCGCTGGAACGTGTTGCCGAAGACGAATCCGAACTCTCCGACGCCTCTGTAATTTCCAATGTAACCGAACCGGAAGCCGAGAACTGAAAATCATCTCCCGATGCCGTCTGAAAGCCTTTCAGACGGCATTTTTTATGGAACTGCCCTCCTCAACAACACGGAATGGACACCAGATTTCCTGCTCCAATACAGATGTTTTATCGGCTTTTTTACTTCAGGAATCGGAATGTCCAAAGTCAGCCGAAGGGTTCTCCGTGGAACACCAATACTGAAAGATGGTTTGAGAATATTTCGGCATGGGATTGCATATGAAACACACCCCGCATCTTGCCCGAATTAGAAAGAAGCCAATAAACCGAACCTTCCCGTCCTTCAGAGCGGAACTCAGCCGTCAGGGAAATTCCGATAAAGCAGGCCGATCCTTTTGTCCCATACAAACCTATGCCGTCTGAAGGCCCTTTCAGACGGCATAGGTTGAAAATGCGGCACGCCCAAATAAAAAGGGCGGCAAATCGCCGCCCTTCCTTCAAACCTTCCGCCTGCCCCAACAGCAGACAGGCGAAAAAGCCCTTACCACTGATAACCGACAGATGCGGAAGCACCGAAATGGCCGCGCGAATTGCCGGAAGCCGTGCCTTTGATAATCCAATTTCCGCCGTCGGAAATACTGGAGTAGCCGATGGCATAACCGGCTTCGCCGCGATAAGTGCCGCCGCCGATCGCCATCATACTCTTGCCGGGCAAATACGCCTGAACCAAACCTGCGGTTGCAATCGCTTGGGCGATGCCCGCACGCGCGTTGCCGTCCACATTGTCGATGCGGTTGTTCAAGTTTTGCGCCACGCCTTTAAGTTGTGCAACGTTTGTAACATCCCCCTCTTTAACGCCCGGGGCGACATTGGTAATGCGAACGGGTTTGTTGTCCTTCTTACTGCCGACATTCAATGCGTCCCCATCCACGCTCAAAGTCGGCGCATCCGCCCCCGCACCGAGCGAAACGCTGGAAAACTGCGGAGTCATCGAAGTGGCGATGCCGATATTTTTACCGTTGCGGGTAATCTCGATGTTGTTGCCGGCATCAATGTTGACGGTTTCATCCATCTTTACCTTGCTCGGCGAAACATTGCCGCTGATGACTTTGCCCGAAGAACCTGCAACCGCTTTGGAATCCAAATTCCAACCGCTGTTTTGCAGCTGATCGACGTTTACGGCATCGCCCGGTTTCTGACCCCAGGCAACATTGGTAATGACCGTACCGCCGATACCTTTGTCCAAACCGTTGTCTTTCAGGTATTTGTCTTTCGCTTCAACCCGTGCGACTTCTGCTGCGGCTTTTTGAGCGGCTTCGATAACGGCTTTAGACTGACCTTTCAGCTGTTCGGCAATCTTGTCGGCAGCAGCTTTGGCATATTGATCCTGCTGCTTGGACAATGCGTCTTTCTGATCGACAGTCAGCGCGGCATCGTCGGAACGTTTCGCAAGCGGCGTATAACGGTCGCCCTTGTTCTCAGGGTCCATGCTGGCAGACTGGCGGACTTTCGCCGGATCGACTTTAGGCTGGGTCTTGTCGGCAGTACCGTCGGCTTTGCCGGGATACCAGTTGCCGTCTGCATCTTTAACCACTTTATTGCCGTTTTCATCGATAGCGGAAATCTGGCTTATCGGCAACTTGGCATCTACTCTGATGTAGGTGTTGGTTACGGTCTTACCGTCTTTGTCGACTTCCTCAACCGTTGCCGCTTTAACGACGGTATTGTTGCCGTTGGCAAAGTGTATATTGTCGTCAGGATTCACTTTTTCCGGATTGCCCGCATCCAGCGCGTATTTGCTGTCGCCGAATGCCGCATCCGCTTTGGCTTTTTCTGCCAATCCGACGTTCCAGCCGGATTTGTTGATTACATTGGCGACCGTGTTGCCGGTTACAAAACCCGAACCGCCATTGTCTGCCGATTTAATATCCGCAGCGGGAATTTCCGTCTTCGTCTTCGGTTTTCCTTTTCCATCGTCCTCATAGTATTTGCCGTCAATGATGACCGCATTGACTTTCGAGCCGTCGGTTTTGGTTATCTCGACTTTGTTGGTAACCTTGCCTTCTTTGGCAGACACAGTAATCACGCGCGTGCCGTCGGCGGCGGTGCTTCCGCGCACCTCGATGCCGTTGCCGCCTTTGAAGTCCACTTCGTTGGCGTTCTTCACGACATCGGTGTAGCCGTTGCCGTCTTTGGTCGATACCACCCAGCCCATATTTTGCAAATCGCCTACGGTTGCGGCGGCGTTCTTGTTCACTGGTGCGGTATCTGTACCTGCCAAATTGATCAGTTTTTCCGTTTTCGACTCTGCCGGCTTACCGTCCGCCTTTTTATCGCCGTTCGGTTTGGTGATGACTTCGCTTGTATTCAACACCGATGCCACGCCGACAAGTTGGGCCGGTTTGCCGTCTGAAGAGATTTTCAGTGCCGTTGCCGGTTTGTTTGCCGCATCGTTATTGGATGCTTCTTTAGCTGCTTCCGTCGTCAGGCTGACCGGTTTTTTGCCGTCTTCATCTTTACCGATTTTCACGGTTGCAAACTCAACGTCGTCTTTGGTCGCATAAGTGACTTTGCCGCCCGCATCCTGTTTCACGGTCAGATTTTTACCTGCAACCATTTCAACGGTTTTACCCCGATTGATGACTTCCCCGTTGTTCTTCAGGGTATTATCAGCAGTCAGATTGTCGTCGGCGGCAGTGGCGGAAGTTTTCAGCGTAAAGCCGGACTCGTTAATGGCTTTTGCCACATTCTGCGCCGTAACACCTTTATTTTGCTCTTTCACCAAATCGGCTTCCGCCTTTGCCAATGCGGTTTTTTTCGCCTCATCCGTCGGGTTCGCGTCGGCATCAGCTTTTGCCGCCTTCACGGCATCTTCCAATGTCTTCAAATCGGGCGCGTTGATTTTACCGTTTGACGCGGTCAAATCCGCCGTATCCACATCCACCTTCACCCGGCTTTCCGCGCCGTCGGTTTCGATGCTGACCGTCGTACCTTTGCCGTTTACAAAGTTCACAGTGTCATACGCCCTGACAAAATCAACCGCGCTTCCGTTGCCCTTCAAGTTCCAGCCGCTGTTTAAGATGTCGCCCACAGTGGCGGCGTTGTTCGCATTCACATTACCCTCAGCCGTGCCGATTGTCGGGGCGGATTGCGATTTGCTTGCCGGTTTGTCGGCATCCGCCGTGTTGCGTGTTTCAGGGAGGTTTGATTTAACATTCGACAAGGTGGTCGGAGATTTCGTGCCGTTCGCGCCGTTGACCGAAACGATTACGTCGCCTGCCGGCACTTCGTCTCCCGTACCGTCGGCATTCGGATAAAACTTGGTTTCCGTCGTGCCGTCATTTTTAGTTACGGTTTTCGGATAGACTTTTGTTCCGTCTTTCTTGGTATATTCCACCGATTTGACCGAATTGTTCGTCGCAAGCTGGTGATCCACGCCCACTGTAATGGTGCGGACATTGCCCTCCGTTTTACCGGAAACGATAACGCCCGACGCACCTACGAATTTCACTTCTTCGGCATTTTTTACCTGCGCGTTGTAAGCCTCAGCGAGATTGTCTGTTTTCTTATCGGCAGAAAGCACCCAGCCCATACCGCGCAAGTCGCCCACGGTGGCGGCGGTATTGTCGCCGACTGCCGGAGTGCCTGTAGTCGGTTTGCTTAAATCAACCAAGCCTGTTTTTGGCGTATCTTTGTTGTCAACTTGCGGATAAGTCGCTAAACCGCTAGTTACGCCTGTAATACTCACCGGTTGAGCCGCACCACCTGCCGCATCGGATTTGCTTAAGTTCAAACCGTTTGCGGTCGGCGCGATATTGACGGTGTTGCCGCCTTTTTTCAGCGTTACGCCTTCAAACTCGGGCGTTTCCACAGTGGCAAAGGTAAATTTGCCGCCGACGCGTTTGACGCGCAGGTTTTTGCCCGCCGTCAGCGTCAACGTGTTGCCCGCGCCCATCGCCTCGCCTTCGTCGTTGGTGGTTTTATCCGTATTGCCGACAGTGGCGGTCTGGTCGTTGTCCGCCTTCGCATACCATTTCGCGCTGTTGACGGCATTGGCGACGCTTTCCACCGTGGCGAGCTTGCCTCCGTCGCCGTCTTTGGCTTTAAGCTGCCCTTTTTTCTTGCCGTCTGCATCTGCCGACAGTGTTTCCGTTTCGCCCGTTACGGCTGTAACTTTGCCGTCATCGCCCACTTTGATGGTCGTGCCGTCGGCTTTGACATCATATTTCACGCTGACGGTATCGGGGTTGCCGTCCTTGCCTTGCTTAACTTCCACATTGGCAACCGTGCCGTTGCCGTTTTCGTAATTGACGGCATCGCCCGGATTGATTAATTGGGTTTTGTTTGTGTCGGTTGCCGCCACGTCGTCGATTTTGGTCGCATTGGTTTTCCATCCCGACTGATTGATGGCGTTTGCCACATCGCCGGTTTTTGCCACTTTGTCCCCTGCTTTAGGGTCGGTGTCTGCCTGATTGTTTGTGCCGACGACAACCTTACCACCCGCCGTCGTGATGCTGCCGGCGTCATTTTTGGCGGTAATGGTAACGACTGCGCGTTTGCCGCCGTCTTCTGCGGCAACGGTAACATCCGTCGTTGCCTTATTACCGCTAACGAAGTCCACGGTGTCGTAGGTGCGGACGAAATCGACGTTTTCGACATTACCGCCCGCCTGTTTCGCGCCCCGGATGTTCCAGCCGCTGTTTAACACGTCTTGAACGCTGGCGGCGCGGTGATAGGCGGCGGCATTAATGTTGCCGACGATATGGGCGGTCGTACCGCCCGCCAAGGTGTCGGTCAGGGTCGGCTTGATACCGTTCAGATAGACCGGGGCTTTGTTGTTTGTCGATCCGTCGGCGGCGGTTTCCGTGCCGGAGAGGGTCAGACCGTTTGCACCGCTTGCGATATTGACTTTCGCCCCGTCTTTGCCGATGGTCAGCGTGTTTCCTACATTGGCGGTGTCAACCGTAATGTCCTTCGCCAAGGCAAAGGTAATGTCCTTCTCGGTGCGGTTGACTTTCAGGTTTTTGCCCGCTTTCAGGTTCAACGTGTCGCCCGCCTTGACCGCCGTGCCTTTATCGTCTTCGGTCGGCGTATCCACACTGTCTTCCGTGTTTTCCACTTTGGCAATCCACGCTGCGCTGTTGATTGCATCCGCAACGTTTTTCACTGTGGCAATCTCGGAAGCGGCGCGGGTTTCCGCCTCCGCCTGTGTTTCCGTCGTGCCGTCTGCCTTGGTTTTTGGGGTAACGGTTACCTTGCCGCGATCGGCAGTTTGGTCTTCGCCGCCATTTGCTGCGGCAATCGCGCCTGTATTGACTTTTACGCCGTCTTTGCCGACGGTAAGCGTTTTATCGGCGGCTTTCACGGTAATACCGTCCGTCGTAGTCTCGATGCCGTCTGAAGTCTTGACCTTCACGCCGTTTGCGCCGACTTCCAAAGATTTGTCGGTAGCTTTGACGCTGTATTTCACGGTCGAGGTCTGTTTGTCGGCAGACACGCTGACAGACACGTCCGTGCCGTCGCCTTGTGCGAAGTTTACGGTGTCGTAGGTTTTGACAAAGTCTTTTGCCGTGCCTTTTTCTTGGATGTTCCAGCCGCTGTTTAACACGTCGCCTACGGTTGCCGCGTTACTATTATTAAGCGTTGTCGGTTTGTCTGCTTCAGTTGTCGGCTCGGTCGTACCGGTTTTCGCGCCGTCAAGGTTGCCGGCTACGCTGGTAATCTCATTGCCGCCGTTGTTTAAGCCATTTTCGGTCAGACTAACATTCGGTTTTTGCTTACCGCCGGTCGTCGGCGCAGCGGGCGTGATGACTATGCCGTCTGAACTGATTTTCATCGTCGGTTTGCCGTCGGCTTTAAACTCTGCGCTGGTCAGGCTGATTAATTCCGGATTCAGGCTGTAAGTTACTTTACCGTCCGCTTCCTGTTTTACGGTTAAGTTTTTACCTGCAACCATTTCAACGGTTTTGCCCGGTTTGATAACTTCGCTGCCTGTCGATGTGTCATCTTTCTTGCCGTCGTCAGTGGCGGAAGTCTTCAGCGTAAAGCCGGAATTGTTAATCATATCCGCAACGTTTTTAGCCGTGGCAACGCCTTTGTCATCCAAAGCCTTATTTAATGCCGTTTCGGCATCTTTGACTTTTTTCTCAGCCGCTTCTTTTGCCGCTTTAGTTGCAGTGTTAGGCAATGCGGCCAACTCGTCTTTTGCAGCTTTTAATACGTCTTGAAGCTTGGAATCAGTTGACGGCGCAATCACAGAACCGTCGGTGCTTGAAACCAGCTTGGCAGTTTTAACATCAGGCACTTCCACATCAACGGTAATGGTGCGTACGCCGTTCTCGGTTTTACCCGATACTTTGGCTGCGTTTTTGCCGACGAATTTCACTTCGTCTGCATTTTTTACCACATCTAAATATGCACCTTTTGCACCCGTCGTTTCATCTGACGAAACTTTCCAGCCCATATTCGCCAAATCGCGCACGGTGGCGGCAGAGTTTAAAACATTGTCTGCCAATGCCGTCTGATTATGTGCCGTACCCAAATTAACCAATTTTGGTTGGGTTGTCGGTGTGGTGCCGTCCGGCGCGCTTGTAACCGTTGTCGTATTCAACACCGAACCCACGCCTGTAATTTGCGTCGGTTTCGCATCTGTGCCCGTGCCGCTGCTGATATTCAACGCGGTCGTCGGGGCTTTTCCTGTCTGATTATTATCGGCAGTTGTTGCCGCTTCGGTTGTTAAGCTGACCGGTTTTTTACCCGTTGCAGCATCATCCTTACCCACTTTTACCGTAGTAAATTCAACATTATCTTTTGTCGAGAATGTGAATTTACTTCCATTTTGAGCAATCTTGATGTTTTTATCCGCTTCAAATGTAACGGTTTCGCCCGGTTTCACAAGTTGCGCTACTTCACCTGACACCTCTCCATTTTCAGTTTTAGCAGCAATGGCATTCCAACCCGCCTTGTTGATGGCTTCAGTAACATTTTCTACCGTCGCAATCTGTTTGCCCGCATCAGCTTTTGCTTTATTTGCAGCATCAAGTTTCTCTTGTGCTTTTTGCTGTGCAGTAATATCCCCAGCCTTGGTCGCTTCATCCAATTCCTTGGTCGCCTCTGCAATCGCTTTATCTAGTGCAGTTGTTGCCTTACCCGTTGATTCCGTTGCAATATCGCCCGTGTTTACTTTCATGCCATCTGTACCAACGGTAATTGTTCTATCCGCTGGTTTTACAAAAATAGTATTGCTTGCCGTATCTTTCTGTAAACCATTGCCAACGTTCACATCGTATTTGACGTTGACGTTGCCGTTTTCTTTGCCGTCTGCACCTTTATCTTTTTCAACAGTTACGGTTGTGCCACTACCATCCAAGAAATTCACTTGCTCGCTTGGATTGATGGTGCCAACGTCAGTTTTGTTATTTCCTGCAACTTTCCAACCGCTTGCTTTTAATTGGTTTACGTTTACAGCATCGTTGCCATCGCTACCGTTAGCCACGTTGGTGATTTTGGTCGGGCTTGTGCCATCCGCTTTAGTGACTTTTAAGTTATCACCATCGTTGGTGATTTTCGGGCCGTTGTTGCCGAATTGGACACTGGTAAATTCAGGCGTGTCGGTGGTGGCAAATTCAAAGCTGTTGGCGGTATGGCTGACCGTCAGGTTTTTGCCTGCTTTGAAGGTAACCGTGTCGCCGGCTTTCACATTGTCTGCTACATCCGTTGTTACACCATTACCTGAAGCCGCCGCTTTCCAATAGGCATCATTAATCGCACTTGCTACAGTTTCTGCTGTTGCAAATGTATTGCCTGCTCTTTCTGCTTTAACCTTGCCTACATTAGCTGTATCGGCTTTGATTGTCGTGGTGTTTACACTGTATTTCACTGTCGAGGTTTGACCATCCTTGCTTTCAACAGACGCAGTTGTACCATCACCGTCCACAAAATCCACAGTATCGTAGGCTTTTACAAAGTCAACCGCTGTACCCTTGCCTTTCAAGTTCCAACCTGCATTTAATACATCGCCTACGGTAGCGGCATTGTTTGGATTGACATAATCTGTGCCTTTCATATTCGTTGTATTTGGCACTGCTTGAGTTTTCGTGGCATTACTTGGCGCAGCTGCTGTATTTGCAGTATCGCTATTTTTAGTAGCAGGAAGATTAGATTTCACATTAGAAATCGCATTGCCGCCGTTGTTCAAGCCGTCTTTGTTCAGGGTTACGGCAGGTTTCGCCGTTCCGCCACCCGGTGCGGCTGGCGTGATGGTCATACCGTCTGAAGTAATTGAGGTCGTATCGCCTGCCGTATTTTTGAACTCGGCAGAAGTCAAATCTGCCAAAATCGGATTGAGCGAGTAGGTAAAGTCCGTACCTGCCTGTTTGATTATCAGGTTGTCGCCCGCTTTAAAGGTTACGCTGCCGCCCGCGCTGATTTTTTCGGTGGTTTTGGTATGGCCGGACATTGCGAAGCTGCCGCCGTCGATGCCGGACGTAATGCTCCACGCGGCATTGTTGACGGCACTTGCCACTGCATCGACTGTCGCCAGCTTGCCTTTTTCCGCATCTGCAACACGCACCTGCCCGGCTTTTTCCGTTCCGGTTTTATTGTCATCTGTAACCGTTTCTATCGAGCCTGTAACCGCCTTCACTTTGTCGTCTGTGCCGACAGTGATTGTTGTACCGTCGGTATCAACCGTAACTTTGTTGCCAGCCGTATCGATTTTCAGACCTTTGCCCGTATTGACCTTAATGCCATCCGTCGTTGTCTTGATGCCGCCTGAAGCCTTGACCTTCACGCCGTTTGCACCAACTTCCAAAGAATCGTCGGCGGCTTTTACATCAAACTTAACATTTGCACCTTTTGCTGTTGTAACCTTGTCGCCAGATTTCACTTCATTTTGTTTCTCAACAGTTACAGTCGTACCATTACCATTAACAAAGTTCACTTGATCATCAGAGCCAATACCAGATACTTTAGTTTTATCGTTGCCTGCAATATTCCAACCTGAAGCTACCTGTTTTGCAATTGAGTTAAGTTGAGAACCATTGATAGCATCTGTTGAATCTTCTGCCACACGACCTGCTGCCACATTTTTCAACTGGCGTTCCGCACCTGCACTGCCGAAAGACACCACGTCGCCAGCTGAAGTATTAATACCGCCCGCCCATCTGAAGGTATAGGCGACATCGGGCGAATCAGAAGAGACAATCGATCCGGCAGCGTTGTAGGAAACGTCGGTTTGGCGCGTGCCTTGCAACTCGGTTGTCGAACCGGTGCCGATTGCCACGGCATTTTGACGGTCTGCCACCGCCCCCGCGCCGAGTGCGATTGAGCCGAGGCTGTTGGCGCGCGCGCCCGTGCCGATTGCCGTACCCAAATGCCCTGTAGACAGGGCGTGGATACCGAGGGAAATAGAGGAATGGCCGTTTTGGTTCTTTGAATCGGAATAATCCAAAGTAGTCGTGTTCATTTCCTTTCCGGTCAGTGCCTTATAGGCTGTGGCAAGCGTGTCGCTTTTCTTATCTGTACCGATAACTTTGTAATGACGCTTCACCTTTGCACCATTAATCATTTCATCCACGGTAACATCTGTCACTTTTGTCTTGTCTTCTTCGACATAATTGACGGTTTGACTTGCCGCCTCCGAAATATCCGAACCGCCAATCATAATAGAAGAATGCCCGACTGCCCTTGTACCGAGACCGGCCGCGATTGCCCCTTGCAAACCAATCGCTCTCGCCCCTTTACCTATCGCAATATCTGCTTCATTCAGCGATGCTGATTCAGAACCAATCGCTACCGACCTGTCTGCCGCCTCCGCTTTATATCCGGCTGCTACCGCGTCCTGACCTGCATGAGAAGAAGTACCCAAGGACAGCGCGTTTCGTTTTGCCGCATCTGCATACGTACCCAAGGCAATGGCATTGTCTTCCCGCGCATTTGAGTTAGAGCCTATAGCCATCGAGTGTTCTGCATGAGCCTGTGCATGATCACCAAGGGTTGCACTTTCTTTTCCGATGGCTTTTGCATACCAACCGATAGAAACAGCGTGCTCCCCATCGGCAACCGCTTCATTTGCAATCGCTACAGAACGGTATTTATTAGCCTTACTGTTATAACCAATTGCCACTGAGTCAGCTCCTGTTGCCGCTGCTAACGGACCTACTGCAATATCGTGATTTCCCGTAGCTTTTGACTCTTGACCCAAAGCAACCGATCCGCCGCCGGAGGATACAGCCTCCCTTCCCAATGCTACCGCATCTGTGTTAGAACTGGATGCCTTATAACCTTGCGCGATGCCATTTTGGTGTGTCACCGTTGCGTTATAGCCGATTGCAATACCTTTACTGCCTGCCGTTGCTTTATTCCCTAAGACGACAGATTGCGATTTAGCTACCGTATTACTACCGATGGAAATCGCTTCCGAACCATCTTTCGTTTTCGCCGTATTACCGATGGCAATCGAGTTATTACCCACATTATCAGCAGACACACCAATGGCGATAGATTCTTTCTGGCTATTGTGTGCTCCCTTACCTATAGCAATCGCGCCATCAACATCCTTGCGGTCATTATATGCACCTGCACCAATGGCTATACCATCCGTATTATTGGCTCTCGCATTATTACCAATAGCCACAGAAGTTCCTGAATCCGCACTTGAGTTAGCCCCCCAAGCCACAGCCGTTCCTTGTCCTGACCCCGCCGTATTGACGGCATAAGCCGCATTCGCACCCGCTAACAACCCTAAGGCGATAACGGAGGATTTGAAGATGCTTCCCGAAATGTTCACTGCATTTTTTTGTGCATTTGACGAACTTTGTTTTTTATGTGCTTTTGTCAATTCCGACACGGCCACCCAAGATTGGGTTGCCTGACTGTAAATGACACGGAAAATTTTGTTCATTGATTCTCTCTGTTTGTGATACGCCGCCCACGCTCTTGATGCTTCCGGCCGTCGGACGGCAAACGGCCATACACACTTATTGACAGTCTCATTGTATTATGGAAGTCAGCCTAGGGGAATCGCTCTAATTGTCAACATTCCCTTATAATTAAAGGGATTACACTTTCTTACGCAAATGCGGGGGGGGGGGGG
>NZ_CAUIZY010000008.1:0-87760 GCF_962747855.1 Neisseria blantyrii
GGGGGGGGGGCGATTTGGAACGCCTTGCCGCCCGCGATATTATCCGTTTCCCCGGTTTTGTAAACAATGTTTCCGAAGTGATAAAGGCGCATCATATATTCGTATTGCCGTCTTATTATAGGGAAGGCGTTCCCCGAAGCACTCAGGAGGCAATGGCCGTCGGCAGGGCAGTGATTACGACGGATGTCCCCGGATGCAGGGAAACGGTCGCCGACAAGGTCAACGGCTTCCTGATCGAACCTTGGAATCCCCGCATCTTGGCCGAAAAAATGATTTATTTTATCGAAAACAGGGAAGCCGTCCGCCTGATGGGGAATGCAAGTTATGCGATTGCCAAAGATAAATTCGATGCCGAAAAAGTCGATTTGAAATTGCTCGATATTTTGAAGGCGTAAACAAGGCTGCCGACTTTTGAGTTTCGGTCATTTCTGATAAACCCCCGTCATTCCCGCCACACCCCCGTCATTCCCGCGCAGGCGGGAATCCGGGTTCGTTGAGTTTCAGATGCGTAGGATGGGCTGTAGGGTGGGCTTCAGCCCACCAAAACCAATCCAAACCACCAAACCACCCCCGCCGTCATTCCCGCTAAATCCCGTCATTCCCGCGCATGCGGGAATCTGGCTCTTTGAGTTTCAGCCGTTTCCGACAAATTGCCGCAGCGTTAAGTTTCCGGATTCCCGCTTTCGCGGGAATGACGGAATATTTTTGCATTTGATAAAAATGCCGCCTGAAATTTTTTCAGCGGTCGTCAGGTGTTGTGTAGGGGAGGACGTAGCAACTGTATTTTTCACCCCGTCGGGCAAAAATATAGTGGATTAACAAAAATCAGGACAAGGCGACGAAGCCGCAGACAGTACAAATAGTACGGAACCGATTCACTTGGTGCTTCAACACCTTAGAGAATCGTTCTCTTTGAGCTAAGGCGAGGCAACGCCGTACCGGTTTTTGTTAATCCACTATACTAACCGGAACTAACAAATACGGCACAAATATTAACCCGAACCGCAAATGCCCATTAAGCCCTTTCAGACGGCATCGGCAGGCATACCGTTGGCTATATCCAAAGAATCAGGAATTATTTAGCCCGAATCATCAGGGTTGTTAAAATCCGCAAACTTAACCGACTCAAAATACACATTATGACGCACACCGCATCGAAAACACCCAAACTCTGGGCGGTCATTGCCGC
Organism: Neisseria blantyrii; assembly: GCF_962747855.1. Taxonomy (NCBI): domain Bacteria; kingdom Pseudomonadati; phylum Pseudomonadota; class Betaproteobacteria; order Neisseriales; family Neisseriaceae; genus Neisseria; species Neisseria blantyrii. Next base: position 1,190 of record NZ_CAUIZY010000008.1, read on the forward strand.
CGCCGCATTTATCCTGCTGATTACCATCGGGATGAGGATGACGCTCGGACTGTTCGTCCAACCCGTCGTCAACACCACCGAATTGAGCATTGCCCAATTCAGCCTCATCATCGCCGTTTTCCAACTGATGTGGGGCGTATCGCAACCATTGTCCGGCGCGCTTGCCGACCGTTTCGGCGCGTTCAGGGTATTAAGCGGCGGCGCCGTCCTGCTCGTCTGCGCCTGCCTGATTGCCCCCAACATCCCGACTTATTGGGGGCTGATGATTGCCGTCGGGCTGCTGCTCGCATTCGGCACAGGCTCAGGCGGTTTCTCCATCATTATGGGGCAGGTCGCCGCCCAAGTCCCCGCACACAAACGCGGCTTGGCATCCGGACTGGTCAACGCCGGCGGTTCGGCAGGACAATTCCTGTTCGCACCGCTGGTTCAAGGACTCGTCGTCCTGCCCGAAGTCGGCTGGACGGGCACATTTTACGTTTGGGGCGCAATCGCCCTGCTGATTCTGCCCGTCTCATGGTGGCTTGCCGGCGGCAACAACGCCGCCCACACCCAACACGCCCAAGCCACACACGGACAAAGCCTCGGAGAAGCAGTCAAAACCGCCTTCAAAACCCCAAGCTACATCCTGCTGCACCTGAGCTTTTTTGCCTGCGGCTTCCACATCGCCTTTCTCGTAACCCACCTACCCACGGAAGTCGCCCTGTGCGGACTGCCCGCCACCGTCGCCTCTACATCCATCGCCATCATCGGACTGGCAAACATCGCCGGTTGCGTGTTCTCAGGCTGGTGCACCGGACGCTTCAAAGGAAAACACGTCCTGTTCGGACTCTACGCCTCACGCGTCGCCATGGTGCTGATTTACATCTTCTCACCCAAAACCGACTTCAACTTCTACATTTTCGCCGCCGCACTCGGATTCACATGGCTCGCCACCGTCACACCGACCGCCTCCATTACCGGCAAACTCTTCGGCACACGCTACCTCGCCACCCTGTTCGGACTGACGATGCTCAGCCACCAAATCGGCGGATTCCTCGGCTCATACATCGGCGGCATCGTGATTACACAATTCGGCGACTACGGCTGGATGTGGTATGCCGACGCACTGCTGGCCGGAACCGCCGCCCTCCTCAACCTCCCCATCCGCGAACCCGAAACCGCCTGACAAAAATGCCGTCTGAAAACCTTCAGACGGCATTTTCAAAAACATCCGACATATCCGCCGACATTTCAACCCAAAAAATGGCAAGAAGGAAGCCATAAAATCCGCAAGCATCCTCCTGCCCATTGATACGACAGTAAGCAACATCAGAACAGCACGCAACAACTGTCCGAATCCGTATCGAAAATACCATCCAATGATAAAAAACCGGATTAAAACAGCAATATCCGGGCGAAACAGACCCAAAACAGACAAACCCATCAAATCGGGCAGACGAAAAAATACCGACCCTAAGGTCGGTATTTTCAATACTTGGCGCGGCGGACGGGGCTCGAACCCGCGACCCCCGGCGTGACAGGCCGGTACTCTAACCAACTGAGCTACCACCGCGCATCCATTGTTTGCAACAATGAAAGGAAACTTGGTGGGTGATGACGGAGTCGAACCGCCGACATTCTGCTTGTAAGGCAGACGCTCTACCAACTGAGCTAATCACCCGTGTATAAAAAATACCGACAGAGTCAGTATTTTGAAACTTGGCGCGGCGGACGGGGCTCGAACCCGCGACCCCCGGCGTGACAGGCCGGTACTCTAACCAACTGAGCTACCACCGCGCATCCATTGTTTGCAACAATGAAAGGAAACTTGGTGGGTGATGACGGAGTCGAACCGCCGACATTCTGCTTGTAAGGCAGACGCTCTACCAACTGAGCTAATCACCCTTGCGATTTGCGAAAACGCTATTAAACCAAATAACCGGAAATGGCGCAAGCCTTATTTCGGAATTTCATTTATATTCCCTGCAAACTCCAGTTTTCAAACAAAATAATTTCATCCTTTTTGCCGACGACGACCAATATGTCTCCGCCTTCCAAAACGAAGGAAGGAACGGGATTTTCAATCCTCGCGGTACGGCGGCGGACGAACAGCAGTTTGATGCCGTGCCTATCCAAAGGCAGTGCGCCGATTGTTTTTCCGACGGCATAAGCCTCTTGCACCAAAGAAAAAGCATGGCGGCAAACCGTTTTTCCGTTTTCCCCGAATCCCGCTTCGTCGTCGCTGCCGACAAACAGCCCCTCCAACGCGGCATAACGGCTGTGGCGGATATTTGCCATCGTCTGATAGACGTGCCGGTACGACGCGCCGTTGCCCAACATCGCATAGCCTGCCAGCACGAGTCCGGTTTCTTTAGTGTCGGACACAGCCTCTTCCGCGCCCATATCGGTAAACGTTTTCACATAATCGTCGTCGGTGGCGCGCGCATACACAGGCATATTAGGATACATGGACAGCACATTGTCTAAAACGTGTTGCGTTTCGTGCATATTGTTGAGCGTAACCACCACCATTTTCGCCCGTCCCAGACCGGCAGCTTCCAATACTTCCCTGCGTTTCGCATCGCCGAACGACACCGGCTCGCCCGCACTTCTGGCTACCTGCACGCGCGCGATGTCCAAGTCGAGCGCGAAATACGGAATATCCTCTTGGGCGAGGACGCGCCCGACCGTCTGCCCGCCCCTGCCGAAGCCGACAATCAGCACATGGTCGGACTTGCTCATGGTTTCTACCAGCATACTGTGCAGATCGAGCGACTTCATGTCCCAGCTCGACTTGACCAAACGTCCGACCAGCGCATCGCTGCTGCCCAAGAGGAAGGGCGCGATAATCATCGACAGCAGAACCGCCGCCGTCGCCGCCTGTTCCAATTCGGGCGAAACCATATCAAGCTGCCCGGCAATGGCCAGCATCACGAAGCCGAACTCGCCGCCTTGCGCGAGATACAAAGCCGTTTTGAGGCTGTCGCCGACCGAATGTTTCATTTTGAAGGCAATGGCAAACACAACCAGTGCCTTCAACACCAGCAGCATTGCCAACAGCATCAATACCTGCCGCCAGCCGCCGATCAAGGCCTGCACATCCAACTTCATACCAACCGTAATAAAGAAGAAACCGAGCAAGATGTCGCGGAACGGACGGATGTCGTCTTCGACTTGGAAACGGTATTCCGTTTCCGAAAGCAGCATCCCCGCCACAAACGCGCCCAACGCCATCGACAGCCCTTCCAGCTCAGTCAGATAAGCCACACCCAAGGTTACCAGCAGCACATTGATCATAAACAGTTCAGACGACTTGCGTTTGGCAACCAACCTGAACCAGCGCGACATGACTTTGCTGCCGACGAAAAACAGCAGCCCCAGCGTCAGCAGCATTTTTGCAAACGCCAAACCCAAGGCCGCCCAAATATTTCCGTCCCCTCCGCCAGCCAGCGCGGGAATCAGAATCATCAGCGGCACGACGGCGATGTCCTGCATCAGCAGCACGCCCATCGCCATCTGACCGTGCGGCTGCCCCAATTCCGTCTTTTCCGACAAAATCCGGCTCACAATCGCCGTGGACGACATCGCCAACGAGCCCGACACGGCAAACGCCCAATTGAACGGCACGCCCGTCAGCATCAGTATGCCCATTACCGACAGCATCGTAATGCCGACCTGCAAACCGCCCAGACCGAACACCAGCCGCCTCATCGCCCTCAATTTGGGCAATGAAAACTCCAAACCGATGCTGAACATCAGAAACACAATCCCGATTTCGCCTAAATAATCCGTCGCATGGCTTTTCGGAATCAGGCTGAGCATACCGGGCCCCGCCAAAAAGCCCACCAGCAGGTAGCCCAGCATGGAGGGAATGTTGAACTTGCGGCACAGGATCACCGTAATGACCGACACCAGCAAAACAATCACAATAGGGGCAAGAGAAAATTCGTTCATAGGCCGTCCGAACAGGAAAAACAGACAAAATGCCGTCTGAAACGGCACACGCCGCCGCATTATAACAAAACACTACACATCGTCCGAAACAGTTGCGGCATACAATTCTGCTAAAATACGCCCTTTCGATTTTGAGCCGCACACCGACATGACCGCCACAGCCGCCGCCATAGACCGCCTGCTTCCCCAAACCCAATGCCGCGAATGCGGCTACGACGGCTGCCTGCCCTACGCACAGGCAGTCGCAACAGGCGAAGCGTACAACCTCTGCGCCCCGGGCGGTGAGGCCGTCGTCCGCGACCTTGCCGCCCTGCTCGGCAAACCCCTTGTCGCACCCGCCAAAACCCAAGCCAAAGCACTCGCCCGGATAGACGAAACCGCCTGCATCGGCTGCACCGCCTGCATCCGCGCCTGCCCTGCCGATGCCATTATGGGCGCGGGCAAACTTATGCACACCGTCATCGCCGACGAATGCACCGGCTGCGGACTCTGCGTCGCCCCCTGCCCCGTGGACTGCATCCATATGCAGCCCGTTGCCGACACCGTCCTGCCGCGCGCACGCCGTTTCAGCCTGTCCGCCGACAGCCGTTTTGCCGCCGCCGAACACGCGCGTGCGCGCTACCTCAAACGCAACGAACGCAAACAGCGCGAAGCCGACGAACGCAAAGCCATGCTTGCCGAACGCGAAGCCGCCGTCCGCAACGCGCGTCCGCAAACGCCCGACACACCGGAAAAACCGTCGTTCAACCCCGCCGACCTCATCGCCAAAGCCATGGCAAAAGCGCAAACCCAACAAGAACGCCTCGTTGCCGCCGACAACCGCCAAGGCTATCAGGCGAAACAGATAGCCGAAGCCCGCGAACGCGCCGAGTTGCGCCGCGCCCAACGCGATATGAAATACGGCAGCGACAGCGAAAAAGCCGCCGCCCTCGAATACCTCAAACAATACAAAGCCAAGCAGGAAACCGCACAAAACACCGCCTCCTGACCCTTCCCCGAAATGCCGTCTGAAAACCGTTTCAGACGGCATTTTATCAAGCTCTCCGTCCGCCGCACCCGTGCCGCCCACCCTTCCGGCCGCGCCGTTTTCAATAAAATATTAATTACACGCCACTACAAATTTGCTATAATCCGCCCCGAAAATCTACCCAACCCCTCAACAAAGGAACAAACCATGGGCATCAAAGTCGCCATCAACGGCTACGGACGCATCGGCCGCCAGGTTTTGCGCGCCATCTACGACTACCAGATTCAAGACCAGCTCCAAATCGTCGCCGTCAACGCCAGCGGCAGCCTTGAAACCAACGCCCATCTGACCAAATTCGACACCGTACACGGACGTTTCGATGCCGACGTATCCCACGACGGCGGCCACCTCATCGTCAACGGCGACAAAATCCCCTTCTTCTCGACCCGCAACCCTGCCGAACTGCCGTGGAAAGAACTCGGTGTCGATTTGGTTATGGAATGCACCGGCGCGTTCACCAGCAAAGAAAAAGCCAAAATCCACCTCGAAAGCGGCGCGAAAAAAGTCCTCATTTCCGCACCGGGCGGCGACGATGTCGATGCAACCGTCGTGTACGGCGTGAACGACAGCGTCCTGACCGCCGACATGACTGTCGTTTCCAACGCCTCCTGCACCACCAACTGCCTCTCGCCGGTTGCCAAAGTGTTGAGCGAAAGCGTCGGCATCGTCAAAGGCGCGATGACCACCATCCACGCGCTGACCAACGACCAAACCGTTACCGACGTGCGCCACAAAGACCTGCGCCGCGCCCGCAGCGGCGTGGAAAACATGATTCCGACCAAAACCGGCGCGGCAAAAGCCGTCGGTTTGGTTCTGCCCGAATTGAAAGGCAGACTCGACGGACTCGCCATCCGCGTGCCGACCGTCAACGTATCCTTGGTAGATTTGAGCTTCCAAGCCGCGCGCGACACCACAGTCGAAGAAATCAACGCACTGATGAAAGCCGCCTCGGAAGCAGGCGCGCTCAAAGGCGTTTTGGGCTACAACACCCTGCCATTGGTTTCCATGGACTTCAACCACACCACAGAAGCCAGCCACTTCGACGCAACGCTGACCAAAGTCATCGACGGCAACATGGTCAAAGTCTTCGCGTGGTACGACAACGAATGGGGCTTCAGCTGCCAAATGCTGAACACCGCACGCCGCATGTTCGGACTTGAAGTGCGCCCGCTCAAATAAGCAATAAACCGTCAAACAAAATGCCGTCTGAAACCCGATGTTTTCAAGTTTCAGACGGCATTTTTCACCGTGATTTTACCCGGCTGTCGTCATTTCCAATTTTATAGTGAATTAAATTTAAACCAGTACGGCGTTGCCTCGCCTTGCCGTACTATCTGTACTGTCTGCGGCTTCGTCGCCTTGTCCTGATTTAAATTTAATCCACTATAATCCACTATATTTAAACCTGACCGGAGCATAAGCCGCCATCAAAGCCCCCTGCACGCCACTTCGCGCCGCCCGATTTCCTCTTTCAACGGCACGGCGTTCAACATCCGCAGACGTTCGGCAAAATCCGCAAACGGCAGCAGCTCCGAACCGAAACGGCGCATATGTTCCGTGTCCTGCTGGCAGTCTATCAGTCCCACGCCCAAATCCGCCAAAAACGGCACGGCGCAGGCAAACGCGATTTTCGACGCATCCGGCTGCAACGCAAACATCGACTCGCCATAAAACACGCTACCGATCTGCACGCCGTAAAACCCGCCCGCCAACCTCGTTTCACCGCTTTCATCGGGATAATGGCACTCGAACGAATGCGCGTGTCCCATTTCGTGCAGCTTCAAATATGCCGTCTGAAACTCGGGCGCAATCCAAGTTCCGTCCTGATTCGGGCGCGCCGCTGCCGCACAATGCGCGACCACTTCCGCAAAACAGCCGTTGACCGCAACCCGATAGCTGCCGTTGCGCAGCGTTTTCGCCAGCGAGCGCGGAACGTGCAGACGTTCGGGAACAATCACCGCACGCGGGCCGACCGCATACCAAAAAAACCAACCGTCCCGAGAAAACCACGGAAACACGCCGTTCCGATACGCCTCGAGCAGCCGCCCCGCATCCAAATCGCCGCTCACGCCGACCAGCCCGTCGCACCGGGCCAAAGCATAGGCAGGATCGGGAAAGGCATAATTGTCAGGGGCAAGCAGCGGAATACGCATGGCAGTTCTCCAAAAACACAGACGGCATCCAAAATCATGAATGCCGTCTGAACAACAAACCGTCCGGATTTAACGTTTGCCCTTGGCCTGACAGTCGCTGCACACGCCGTACATATACAGCGCGTGATCGACAATGCGGTAGCCGTTTTCTTCCGCGATTTTGTCTTGCAGGGCTTCGATTTCGGGATTGTGGAATTCCGTTACCTCGCCGCATTTCACACAGACGATATGGTCATGGTGGTCGCCCTTGTCCAACTCATAAACCGCCTTGCCCGTTTCAAAATGATGGCGTTGCAGAATACCCGCCTGCTCAAACTGGGTCAGCACGCGGTAAATCGTTGCCACACCGATTTCCACACCCTCTTCCAACAAAATACGGTACACATCCTCGGCACTCAAATGCTCTTCCGCATGAGTCTCGAACAAATCCAAAATCTTCAAACGCGGGCCGGTAACTTTCAGTCCACTGTCTTTCAGTTGCGCAATGTTGCTGAATTTTTCCATAATATTCAATATCCCTGTAAAATAATAGACGCTATAATACGCAATTTCAGCCTGCTTGCCCACTATCACACCATAGCAGTTTGCAATAGCAAAACCGCAACGGCGGACGGGCAGTCGGACACAGACAGGGTGAAATACCGCTTAAGCGTATGATTATCGTTCGCTTTTATAAAATATTCAAGCAGTGCTACACTAGACATCCCGATTTGCACAGAAAGGTTCTCTCGTGAACAAAACCCTCATACTCGTCCTTTCCGCCCTGTTCAGCCTGACCGCGTGCAGCGTCGAACGCGTCTCGCTGTTTCCCTCCTACAAACTCAAAATCATCCAAGGCAACGAACTCGAACCCCGCGCCGTCGCCTCCCTCCGCGCCGGCATGACCAAAGACCAAGTCCTACTACTGCTCGGCAGCCCCATGTTGCACAACGCATTCCATACCGACCGCTGGGACTATACCTTCAACACCTCCCGCAACGGCATTATCAAAGAACGCAGCAATCTGACCGTCTATTTTGAAAACGGCGTGCTCGTCCGCGCCGAAGGCGACGCCCTCCAAAATGCCGCCGAAGCCCTCCGCGCGAAACAAAACGCAGACAAACAATAAGGAACACACATGACACCGCTCAAAATCGCTATCGCCGGCGTCAACGGCCGCATGGGGCGCGTATTGGTTGAAGCCGTCAACAACCATCCCGACACCGTCCTTTCCGGCGCGCTCGAACACTCAGGCTCAGAAGCCCTCGGGCTGGACGCAGGCTACGCCGTCGGACTCAAAACCGGCATCGCCATTTCAGACGACGTTGACGCCGTTCTCGCACAAAGCGACGTACTCATCGACTTTACCCGCCCCGAGCCGACCCTCAAACACCTGCAAAAATGCGTTGAAAAAGGTGTCTGCATCATCATCGGCACAACAGGCTTCGACGATGCGGGCAAAGCCGCCATCCGGGCCGCCGGCGAAAAAACCGGCGTTGTCTTCGCCGCCAACTTCAGCGTCGGCGTGAACCTCACCTTCCGCATCCTCGACACCGTCGCCCGCGTATTAAACGAAGGCTACGACATCGAAATCATCGAAGCCCACCACCGCCACAAAGTCGATGCCCCCAGCGGCACCGCCCTGCGTATGGGCGAAGTCATCGCCGGCGCGCTCGGCCGCGACCTCAAACAATGCGCCGTTTACGGCCGCGAAGGCCACACCGGCCCGCGCGATCCGTCTGCCATCGGCTTTGCCACCGTCCGCGCAGGCGACATCGTCGGCGACCACACCGCCCTCTTCGCCACCGACGGCGAACGCGTGGAAATCACCCACAAGGCAAGCAGCCGCATGACCTTTGCCGCCGGCGCCGTCCGCGCCGCAGTTTGGGTAAACGGCAAAACGGGTTTGTACGATATGCAGGACGTACTCGGGCTGAACAACCGTTAACCCCCATACAAAATGCCGTCTGAAAAGATATTGTTCAGACGGCATTTTGCCGACAGGCTCCGTATCGGCATATCAATGTTTCAACACACAGGACGACACATAAAGCGTCGCCCTATGTGTTGCCCTGATTCGGAAGGGGTTACGCCCCTCCCAAATAAAGTCTGATTCTACCGCCCTAAAGGGCGGGGTTTCAACCGAAAAGGAAATACGATAAAGTTGCCTGCGCAGCATAACAAGCTACGGCTTGTTTAATTAAAACTCTCCTGATCTAAAAATTCTAACTCTATTTCCCGGCAAACTATATCTATGCTAAAACCGGTCGGAAGATCATACCTACCGCCTATCAATTCCAGCGTACCTCCATAATCCAAGATTTCATCATCCTGCTTTAATTCTCCAAGCTCCAAGGTATTATCGATATTTATATCTTGGCTCTTTGTAGCGTATCCATAGATAAATTTCAGATAGCTGAACTGCTTGAATTTAATTTTTACCCAGTCTGAATAACTGGGGGTAGGAAGCTCTTGAGGTAAATCCGGATAATCCACACAATTGACGATGATATGAAATTCATTGTTTTTCAAAGTATAGCTTAATAGAGACCCCTCAATTATATACAAAAATTGATGATCTTTTCTTGGAATGGTATAAGCTGTCATATTATTTTACCTTTTCAAATACAATGGTTTTAAGCTCGTCTGATACTAATTGTCTTCCATCACTCTTCTGAAATTTCAGTTGCTTAAACTCTTCCTTCATTTTAAGGAATTTTTCAACTAGCCGAGAACAAACTGGAGCAAAATGGACGATTGAGTTTAGGAATCAACCTGATTCAGTACGTGGGCAAAGATTAGAATTAAAATTTAGATAAAGGTTACGTTATGAATGTGAAGATAAAATATAATCTTTTAGAATATTGTGAATATTTAGGTGGTATTTTTGGTGTTTATAAAAATTATTTAAATATGGATATCAAAGATCCAAATTTAAAAATTAGATTTTTTGATTTTTTGGACGAACTTTTATCAGATGGTGTTATTGAATTATGTGATTATCGTGAAAATCCTCCAAAAATATTAACCGGTTCGCCAAAAACACAAGTAGATGAATTAAGAAAAATTTGGCCGGATATGGAAGAGATGTTGCTATATTTTCCAGATAATCCTTGGTTTTATGTAGAACATTTTTGGTGGGGCGCAACTTGCCCTATTGAACTGACACAATTGCCTAAAATAGAAATTTACGAAGAACAAATGAAACAAGGTAAGTAAGCGTATTAGTATTAGTATAAGCTATAATCATAAATCATATATAACAAAAATTAATCAGTTAACAGACCATTATATTTTAACCTTAATCCCATTCGGGCCAGTTCTGCTTCATTTGGAATTCCTCTTAAATACTTATTGTTTGATGTGCCATTAATCACAATTTCTCCCCCTTTTCTTGTAATACGTGCTGCTTCGGGAAAATAATCCATTAACCGCTCAACATCCCGCCTCTTCCAAAACCGCGCGCGCGGCCAAATCCGCCGTATCTTTTTTCAACAGCAGGTGCAACGCCCTGAAATCCTGTTGCAGCGCGGCAACCTTATCGGGGTGTTCGTACCAGTCCACCAACGCCGCCGCCAGTTTTTCCGGTTTTGCTTCAAATTGCAATAATTCCGGCACGGCCTCCTTACCCAACAGGATATTCGGCAGGCCGACATGCGGCACTTTGATTTTGCGTTTCACATAAGCATAGGTCAGCGGCGAAATCTTGTAGCTGATGACCATCGGACGCTTGCACAACGCCACCTCCAAAGTCGCCGTACCGCTCGTTACCAGCACCGCATCCGCCGCCCTGCACACCGTTTCAGACTGTCTGTCGGTTACCGTCAGCGGCAATCCGGCAAACTCCGGACGCTGCAAAACTTCCGCCAAACGCCGCTTCGTCGCCTCAGTTGCGGCAGGCAGCAGGAAGCGTGCGGCGGGATAGCGTTTCAACAACAATAATGCCGTCTGAAAAAACACCGGCGCCATATAGTCGATTTCGCTGACGCGGCTGCCGGGCAGCAGGGCGAATACGGGGATACCGGCATCCACGCCCAAAGTTTGCCGCGCCGTTTCACGGTCGTCTTCCAAGGGCATAAGCTGCGCCATCGGATGACCGACAAACTCCGCACGTCCGCCCGCATCAAGATAAAGCTGCGGCTCCATCGGGAACAGGCACAGCACGCGGTTGACCTGATGCACGATTTTGCCCACGCGTTCCCGCCGCCACGCCCAAACCGAGGGACTGACATAATGCATGGTCGGAATCCCCGACCGTTTGAGCCGCTCCGCCACACCCAGATTAAAATCGGGTGCATCGATGCCGACAAAGACATCAGGTTTCAACGACAGCAAATCCCGTACCAGCCCCCTGCGTATCCGTAAAATTTCCGGCAGCCGCCTGACCACTTCGACAAAGCCGCGCACCGCCAGCCGCTCCTGATCATAAAGGCTCTCGAAACCTTCCGCCTTCATCAGTTCCCCGCCGATACCGGTAAACCGCGCCTGCGGGCAACGCTTTCGGATGGCGCGTATCAGGTGCGCCCCCAACAGGTCGCCCGACGCTTCGCCGACACTGACGGCAATCAAAGGGCTTTTTTTATCAACCATATTCGTCTGTCCCCACATACTTTCACGTCCCGATGCCGTCTGAAGGCTTCAGACGGCATCGAGGTTCACATTTTCGTCCCGTTTTCCAACATCACCGCAAACTGCGCCAAGTCCGGCGGCAGCTCCGCCTTCAACACCAGCGGCTCACCCGTGAGCGGATGGTTCAGGTGCAGCTCGGAGGCATGCAAAAACATCCGCTTCAAACCCAACTTCTGCAAACGCCGGTTCGCCTGATAATCACCGTAGCGTTCGTCGCCCGCAATCGGACAGCCTTGAGATTGCAGATGCACGCGGATTTGGTGCGTGCGACCCGTTTTCAGCGTTGCCCGCACCAAAGTCAGGTGCGACAGCCCGACACCGTGCAAAATGCCGTCTGAAAAACGGCTTAACACACGGAACACCGTATGCGCAGCCTGCCCGTCCTCGCTGACACGCACCATCTTTTCGCCTTGTGCGCCGGTATATTTGAACAGGGGCAGTTTGACATGGAAATTGTCGTCCGGCAGTTTGCCCACCCCCAGCGCAAGGTAGATTTTTTTGGGGTGGTCGTTACGGATGGCTTCGTGCAGTTTGACGAGCGCGCTGCGTTTCTTCGCCACCATCAGCAAACCGCTCGTATCCTTGTCCAAACGGTGAACCAACTCCAAATACTTCGCCTCCGGACGGGCGCGGCGCAACTGTTCGATAACTCCGAAACTCACGCCGCTGCCGCCGTGTACCGCCACGCCGGAAGGCTTATTGACCACCAGCAGCGCGTCGTCTTCGTAAACAACATCGAACGCACGCGCCGGCACGGCGACACGCCTTTCAGACGGCATTTCCTTCTCCGCCACGCGCACAGGCGGAATCCGCACCGTATCTCCCTCCGCAATACGGCTGTCGGGTTTGCAGCGTTTCTTGTTCAACCGCACCTCGCCGGCGCGGATAATGCGGTGGATATGGCTCTTGGGCACGCCCTTGAGGATTTTTATCAGATAGTTATCAAGGCGTTGCCCCGCCTCGTGTTCGGCAACCCCTATCAGGCTGACCGAACCTTTGCTTATTTCGTGCGTTTTCATCTATAATCCGAACATCCGTTTCAGCAGAAAGCGCGCCCGCCGCGCCCCCTGAAACGGTTTACTTTAAAACGGAATTTTATATTAAAAACGCACTCCGCAAAGCATTTTCCCTGCGCCTGTTCCCAGCCGGCAGGCGCAGAACGTAATCAAGTTTGAATTGATTTTGCCGTTTCGGTGCGGAAGTAAGACGGCAGCCAGGACACGGGCCCGAACGCAAACCGCCCGAAAACACAGGCATCACGATAACAAGAAGAAGCCGGCACCCATTTTTCCGACCATACCGCTCGGAACGCGGCAGACAGACCGCCGCATCGATCTTTATTGCCTTCTTTATCCGACCCTTCCGCACACGGTTCCTCGGAACGTGCATCCCTGCGGATTTTCAACTCAAAAACTGATTACCGGTTCCATCCGAAAACATCGGAAAACCCAGCATTCCGGAGTGCCAAACCGGACCGGCGAGCCCGAATGCCGCCCGTCCACGAGGTGATCATGAAAAGAATGTTATTCAACGCAACGCAGGCCGAAGAGCTGCGCGTTGCCATCGTCGACGGACAAAACCTGCTGGATTTGGACATCGAAACGCTGGGCAAAGAACAGCGTAAAGGCAATATCTACAAAGGCATCATTACCCGCATCGAGCCGTCGCTGGAAGCGTGTTTCGTCGATTACGGAACCGACCGCCACGGCTTTTTGCCGTTTAAAGAAGTCTCCCGCTCATACTTCCAAGACTACGAAGGCGGACGCGCGCGCATTCAGGACGTGCTCAAAGAAGGCATGGAAGTCATCGTCCAAGTCGAAAAAGACGAGCGCGGCAACAAAGGCGCGGCGCTGACCACCTTCATCAGCCTCGCAGGACGCTATCTCGTACTGATGCCCAACAATCCGCGCGGCGGCGGCGTATCCCGCCGTATCGAAGGCGAAGAGCGTCAAGAACTCAAAGCCGCGATGGCGGAACTCGACATTCCGAACGGCATGAGCATTATTGCCCGCACCGCAGGCATCGGCCGCAGCGCGGAAGAGTTGGAATGGGACTTGAACTACCTCAAACAACTCTGGCAGGCGATCGAAGAAGCAGGCGAAGCGCACCACGACCCCTACCTGCTCTTTATGGAAAGCTCGCTGCTCATCCGCGCCATCCGCGACTATTTCCGCCCCGACATCGGCGAGATTTTGGTGGACAATCAAGAAGTTTACGACCAAGTTGCCGAGTTCATGAGCTACGTCATGCCGGGCAATATAGGCCGTCTGAAACTCTACGAAGACCACACGCCGCTGTTTTCCCGCTTCCAAATCGAACACCAAATCGAAAGCGCGTTCTCGCGCAGCGTCAGCCTGCCTTCCGGCGGCGCGATTGTGATCGACCACACCGAAGCCCTCGTCTCCATCGATGTGAACTCCGCACGCGCCACACGCGGCGCGGACATCGAAGACACCGCTTTCAAAACCAATATGGAAGCCGCCGAAGAAGTCGCCCGACAAATGCGCCTGCGCGACTTGGGCGGTTTGGTCGTTATCGACTTCATCGACATGGAAAACCCCAAACACCAGCGCGATGTGGAAAACGTCCTGCGCGACGCGCTCAAAAAAGACCGCGCCCGCGTGCAAATGGGCAAACTGTCCCGCTTCGGCCTTTTGGAATTGAGCCGCCAACGTTTGAAACCGGCTTTGGGCGAAAGCAGCCACGTCGCCTGTCCGCGCTGCGCCGGCACCGGCGTGATTCGCGGCATCGAATCCACCGCCCTGCACGTTTTGCGCATCATTCAAGAAGAAGCGATGAAGGACAACACCGGCGAAGTACACGCACAAGTGCCCGTCGATGTCGCCACCTTCCTGCTGAACGAAAAACGCGCCGAGCTGTTTGCAATGGAAGAGCGTTTGGATGTCAACGTCGTCCTGATTCCGAACATCCACCTCGAAAACCCGCACTACGAAATCAACCGCATCCGCACCGACGACGTAGAAGAAGACGGCGAACCGAGCTACAAGCGCGTTGCCGAGCCGGAAGAAGACGAATCCGCCAAACCGTTCGGCGGCGAAAAAGCCAAAGCCGCCCGTCCCGAACCCGCCGTCAAAGGCGTGCGCCACACCAGCCCCGCCCCGACTGCCGCCCCCGAGAAAAAAACCTCCTGGTGGGACAGCTTCAAAGCATGGCTCAAACGCATTTTCGGCGGCAGCGAAACCCAAGCCGCGCCCGCTGCCGAAACCTCCGAAAAACGCAGCACGGCAAACCGCAGCGGCAGCCGCTCCAACAACCGCCGCCAAAACCCGCGCCGCAGCAAACGCGAAGGCAGCAAAGTAGAAGTCCGCGAAGTGGCAGGCAAAACTGCCGGGCAGGAAGCGCGCGCCGACAAAGCCGAAACGCGCAACAACGGCAACCGCCGCCGCAACGAACGCGGCGACCGTGCCGCCGAACGCGCCGACGAAGCGGAAATCCAAGGCCGCAACGTACAGCCTGCCGCACCCGTTGCAGATGCCGCACCGTCCGAAACCGAAGTGCAAACCGGAAAACGCCGCCGCAACGGCAACCGCAACGAACGCGGCCAAACCGCGCCGGAAAACGCCGCCGTTGCCGAAACAGCCGTTCAGACAGCGGAAGACATGCCGTCCGAACCGCATACCGCAGAAGACAAAGGCAGCAAGCCCAAATCCGAACGCAACCGCCGCGAACGCGACAGCCGAGATGCCAAAGAACGCCGCGAGCGCAACAATCAGCGCGACCGCCGTCAAAACGGCAAAAAACGCAATATCCCGTCTGCCGCCAAAATCGAGCAGTACCTGAATATTCACGACACTGCCGACAAAGTCCGTTCCGCCGCCGCACACGTTTTCGGAGAAACCGACGCAAACGCGCCGATTACCGTCAGCATTGCCGATCCGCTCATCGCCACACCCGTTCAGACGGCATCTTCCGCCGTTTCAAACGGCGACGCACTGGTTTATGATGCGGCGGAAAAAATCCGCCGTGCCGCCGCCGCCATCCTGCCCGAAGGCGCGGCACCGAAAGCCGCAACACAGGAAATGCCGTCTGAAACCGCAACCTTTACGGCTGCGGCGGAACAGGCACGGGAAACCGCACAAATCGGCGGACTCGTCCTGATCGAAACCGACCCTGCCGCATTGAAGGCATGGGCGGCACAACCCGAAGTCCAAGCCGTACGCGGCATCCGCCGTTCCGAACAACCCAAGCTGGAAGAAGCCGCAACCGTCCCTGCCGAAGAAATGATCCAAGTCGAAACCCGGCAAGGCTGAACCGACGGCGGCAAAAAGAGGTTCTGTTCCGCAGAACCTCTTTTTTACATGGGTTCGGATACCTGCAATGCCGTCTGAAACAATTTCAGACGGCATTTTTTACGGCATACGCGAATGACGGGGCTTTTATCATCTTTAAATATTGCCGCTGCCCGAAGGTCTGGATTCCCGCCTGCGCGGGAATGACGGCGCAAAGGGTGGATGATGCCGTCTAAAGCTTCGCTATTCCCGTGCTTACCGCAACCTTTCGTCATTCCCGTGAAAACGGGAATCTAGAACCTCAAACTTTCAGATAATCTTTAAATATTGCCGCTGCCCGAAGGTCTGGATTCCCGCCTACGCGGGAATGACGGCGGAGGGTGGACGATGCCGTCTGCGCGGGAATGACGGGTCTTTTATCATCTTTAAAGGCTGCCGCGTGCCATCTCGACGGCGGTCTCCACGGCAGTTATCAGGCTGCCGGAGTCCGCCCTGCCGGTCGCCGCCAAATCGAGCGCGGTGCCGTGATCGACGGAGGTGCGGATAAAGGGCAGCCCCAGCGTGATGTTCACGCCCTGTCCGAAGCTGTGGTATTTCAACACGGGCAGCCCTTGGTCGTGGTACATCGCCAATACGGCATCCGCACCTTCGAGTATAAACGGTTGGAACAATGTGTCCGCCGGATACGGGCCGGCAAGGTTTATCCCTTCGTGACGCAGGTTTTCGAGCGCGGGGATAATGGTGTCGGTTTCTTCGTGTCCGAGGTGTCCGCCCTCGCCGGCGTGGGGGTTGAGTCCGGCGACTAGGATTTTGGGATTTTTGATGCCGAATTTGTGTTTTAAGTCGTGATGCAGAATGCGTGCGACGCTTTCAATCAGCGGCCGCGTAATGGCGGCGGCAACGTCTTTCAGCGGCAGGTGGGTCGTTACGAGGGCGACGCGCAGGCCTTTGCCGGCAAGCATCATCACGACCTGCCCCGTGCCGCTTTTTTCCGCCAGATATTCGGTGTGTCCACTGAAAAAACCTGTGCTTGCGCGCGCGTCGTTGATGATGCCTTTGTGCAGCGGCGCGGTAACGATGCCGTCGAAAATGCCGTCTGAAATGCCTGCGAGCGCGGTGTCTAGAAGTTGCAGCACATAGGCGGCGTTGGCGGGATTGAGTTTGCCCGCCTCAACCGCTTCGGCGGTCGGGATGTGCAGCACTTCCAGCTCTCCGTATGCCGCGCCGTCCCCGACCGGATCGAAATCGCGCAGGACGACGCTTTTGCCCAAGGCTTCGGCGCGCGCGCGCAATAGGTTTTTGTCGCCCAATACCGCGCAGCGGCAAGGCAGGCGTGCAAATGCCAAGTCCAAACAAATATCGGGACCGATGCCGGCAGGCTCGCCGGAAGTAACGGCAAAAACAGGCTGTTTCATCGTGTTTGCTCCAAACAAAATGCGATTCTAACGCCGCAGCCGCGCGGCGATGTAAATTTTTCTGATTTTGTTGACAATCTGCTAGAATAGGCGTTTACAAAATTTAAAGCCTGCTTACATACTGCCATATGTGCGGGTTTCAACTTTAAGGAAGCAATATGAACGGAAACTTTACCGAATGGCTGCACGGCTGGGTCGGCGCCATCAACGATCCGATGTGGTCGTACTTGGTCTATATGCTTTTGGGCACGGGGATTTTCTTCACCGTCGCCACGGGCTTTGTCCAATTCCGCCTGCTCGGACGCAGCATCAAAGAAATGCTCGGCGGCCGCAAACGGGGGGACGACCCTCACGGCATCACGCCGTTTCAGGCATTTGTAACCGGCCTTGCCAGCCGCGTGGGCGTGGGCAATATCGCGGGCGTGGCAATCGCCATCAAAGTCGGCGGGCCGGGCGCGGTGTTTTGGATGTGGATAACCGCCTTAATCGGTATGAGTTCGGCGTTTGTCGAATCTTCGCTGGCGCAGCTCTTTAAAGTCCGCGACTACGACAACCACCATTTCCGGGGCGGCCCCGCCTACTACATCACTCAAGGGCTGGGACAGAAATGGCTGGGCGTGTTGTTCGCCCTGAGTCTGATTTTCTGTTTCGGCTTTGTGTTTGAAGCGGTTCAGACCAATACCATTGCCGATACCGTCAAAGCGGCGTGGGGCTGGGAGCCTCATTATGTCGGCGTCGCCCTGGTGATTTTAACCGCGCCGATTATCTTCGGCGGCATCAGGCGCGTATCTAAAGCGGCGGAAATCGTCGTCCCCCTGATGGCGGTTTTGTACCTCTTTATCGCGCTTTTCATCATTTTGACCAATATTCCGATGATTCCGGACGTGTTCGGTCAGATTTTTTCGGGCGCGTTCAAATTCGACGCGGCAGCAGGCGGCTTACTCGGCGGTCTGATTTCGCAAACGATGATGATGGGCATCAAACGCGGCCTGTATTCCAACGAGGCGGGTATGGGTTCCGCGCCGAACGCCGCCGCCGCCGCCGAAGTGAAACACCCTGTTTCGCAAGGTATGATTCAAATGCTGGGCGTGTTTGTCGATACCATCATCGTTTGTTCTTGCACCGCCTTCATCATCTTGATTTACCAACAGCCTTACGGCGATTTGAGCGGTGCGGCGCTGACGCAGGCGGCGATTGTCAGCCAAGTGGGGCAATGGGGCGCGGGCTTCCTCGCCGTCATTCTGTTTATGTTTGCCTTTTCCACCGTTATCGGCAACTATGCCTATGCCGAGTCCAACGTCCAATTCATCAAAAGCCATTGGCTGATTACCGCCGTCTTCCGTATGCTGGTTTTGGCGTGGGTCTATTTCGGTGCGGTTGCCAATGTGCCTTTGGTCTGGGATATGGCGGATATGGCAATGGGCATTATGGCGTGGATCAACCTTGTCGCCATCCTGCTGCTCTCGCCATTGGCATTTATGCTGCTGCGCGATTACACCGCCAAGCTGAAAATGGGCAAAGACCCCGAGTTCAAACTTTCCGAACATCCGGGCCTGAAACGCCGTATCAAATCCGACGTTTGGTAAATCCCGC
The DNA here is from genome assembly GCF_962747855.1 of Neisseria blantyrii. Lineage (NCBI taxonomy): Bacteria > Pseudomonadati > Pseudomonadota > Betaproteobacteria > Neisseriales > Neisseriaceae > Neisseria > Neisseria blantyrii. Next base: position 20,169 of record NZ_CAUIZY010000008.1, read on the forward strand.
CCTTACCGGAGCCGCTTCCCCGCGAAGCGGCTTTTCCCTTTCCGCGCACTGTAAAAACAGGGCGAACAAGCGTACAATCCCAACCCTTTACTTTTGAATCCATTTCGTTTTTCAGACGGCATCCTGCTTGGAATGCCGTCTGAAACACCGTCAGGCAATACACACATGACCCACATGATTTACCCCAAAACCTACGATGTCATCGTCGTCGGCGGCGGCCATGCCGGTACCGAAGCCGCGCTTGCCGCCGCCCGTATGGGCGCGCAGACGCTTTTGCTCTCACACAACATCGAAACGCTCGGCCAAATGTCGTGCAACCCTTCCATCGGCGGCATCGGCAAAGGCCATCTTGTACGCGAACTCGACGCGCTCGGCGGCGCAATGGCGTTGGCAACCGACAAATCAGGCATCCAGTTCCGCCGTCTGAACGCCAGCAAAGGCGCGGCAGTGCGAGCCACGCGCGCGCAGGCGGACCGCATTTTGTATAAAGCCGCCATTCGCGAAATGTTGGAAAACCAAGAAAACCTCGACCTTTTCCAACAAGCCGTCGAAGACGTAACGCTCGACGGCGAACGCATCAGCGGCGTAATCACCGCGATGGGCGTGGAGTTTAAAGCACGCGCCGTGGTGTTGACCGCAGGCACGTTTTTGTCCGGCAAAATCCACATCGGTTTGGAAAACTACGAAGGCGGCCGCGCCGGCGACCCCTCCGCCAAATCCTTGGGCGGCCGTTTGCGCGAATTGAAGCTGCCGCAAGGCCGTCTGAAAACCGGCACGCCGCCGCGCATCGACGGGCGCACGATTGACTTTTCCCAACTGACCGAACAGCCCGGCGACACGCCCGTTCCCGTCATGTCCGTGCGCGGTAGCACCGATATGCACCCGCGCCAAGTGTCCTGCTGGATTACGCATACCAATTTGAAAACACACGACATTATCCGCAGCGGCTTTGACCGCAGCCCGATGTTTACCGGCAAAATCGAAGGCGTGGGCCCGCGTTATTGTCCGTCTATCGAAGACAAAATCAACCGCTTCGCCGACAAAGACAGCCACCAGATTTTCCTCGAACCCGAAGGTCTGACCACGCACGAATACTACCCCAACGGTATCTCCACCAGCCTGCCCTTCGACATCCAAATCGCGCTCGTCCGCAGTATGAAAGGTTTGGAAAACGCCCATATCCTGCGCCCCGGCTACGCCATCGAATACGACTACTTCGATCCGCGCAACCTCAAAGCCAGCCTCGAAACCAAAACCATCCAAGGCCTCTTCTTCGCCGGGCAAATCAACGGCACGACCGGCTACGAAGAAGCCGCCGCGCAAGGTTTATTGGCAGGCGCGAACGCCGTGCAATACGTCCGCGAACAAGACCCGCTCCTGCTGCGCCGCGAACAAGCCTATCTCGGCGTATTGGTGGACGACCTCATCACCAAAGGCGTGAACGAACCTTACCGAATGTTCACCAGCCGCGCCGAATACCGCCTGCAACTCAGGGAAGACAACGCCGACATGCGCCTGACCGAAGACGGCTACAAAATCGGCTTGGTGGGCGAAGCGCAATGGCGTATGTTCAACGAAAAACGCGAAGCCGTCGAACGCGAAATCCAACGTTTGAAAACAACGTGGTACACACCACAGAAACTCGCCGAAAGCGAACAAATCCGCGTATTCGGACAAAAGCTCAGCCGCGAAGCCAACCTGCACGACCTCCTGCGCCGCCCGAACCTCGACTACGCCGCACTGATGACGCTCGAAGGCGCGATGCCGTCTGAAAATCTCTCCGCCGAAGTCATCGAACAAGTCGAAATCCAAGTCAAATACCAAGGCTATATCGACCGCCAAAACGAAGAAATCGACAGCCGCCGCGACATCGAAACCTTAAAACTGCCCGACGGCATCGATTACGGCAAAGTCAAAGGCTTGTCGGCAGAAGTGCAGCAAAAGCTCAACCAGCACAAACCCGAAACCGTCGGGCAGGCAAGCCGCATTTCCGGCGTAACCCCTGCGGCAGTGGCATTGCTGATGGTGCATTTGAAGCGCGGGTTTAAAGACGCAAAATAAACACATCGGTACGATGCCGTCTGAAACCCTTTTCAGACGGCATTCCCACCATCCCGACAGGAAACATCATGCACATACTGACCGCCGGCGTGGACGAGGCAGGACGCGGACCTTTAGTCGGCAGCGTTTTTGCCGCCGCCGTCATCCTTCCCGAAACATTCGACCTGCCCGGACTGACCGACTCCAAAAAACTCAGCGAGAAAAAACGCGACGCGCTTGCCGAAATGATAAGAAATCAGGCGGTTGCGTGGCACGTCGCCGCCGCCTCGCCCGAAGAAATCGCCAGCCTCAACATCCTGCACGCCACCATGCTCGCCATGAAACGCGCCGTTGACGGTTTGGCTGTGCATCCCGAAAAAATATTCATCGACGGCAACCGCATTCCCGAACATTTGAACATCCCCGCCGAAGCCGTCGTCAAAGGCGACAGCAAAATCATCGAAATATCCGCCGCATCCGTTTTGGCAAAAACCGCACGCGATGCGGAAATGTACGCACTGGCGCAACGCCATCCCCAATACGGTTTTGACAAACACAAAGGTTACGGCACGAAGCAGCATTTGGAAGCCCTCAAACAATACGGTGTGCTGCCTGAACACCGCCGCGACTTCGCCCCCGTCAGAAACCTGCTCGCGCAACAGGCCTTGTTTTAAACCGGCACAAAAATGCCGTCTGAAGCCTTCAGACGGCATTTCCAGCATCGCAACTTCAAAGAGAAAGAACCCAAACCGTCATTCCTGCGAAAAACAGAAAATCAAAAAAGAAACCTAAAATCCGTCATTCCCGAGCAGACGGGAATCCAATCCGTCCGGTTTCCGTTTTTTTTTTTTGAATTTCAGGTAACTTCCCAACCGCCATTCCCGCGAAAAACAGAAAATCAAAAAAGAAACCTAAAATCCGTCATTCCCGAGCAGACGGGAATCCAATCCATCCGGTTTCCGTTTTTTTTTGAATTTCAGGTAACTTCCCAACCGTCATTCCCGAGAAAAATAGAAAATCAAAAAAAAACCTAAAATCCGTCATTCCCGTGAAAACGGGAATCCAGTCCGTCCGGTTTCCGTTTTTTTTTTGAATTTCGGGAAACTTCCAAACCGTCATTCCCACAAAAACAAAAAATCAAAAACTGAAATTTCGTCATTCCCGCAAAAGCGGGAATCTAGAAACTCAAAGCTGCAAGAATTTATCAAAAATGACTGAAACTCAAAAAACCGGATTCCCGCCGAAAACAGGAATCCGGAGTCTCAGGGTTGGAAAAACCGTTTTTCCCGATAAGTTTCCGTACCGACAGACCTAGATTCCCGCCTGCGCGGGAATGACGATATTTCAGTTTTCTGTTTTGATTTTTTGTTTTTGCGGGAATGACGATATAGTGGATTAACAAAAATCAGGACAAGGCGACGAAGCCACAGACAGTACAAATAGTACGGAACCGATTCACTTGGTGCTTCAGCACCTTAGAGAATCGTTCTCTTTGAGCTAAGGCGAGGCAACGCCGTACTGGTTTTTGTTAATCCACTATAAATGACGATATAAGTATTTTTATTTTAATCCGCCATATTAACGCACCCGGCCAAACAGCATAAAGGCACGGGCAGCCCGATTTAGATTGACCTATTTCCCCGACTCCCTCGCCGCCAGCTCGTCCGCCAAGGCAAGATACGCCTTGGTACCCTTTGCCTGCGCGTCGTAAGCCATCACCGGCATACCGTGGCTCGGCGCTTCCGCAAGGCGGATATTGCGCGGGATGACGGTTTCAAAAAGCAAATCCCCGAAATGGCTGCGCAACTGTTCGCTGACTTCGGCAACCAGCCTGCTGCGGCTGTCGTACATCGTACGCACGATGCCCGTGATGTCCAAATCGGGATTGACCGCCTGACGGATTTTGCGCACGGTCGCAATCAAATCGGAAATCCCTTCCAGCGCGTAATATTCGCACAACATCGGCACAATCACGCCGCCCGCCGCCACCAGCCCGTTAAGCGTCAAAAGCGTCAGCGAAGGCGGGCAGTCTATCAGGATAAAGTCGTAATCTTCCGCCACTGCCTTGAGCGCGTTTTTCAAACGCACTTCCCGGGCGATTTCCTGCACCAGCTCGATTTCCGCGCCGGCCAGCGCGCGGTTCGCACCCAACACAGCGTATCCGCCCTCTTTGCTGCGTACCGCCGCCGATTTCACGTCCGCATCGCCCAATAAGACCTGATAAACGCCGGACTGCAAACTCGCCTTGTCGATACCGCTGCCCGTCGTCGCATTACCCTGCGGATCCAAATCGACCACCAGCACGCGTTTGCCGCGCGATGCCAGCGAAGCCGCCAAATTTACCGTCGTCGTCGTTTTGCCCACACCGCCCTTCTGATTGGCGATGGCAAGGATGTTCACACTCATGTCCCGCCCGTGTCCCGTCTGATGTTGAAAAAAGAAAAACAGTGCGGAATTTTACCTTTATCCGCACAAAAAAGGTATTCATGTCGTCTGAAGCGCGCTCAACGCTTGCTCAGGATAACGATATGGCGTTCCGCATCCAAGCCCGGCACGTCGAGCCTTTGGACTTTTTCGACGCACACATCCTGCGGCAGGCGGTCAATTTCTTCCTGCGGATACACGCCCTTCATCGCCGCCCAGTAGCCGCAGTCTTTCAACAGATGCGCCGTCCAAGACACAAAATCCGCCAGTTCTGCAAACGCACGGCTGGTAACCACATCGGCACGCACGTCCGAAACCGCCTCCACGCGCCCCGACACCACGCGCACATTGTCCAATCCCAACTCGATAACCGCCTGCTGTAAAAAAGCTGTTTTCTTCGTATTCGCATCCAAAAGGGTTATCTGCACATCCGGACGGCACACTGCTGCCGGAATGCCGGGTTGTCCGCCGCCCGAACCGACATCCAGCATCGTCTGCACACCCTCGATATGGGGCAGCAGCGTCAGGCTGTCCAAAAGATGATGGACAATCATTTTTTCCTCGTCGCGCAGGGCGGTCAGATTGTAGGTTTTGTTCCACTTTTTCAACAAATCCACATAGGCCAAAAGCCTGTCCTGTGCCGTTTCCGAAATATCCAGCCCCATCGCGGCAATGCCTGCACGCAGGCGTTCTTTGCGTTCCATATCCCTATCCTGTCCATGTTCAGGCGTAATGTTAACGGAAAAACATGCCGTCTGAAACCGCGTATCGGCGTTTCAGACGGCATTTCCCGTTCCAACCTATTTTTTTCTGTGAAACACCACCGGCTGCACCGGCGCGCGCGTCAAGCGTTTGGGCAGCGTCAGCATAGACACCAGCCACACGGCAAACGCATATTCCAACACCGCCTCCCCGCGCAGCCCGCCCAAGGCGGCACTGCCCAACAACAGTTCGAAAATCCAAGCCACTGCCGCCGCCGCGCAAGCCGCCACGCCCGACAGGAACAGCGCGTAACGCGAATGCCGCCGCATCATCTTTTTGTACGCCAGTTTCGTCAGGCCCGCCGACACGACCAGGTTCAAAAACGCAAACACGCCATACACAAACCACACCACGCCGTCCCAGCCTCCTCGCCAGCCGAATCCGCCGTCCGACACCGACACCAGCAGCCCCGTCCGTCCGAACACAAATGCCAAGGCATCATGCACCGACAGTGCGAACGGCAGCGTCAAAAACACCAATCCCGCAAACAAAGCCGCATAAGGATATTTCTCGTTCACAAACATCGCCGTCCCCCTCTTCCGAAACAGACCGAATTATATAGTGGATTAACAAAAATCAGGATAAGGCGACGAAGCCGCAGACAGTACAGATAGTACGGAACCGATTCACTTGGTGCTTCAGCACCTTAGAGAATCGTTCTCTTTGAGCTAAGGCAAGGCAACGCTGTACTGGTTTTTGTTAATCCACTATACCGCGCACTGCCTTGCCGCCCGCCCGAAAAGTTGCACAAACAACCGTTCATATATATCATAACGAAAAAAGCCGGTGTAGCTCAGTCGGTAGAGCAGCGCATTCGTAACGCGAAGGTCGGGGGTTCGATTCCCTTCTCCGGCACCAATACCAAGCACAGACCCTCCCTACCCCGGGAAGCCTGTGCTTTTTCACATTTCCGCTTCAGACGGCAACCGATATGAACTCCTCGCAACGCAACCGCCTCGTCAGCCGCTGGCTCAACTCCTACGAACGCTACCGCCACCGCCGCCTCATACACGCCGTGCGGCTCGGCGGGGCCGTCCTGTTCGCCACCGCATTCGCCCGGCTGCTCCATCTCCAACACGGCGAATGGATAGGCATGACCGTCTTCGTCGTCCTCGGCATGCTCCAGTTTCAAGGGGCGATTTACTCCAAGGCGGTGGAACGTATGCTCGGCACGGTCATCGGACTGGGCGCGGGTTTGGGTGTTTTATGGCTGAACCAGCATTATTTCCACGACAACCTCCTCTTCTACCTTACCGTCGGCACGGCAAGCGCACTGGCCGGTTGGGCGGCGGTCGGCAAAAACGGTTACGTCCCCATGCTGGCGGGGCTGACGATGTGCATGCTCATCGGCGACAACGGCAGCGAATGGCTCGACAGCGGACTCATGCGCGCCATGAACGTCCTCATCGGCGCGGCCATCGCCATTGCCGCCGCCAAACTGCTGCCGCTGAAATCCACACTGATGTGGCGTTTCATGCTTGCCGACAACCTGACCGACTGCAGCAAAATGATTGCCGAAATCAGCAACGGCAGGCGCATGACCCGCGAACGCCTCGAAGAGAACATGGCGAAAATGCGCCAAATCAACGCACGCATGGTCAAAAGCCGCAGCCACCTCGCCGCCACATCGGGCGAAAGCCGCATCAGCCCCGCCATGATGGAAGCCATGCAGCACGCCCACCGCAAAATCGTCAACACCACCGAGCTGCTCCTGACCACCGCCGCCAAGCTGCAATCTCCCAAACTCAACGGCAGCGAAATCCGGCTGCTCGACCGCCACTTCACACTGCTCCAAACCGACCTGCAACAAACCGTCGCCCTTATCAACGGCAGACACGCCCGCCGCATCCGCATCGACACCGCCATCAACCCCGAACTGGAAGCCCTCGCCGAGCACCTCCACTACCAATGGCAGGGCTTCCTCTGGCTCAGCACCAATATGCGTCAGGAAATTTCCGCCCTCGTCATCCTGCTGCAACGCACCCGCCGCAAATGGCTGGATGCCCACGAACGCCAACACCTGCGCCAAAGCCTGCTTGAAACACGGGAACACAGTTGACGGTCAAACACGATGCCGTCTGAAACGCCTGCCGCTTCAGACGGCATCCCCAATCCGCCTACCTTGTCGTCATGCCCGAATAACGGTACTATTCGCAGTTAACAGTTTTCATGCCGTCTGAAAAGTTTGAAGCGCGTTTCAGACGGCTGCCCGCTTACCTTATCTTACCGAAAGAACAATATGATCAACGATATTCAAAAAACAGCCGAAAGCAAGATGCAGCGTTCGGTCGAAGTACTGAAAGAAAATCTGGCGAAAGTGCGTACCGGCCGCGCGCATACCGGTCTGCTCGACCAAGTGGAAGTCGAATACTGGGGCAGCATGGTCCCCGTCAGCCAGGTTGCCAACGTAACGCTTCTGGACGCGCGCACCATCGGCGTGAAACCGTTTGAAAGCAATATGGCGGCCAAAGTCGAGAAAGCCATCCGCGATTCAAACTTGGGACTGAACCCGGCAGCGGTCGGCGACCTGATCCGCGTGCCTATGCCCATGCTGACCGAAGAACGCCGCAAAGACCTGATTAAAGTCGTGCGCGGCGAAGCGGAAGAAGGCCGCGTCTCCATCCGCAACGTGCGTCGCGATGCCAACGACCACATCAAAAAACTCCTTAAAGACAAAGAAATTTCCGAAGACGAGGCACGTCGCGGCGAAGAAGTGGTTCAAAAACTGACCGACAAATACATTACCGAAGCCGACAAACTCCTGACTGCCAAAGAAGAAGATTTGATGGCAATTTAACCTGCACGGTTCGGCGTTCAGACGGCATTTGAACGCCGAACCGCGAAAGGCAGACATGAAAAGCAGCACGCAGGCCGTTTTAGAACACACCGCCATCCCCAAGCATATCGCCGTGATTATGGACGGCAACGGCCGTTGGGCGAAAAAACGTTTCCTCCCGCGCATAATGGGACACAAACGCGGTTTGGACGCATTGGAAAATATGGTGAAGCATTGCGCCAAACTGGGTGTGCAATATCTGACCGTGTTTGCCTTTTCAACCGAAAACTGGCGCCGCCCCGAAGACGAAGTTTCGTTCCTGATGGGGCTGTTTTTACAGGCTTTGCAAAAGCAGGTGCGCCGCCTGCACGAAAACAATATGCGCCTGAAGATATTGGGCAGCCGCGAACGCTTCAGCCGTCAAATCCTGAAGGGCATCGAAGAAGCGGAGGCGTTGACGGCGGGCAATACCGGCCTGACCCTGAGCATTGCCGCCGATTACGGCGGACGTTGGGACATTTTGCAGGCGGCAAACAAACTGATTGCCGAAGGCGTATCCGAGATTACGGAAGACACGCTGGCGAAACACTTGATGCTGGGCGATGCACCGGAACCGGATTTGTTCATCCGCACCGGCGGCGAAACGCGCATCAGCAATTTCCTGCTCTGGCAAATGGCTTATGCCGAACTGTATTTCACCGATATTTTGTGGCCCGATTTTGACGGCAAGGCTTTGGACGATGCCGTCGCTTCGTTCCAAAAACGCGAACGGCGGTTCGGACGCACCTCCGAGCAACTGCCTATCGAACAGCAAAGGAACTGAATATGCTGAAACAACGGGTAATAACCGCTATGTGGCTGCTGCCGCTGATGCTGGGCATGCTGTTTTACGCGCCGCAATGGTTGTGGGCTGCATTTTGCGGGCTGATTGCCCTGATTGCCTTGTGGGAATATGCCCGTATGGGCGGTTTGTGCAAAATCAAAACCAACCATTACCTCGCCGCAACCTTGGTTTTCGGCGTGGTTGCCTATGCGGGCGGCTGGATGCCGCCTAATTTGGTTTGGTATGTTGTTTTGGCATTTTGGCTCGCCATCATGCCTTTATGGTTGAGATTCAAATGGAGGCTCAACGGCGGTTGGCAGGTTTATGCCGTCGGCTGGCTTCTGGTCATGCCGTTTTGGTTCGCGCTCGTATCCCTGCGCCCGCATCCCGATGATGCCCTGCCGCTGCTCGCCGTCATGGGCCTGGTCTGGGTTGCCGATGTTTGCGCATATTTCTGCGGCAAGGCGTTCGGTAAACACAAAATCGCACCGGCAATCAGCCCTGGCAAAAGCTGGGAAGGCGCAATCGGCGGTGCGGTTTGCGTGGCAGTGTACATGACTGCCGTACGAAGTGCCGGCTGGCTGGCATTCGATACAGGCTGGTTCGATACCGTGTTAATCGGTTTGGTGCTGACCGTTGTCAGCGTATGCGGCGACCTGTTGGAAAGCTGGCTCAAGCGCGCGGCAGGCATCAAAGACAGCAGCAACCTGCTGCCCGGACACGGCGGCGTGTTCGACCGCACCGACAGCCTGATTGCCGTTATCAGCGTTTATGCGGCGATGATGTCGGTTTTAAATTGATTCTATGCCGTCTGAAAACGCTTCAGACGGCATACGGTATAAAGTTATCCTCATTATGACACCACAAGTCCTGACCATATTAGGCAGTACCGGCAGCATAGGCGAAAGCACGCTGGACGTTGTCTCCCGCCACCCCGAAAAATTCCGCGTATTCGCGCTGGCAGGGCATAAGCAGGTCGAGAAACTGGCGGCTCAATGTCAAACGTTCCGCCCCGAATATGCCGTCGTTGCCGATGCAGAACACGCCGCCCGGCTTGAAGCCCTGTTGAAACACGACGGCACGGCGACGCAGGTTTTACACGGCGCGCAGGCATTGGTCGATGTTGCGTCTGCCAATGAAGTCGGCGGTGTCATGTGCGCCATCGTCGGGGCGGCGGGGCTGCCTTCCGCGCTTGCCGCCGCGCAAAAAGGCAAAACCATTTATCTGGCAAACAAAGAGACGCTGGTGGTTTCCGGTGCGTTGTTTATGGAAACCGCCCGCGCAAACGGCGCGGCAGTGTTGCCCGTCGACAGCGAACACAACGCCATTTTCCAAGTTTTGCCGCGCGATTACACAGGCCGTCTGAACGAACACGGCATCCGTTCGATTATCCTGACCGCTTCCGGCGGCCCGTTTTTAACGACCGATTTAGGCACGTTCGACAGCATTACGCCCGAGCAGGCGGTCAAACACCCCAATTGGCGTATGGGGCGCAAAATCTCCGTCGATTCCGCCACCATGATGAACAAAGGTTTGGAGCTGATTGAAGCGCATTGGCTGTTCAACTGTCCGCCCGACAAGCTCGAAGTCGTCATCCATCCGCAGTCCGTGATACACAGCATGGTGCGCTACCGCGACGGCTCCGTGCTGGCGCAACTGGGCAATCCCGATATGCGTACGCCCATCGCTTATTGTTTGGGCTTGCCCGAGCGCATTGATTCGGGTGTCGGCGACCTTGATTTCGACGCATTGTCCGCACTGACTTTCCAAAAGCCCGACTTTGACCGCTTCCCCTGCCTGAAGCTCGCCTATGAAGCCATGAACGCAGGCAGAGCCGCGCCCTGCGTATTGAACGCCGCCAACGAAGCCGCCGTCGCCGCCTTTTTGGACGGACAGATTAAGTTTACCGACATTGCCAAAACCGTCGCCCACTGCCTCGCACAAGACTTTTCAGACGGCATAGGCGATATAGGGGGGCTCTTGGCGCAAGATGCCCGGACACGCGCACAGGCGCGGGCATTTATCGGCACACTGCGCTGATGCCGTCCGAACACCGTTATCAAAGGAAAACCATTTGCACACCCTTCTAGCTTTTATCTTCGCCATCCTGATTTTGGTCAGCCTGCACGAATTCGGACACTACGCCGTTGCAAAATTATACGGCGTAAAAGTGCTGCGTTTTTCCGTCGGCTTCGGCAAACCGTTTTTCACCAAAAAATACGGAGAGACCGAATGGTGTCTCGCCCCGATTCCGTTGGGCGGCTACGTCAAAATGGTCGATACGCGCGAAGGCGAAGTATCAGAAGCCGATTTACCCTACGCTTTTGACAAACAACACCCCGCCAAACGCATCGCCATCGTCGCCGCAGGCCCGCTGACCAACCTCGCGCTGGCGGTTTTGCTGTATGGCCTGAGCTTTTCCTTCGGCGTAACCGAAATCCGCCCCTATGTCGGCACAGTCGAACCGGACACCATTGCCGCCCGCGCCGGTTTCCAAAGCGGCGACAGGATACAATCCGTCAACGGCGTTTCCGTCCAAGACTGGGGCAGTGCGCAAACCGAAATCGCCATCAACCTTGAGGCAGGCAAAGTCGCCGTCGCTGTTCAGACGGCATCAGGTGCGCAGACCGTCCGCACCATCGATGCCGCAGGCACGGAAGAAGCAGGTAAAATTGCGAAAAACCAAGGCTACATCGGCCTGATGCCATTTAAAATCACTACCGTTATCGGCGGAGTAGAAAAAGGCAGCCCTGCCGACAAAGCAGGCTTGAAAACAGGCGACAAACTGACTGCCGCCGACGGCAAACCCATTACCTCATGGCAAGAATGGGCAAGCCTTACCCGCCAAAGCCCGGGCAGGAAAATTGCCTTAACCTACGAACGCGACGGGCAGGCGCGTACTGCCGACATCCGCCCCGATACTGTCGAACAGCCCGACCACACCCTGATCGGGCGCGTCGGCCTCCGTCCGCAGCCGGATAGGGCGTGGGACGCGCAAATCCGCCGCAGCTACCGTCCGTCTGTTGTCCGCGCATTCGGCATGGGTTGGGAAAAAACCGTTTCCCACTCGTGGACAACCCTCAAATTTTTCGGCAAACTAATCAGCGGCAACGCCTCCGTCAGCCATATTTCCGGACCGCTGACCATTGCCGATATTGCCGGACAGTCCGCCGAACTCGGCTTGCAAAGTTATTTGGAATTTTTAGCGTTGGTCAGCATCAGCCTCGGCGTGCTGAACCTGCTGCCCGTCCCCGTTTTGGACGGCGGGCACCTCGTGTTTTATACTGCCGAATGGATACGCGGCAAACCTTTGGGCGAACGCGTCCAAAACATCGGTTTGCGCTTCGGGCTTGCCCTCATGATGCTGATGATGGCGGTCGCCTTCTTCAACGACGTTACCCGGCTGCTCGGTTAGATTTTACGTTTCGGAATGCCGTCTGAAACCGCATTCCGCACCACAAGGAACTTACGATGAAACTGAAACAGATTGCTTCCGCACTGATGATATTGGGCATATCGCCTTTGGCATTTGCCGACTTCACCATCCAAGACATCCGTGTCGAAGGCTTGCAGCGTACCGAGCCGAGCACCGTATTCAACTACCTGCCCGTCAAAGTCGGCGACACCTACAACGACACACACGGCAGTGCCATCATCAAAAGCCTGTACGCCACCGGCTTTTTCGACGACGTGCGCGTCGAAACTGCGGACGGGCAGCTCCTGCTGACCGTCATCGAACGCCCCACCATCGGCTCGCTCAACATCACCGGCGCAAAAATGCTGCAAAACGACGCCATCAAGAAAAACCTCGAATCGTTCGGGCTGGCGCAGTCTCAATACTTTAATCAGGCGACACTCAACCAGGCAGTTGCCGGACTGAAAGAAGAATACCTCGGACGCGGCAAACTCAATATCCAAATCACACCCAAAGTAACCAAACTCGCCCGCAACCGCGTCGACATCGACATCACGATTGACGAGGGCAAATCCGCCAAAATCACCGATATCGAATTTGAAGGCAACCAAGTCTATTCCGACCGCAAACTGATGCGGCAGATGTCCCTGACCGAAGGCGGCATTTGGACCTGGCTGACACGAAGCAACCAATTCAACGAGCAGAAATTTGCCCAAGACATGGAAAAAGTAACCGACTTCTACCAGAACAACGGCTATTTCGACTTCCGTATCCTCGATACCGACATCCAAACCAACGAAGACAAAACCAAGCAGACCATCAAAATTACCGTCCACGAAGGCGAACGTTTCCGCTGGGGCAAAGTCTCCATTGAAGGTGATACCAACGAAGTACCCAAAACCGAATTGGAAAAACTGTTGACCATGAAACCCGGCAAATGGTACGAACGCCAGCAGATGACCGCCGTTTTGGGTGAGATTCAGAACCGCATGGGCTCGGCAGGCTACGCATACAGCGAAATCAGCGTACAGCCGCTGCCGAACGCCGAAACCAAAACCGTCGATTTCGTCCTGCACATCGAACCGGGCCGGAAAATCTACGTCAACGAAATACACATCACCGGCAACAACAAAACCCGCGACGAAGTTGTGCGCCGCGAATTGCGCCAAATGGAATCCGCGCCTTACGACACTTCCAAGCTGCAACGCTCCAAAGAGCGCGTCGAGCTTTTAGGCTACTTCGACAATGTCCAGTTTGACGCCGTCCCGCTTGCCGGCACGCCCGACAAAGTCGATTTGAACATGAGTCTGACCGAACGCTCCACCGGCTCGCTCGACTTGAGCGCGGGCTGGGTGCAGGATACCGGTTTGGTCATGTCCGCAGGCATTTCCCAAGACAACCTGTTCGGTACGGGCAAGTCGGCTGCCCTGCGCGCCTCCAGGAGCAAAACCACGCTTAACGGCTCGCTGTCGTTTACCGACCCGTACTTCACGGCAGACGGGGTCAGCCTGGGCTACGATGTTTACGGAAAAGCCTTCGACCCGCGCAAATCCTCCTCCGGCGTGAAACAATATAAAACCACCACCATAGGCGGCGGGGTGCGGACGGGCATCCCCGTTACCGAATACGACCGCGTCAATTTCGGGCTGGCGGCAGAACACCTTGCCGTCAACACCTATAACAAAGCCCCCAAACGCTATGCCGACTTTATCAAACAATACGGCAAAACCGACGGTGCAAACGGCAGCTTCAAAGGTTGGCTGTACAAAGGCACCGTCGGCTGGGGGCGCAACAAGACCGACAGCGCGTTATGGCCGACGCGCGGCTACCTGACGGGCGTGAACGCCGAAATCGCCCTGCCCGGCAGCAAACTGCAATACTACTCCGCCACCCACAACCAAACCTGGTTCTTCCCCTTAAGCAAAACCTTCACACTGATGCTGGGCGGCGAAATCGGCTATGCCGGCGGCTACGGCAAAACCAAAGAAATCCCCTTCTTTGAAAACTTCTACGGCGGCGGACTGGGCTCGGTGCGCGGCTACGAAAGCGGCACGCTCGGCCCGAAAGTGTATGACGAATACGGCGAAAAAATCAGCTACGGCGGCAACAAAAAAGCCAACGTCTCCGCCGAGCTGCTCTTCCCGATGCCGGGCGCGAAAGACGCGCGCACCGTCCGCCTGAGCCTGTTTGCCGACGCAGGCAGCGTGTGGGACGGCAAAACCTACGACGACAACAGCAGTTCCACAACCGGCGGCACCGGCACTGCCGGCACGACCGGCGGCAGGGTTCAAAACGTTTACGGCCCCGGCAATATCCACAAATCGACCTTCGCCAACGAATTGCGCTATTCCGCCGGCGGCGCGGTTACCTGGCTCTCGCCTTTGGGCCCGATGAAATTCAGCTACGCCTACCCGCTGAAGAAAAAAACGGAAGACGAAATCCAACGCTTCCAATTCCAACTCGGCACGACGTTCTAATCCCGCAAATGCCGTCTGAAGGCTTCAGACGGCATTTGCGGCAACATCCGAAGGAGTTTTACCATGACCCGTCTGACCCGCGCGCTTGCCGCCGCCCTGATCGGTTTGTGCTGCACCGCAGGCGCGCACGCCGACACCTTCCAAAAAATCGGCTTTATCAACACCGAACGCATCTACCTCGAATCCAAGCAGGCGCGCGACATCCAAAAAACGCTGGACGGCGAATTTTCCGCCCGCCAGGACGAATTGCAAAAACTGCAACGCGAAGGCCTGGATTTGGAAAGGCAGCTTGCCGAAGGCAAACTCAAAGACGCAAAAAAGGTGCAAGCCGAAGAAAAATGGCGCGGGCTGGTCGCAGCGTTCCGCAAAAAACAGGCGCAGTTTGAAGAAGACTACAACCTCCGCCGCAACGAAGAGTTTGCCTCCCTCCAGCAAAACGCCAACCGCGTCATCGTCAAAATCGCCAAACAGGAAGGTTACGATGTCATTTTGCAGGACGTGATTTACGTCAACACCCAATACGACGTTACCGACAGCGTCATTAAAGAAATGAACGCCCGCTGACCCTTTCAGACGGCATACCGAACAGGAAAACCATGATTCCGGCCACCTACACCCTGTCCCAAATCACCGCGCAGCTCGGCGGCGAATGGCGCGGCGAGGACATTTCCGTTACCGCCGTGCGCCCGCTCGCAGACGCGCAGGCGGAACACATCAGCTTCCTCGCCAATCCGAAATACAAAGCCGAAGTCCACGACAGCAGCGCGGGCGCGGTCATCGTTTCCGCCAAAGCGGCAGACGGATTTGAAGGGCGCAACCTGATTGTCGCCGACGATCCCTATCTCTATTTCGCCAAAGTCGCGCGCCTGTTTTCACCCATCGTCAAAGCGCGCGGCGGCATCCATCCGACCGCCGTCGTCGAACCGGGCGCAACCGTTCCCGCAAGCTGCGAAATCGGCGCGAACGCCTACATCGGCGCGAACACCGTACTCGGCGAAGGCTGCCGCATCTTGGCAAACGCCGTCGTCCAACACGATTGCAAACTGGGCGACGAAGTCGTCATGCACCCCAACGCCGTCGTTTATTACGGCTGCACACTGGGCAGACGCGTCGAAATCCACAGCGGCGCGGTCATCGGCGCGGACGGCTTCGGACTCGCCTTCGCCGGCGACTCGTGGTTTAAAATCCCGCAAACCGGCGCGGTAACGCTGGGCGACGACGTAGAAATCGGTTCGAACACCAACATCGACCGGGGCGCGATGAGCGACACCACCGTCGGCAACGGCACCAAAATCGACAACCAAGTCCAAATCGGACACAACTGCAAAATCGGTTCGCACACCGTCATCGCCGCCAAAACCGGCATCTCAGGCAGCGTAACCATAGGCAGCTACTGCATCATCGGCGGCGGCGTCGGCACGGTCGGACACATCGAAATCGCCGACAAAACCACCATCGGCGGCGGCACGTCCGTCACCCACAGCATTACCGAAAGCGGCAAACACCTCGCCGGCATCTTCCCGATGTCCGAGCATAAAGAATGGGCGCGCAACGCCGTTTACATCCACCGCTTAAGCGAAATGAACAAACGCCTCAAAACGCTGGAACAGCAGCTTTCAGACGGCAAAGACACGCAATAAATCCAAACCGATTTTTCCAAGGAACACAAAAACATGGACGTTCAACTCCCCATCGAAGCCAAAGACATCCAAAAACTCATCCCCCACCGCTACCCGTTTCTCCAGCTCGACCGCATCACCGCCTTCGAGCCGATGAAAACCCTGACCGCCATCAAAAACGTCACCATAAACGAACCCCAGTTCCAAGGCCATTTCCCCGACCTGCCCGTTATGCCCGGCGTACTCATCATCGAAGCGATGGCGCAGGCGTGCGGCACGTTGGCGATTTTGAGCGAAGGCGGGCGCAAGGAAAACGAATTCTTCTTCTTCGCCGGCATAGACGAAGCCCGTTTCAAACGCCAAGTCATCCCCGGCGACCAACTCGTCTTTGAAGTCGAGCTGCTGACCAGCCGGCGCGGCATCGGCAAATTCAACGCCGTTGCCAAAGTGGACGGGCAAGTCGCCGTCGAAGCCGTGATTATGTGCGCCAAACGCGTGGTTTGATGCACATGATGCCGTCTGAACATCCTCACAGGCCTTCAGACGGCATACCCACCCGAAGGAACAAAACATGACCCTCATCCACCCGACCGCCGTCATCGACCCCAAAGCCGAACTCGACTCCGGCGTCAAAGTCGGCGCATACACCGTCATCGGCCCCAACGTCCAAATCGGCGCGAATACCGAAATCGGCCCGCACGCCGTCATCAACGGTCATACCACCATCGGCGAAAACAACCGCATTTTCCAATTTGCCAGCCTCGGCGAAATCCCGCAGGACAAAAAATACCGCGACGAGCCGACCAAGCTGATTATCGGCAACGGCAACACCATCCGCGAATTCACCACCTTCAATTTAGGCACGGTAACCGGCATCGGCGAAACCCGCGTCGGCGACGGCAACTGGATTATGGCGTACTGCCACCTCGCGCACGACTGCGTGGTCGGCAACTACACCATCTTCGCCAACAACGCCTCGCTTGCCGGACACGTTACCATCGGCGACTACGTCGTTTTGGGCGGCTACACGCTGGTTTTCCAATTCTGCCGCATCGGCGACTACGCCATGACCGCCTTCGCCGCAGGCGTACACAAAGACGTACCGCCCTACTTTATGGCATCGGGCTACCGCGCCGAACCGGCGGGGCTCAACAGCGAAGGCATGCGCCGCAACGGTTTTACCGCAGAGCAGATTTCCGCCGTCAAAGACGTGTACAAAACCCTCTACCATCGCGGCATTCCGTTTGAAGAAGCCAAGGCAGACATCCTCCGCCGCGCCGAAACCCAAGCCGAGCTTGCCGTATTCCGAGACTTTTTCGCACAATCGACGCGCGGCATCATCCGCTAACCGTACCCTTTTGATGCCGTCTGAAACCTCCAAAAGCGTTTCAGACGGCATTTGCGCTATAATTCAAACCATCAAATCATCTTATTTCTCAGGGCTTCATATGTTAGACAAATACAATCCCGCCGAAATCGAATCCAAACACTATCAAAACTGGGAAACCCAAGGTTATTTCCAGCCCGATATGGATTTAACCAAACCGTCTTTCTCCATCCAACTGCCGCCGCCGAATGTAACCGGCACGCTGCACATGGGCCATGCCTTCAACCAAACCATCATGGACGGCCTGACCCGCTACTACCGCATGAAAGGCTGCAACACCGCCTGGATTCCCGGCACAGACCACGCGGGCATCGCCACGCAAATCGTGGTCGAGCGTCAGCTTGCCGCGCAAAACGTGTCCCGTCATGACTTGGGGCGCGAAAAATTCTTGGAAAAAGTGTGGGAATGGAAAGAAGTTTCCGGCGGCACGATTACCCAACAAATGCGCCGCGTGGGCTGCTCTGCCGACTGGACGCGCGAGTATTTCACGATGGACGACGTGCGCGCCGAAACCGTAACCGAAGTGTTCGTGCGCCTGTATGAACAGGGCTTGATTTACCGCGGCAAACGCTTGGTGAACTGGGATCCCGTGCTTGGCACGGCAGTGTCTGATTTGGAAGTGGAAAGCGTGGAAGAACAAGGCTCTATGTGGCACATCCGCTATCCGCTGGCCGACAATCCTGCCGAAGCCGTTATCGTGGCGACCACCCGTCCCGAAACGTTGCTGGGCGACGTGGCCGTTGCCGTCAATCCCGAAGACGAACGTTACACCCACTTAATCGGCAAAGAATTAATCCTGCCGCTGACCGGCCGTACCATCCCCGTGATTGCCGACGAATACGTTGAAAAAGACTTCGGCACCGGTTGCGTGAAAATCACGCCTGCACACGACTTCAACGACTATGAAGTCGGCAAACGCCACGACACGCGCCTGATTAATGTGTTCGATTTGGAAGCCAAAGTGCTGGCAAACGCCGAAGTGTTCAACTTCAAAGGCGAAGCGCAATCAGGCTTTGCCCTGCCTGAAAAATATGCAGGTTTAGACCGCTTTGCCGCGCGCAAACAAATGGTTGCCGATTTGCAGGAACAAGGCTTGTTGGTCGAAATCAAAGCGCACACGCTGATGACGCCAAAAGGCGACCGTACAGGCTCAGTGATTGAACCTATGCTGACCAGCCAATGGTTTGTCGCCATGTCCGCCACGCCAAACGGCGGCGAACCTGACAGCGAATACAAAGGCTTGAGCCTCGCAGACAAAGCCAAAAAAGCCGTCGACAGCGGCGCAGTGCGCTTTATCCCCGAAAACTGGGTCAACACTTACAACCAATGGATGAACAACATCCAAGACTGGTGTATTTCGCGCCAACTGTGGTGGGGGCATCAAATCCCCGCGTGGTACGACAACGAAGGCAATGTGTACGTCGCCCGCAATCAGGAAGAAGCTGAAAAACAAGCCGGCAAAACAGGCTTGACCCGCGAAGAAGACGTATTGGACACATGGTTCTCCTCCGCGCTCGTGCCGTTCTCCACGCTCGGCTGGCCGTCTGAAACCGACGAACTCAAAGCCTTCCTGCCGTCTAACGTCTTGGTAACCGGCTACGAAATCATCTTCTTCTGGGTGGCGCGCATG
This sequence comes from Neisseria blantyrii, assembly GCF_962747855.1. Taxonomy (NCBI): domain Bacteria; kingdom Pseudomonadati; phylum Pseudomonadota; class Betaproteobacteria; order Neisseriales; family Neisseriaceae; genus Neisseria; species Neisseria blantyrii. The sequence continues at coordinate 39,522 of NZ_CAUIZY010000008.1, forward strand.
ATTATGATGACCACCCACTTCACCGGCAAAGTACCGTTTAAAGACGTGTACATCCACGGCATCGTGCGCGACCACGAAGGCAAAAAAATGTCCAAATCCGAAGGCAACGTCATCGACCCCGTCGATTTGATTGACGGCATCGACTTGGACAAGCTGCTGGTGAAACGCACCACCGGTCTGCGCAAACCCGAAACCGCGCCGAAAGTGGAAGAAGCCACGAAAAAACTCTTCCCAGAAGGCATTCCGAGCATGGGCGCGGACGCATTGCGCTTCACCATGGCGAGCTACGCCAGCCTCGGCCGCAGCGTGAACTTCGACTTCAAACGCGCCGAAGGCTACCGCAACTTCTGCAACAAAATCTGGAACGCCACCAACTTCGTCTTGATGAACACCGAAAACCAAGACTGCGGCTACGGCGCAACCGCCACCGAACCGCGCGGCTATTCCTTCCCCGATATGTGGATTGTAGGCCGTCTGAATCAAACCATCGAGCAGGTTACGCAAGCCTACGAAACCTACCGCTTTGATTTGGCGGCAGAAACCCTGTACAGCTTCGTGTGGAACGACTATTGCGACTGGTATTTGGAACTCGCCAAAGTGCAGCTCCAAACCGGCTGCGCCAGCCGCCAGCGCGCCACACGCCATACCTTATTGCGCGTACTCGAAGCCGCCCTGCGCCTGCTGCACCCGATTATCCCGTTCATTACCGAAGAACTGTGGCAAACCGTCGCTCCTATGTGCGACGCGAAAACCGCCGACAGCATCATGCTCGCCCGCTTCCCCGAAGCTGACGGCGGCGATATTGTTCAGACGGCATTCGAGCAAATGACCGTGTTGCAGGATTTGATCGGCGCCGTCCGCAACCTGCGCGGCGAAATGGGCATCCAGCCTAATGTCAAAGCTCCGCTGTTTGTCGAAAGCGCGGACGACTTGGCGGACTACCTCAAATACCTGCCGATGATGACCCGCCTGACCGAAGCACGGCAAGTCGCCGCCCTGCCCGAAAGCGAAGACGCGCCCGTCGCCGTCTGCAACGGCGCGCGCCTGATGCTGAAAGTCGAAATCGACAAAGCCGCCGAAACCGCCCGCTTGAGCAAAGAAGCCGAGAAGCTGCAAAAAGCCTTGGACAAACTCAACACCAAACTCTCCAAACCCGGCTACACCGAAAAAGCCCCGGCGCATCTGGTGGAAAAAGACAAAGCCGATTTGGTGGAATTGGAAGACAAAATGGCAAAAGTGCAAACTCAGTTGGCGAAGTTGAAAGACTGATTTGATTGAATAGACAAGGCCGTCTGAAAACCTGAAACCAGAGTTTTCAGACGGCCTCATCAAAAGGAAATCAAATGATGGACTTCATCGTGCCTATATTGTTCGTCGTAGCCATCGTCGTACTTCATCGTGTTTCCTTTTCGGTTGAACCCCGCCCTTTAGGGCGGTAGAATCAGACTTTATTTGGGAGGGGCGTAACCTCTTCCAAATCAGGGCAACACATAGGGCGGTGCTTTATGTGCCGCCCTGTGTGTTGAAACATATTCATACCTGCTTTACCGAAGCCGTCCACCTCAACAAATGGCGGTCGTGGCTGATTATTCTACTGTTGATTCTGACCGGCACTTGGTTTATCTACTTCGTCAGCCGTACCGCACTGATAAAGTTGGGTGTCCGGCTGGCACTGATTGCAGGTCTCGTGATTTATATTTCTTAAACGTCCGCCTGCAGTAAAATACCCGCAAAGGCCGTCTGAAAAATGTTTTTCAGACGGCCTCTTTTCAAAAAGGAAATAGATGAAACGCTTTATTCTGCCGATGCTTTTATCCGCAACAACCGCCACGGCTTCTCCGATTGTCGGTACATGGCATTGCATCGGTACTGATGAAAATGTTCAAGGGGATACCAAAATCGAATATCTTCCAAATGGCAGCTTCCGTGGCGACGCTAAGCTCAAAGTGGATGATGACGGCAATGTCTTGGCATACCGTGTTGTCGGCTCAGGGAAATGGCGTTTTGCGAACAATACCTTAACCCAAAGCCAAATCAAGTACAGCGAAGTTTCACGACTTCACAGCCCTGAAACATTGGCATGGTTGGAAGAATCAGAAGACGGCCAATTCTTGGAAAGCATGATATACACCGGATTGGTCGCGCAGATGGACAAAGCCGGAAAAGATGAAGTGTATCAACTGGATAAAACAGGAAAATTGGTGTCTGAAGGCGGAACTTCCCGTGAGGTATGTACGAAAGTGAAATAAAAAACGATTGCAGGTCAAATCGGTTTGCCTGATTGACGGCAGAGATAACAAATGCCGTCTGAAACCCGTTTCAGACGGCATTGCCCGCGCCTAGTCGTGGATAAAACTTACCCCGTGAAGCTGCGACTGCATAATCGCCGCCTTCATCGCCGACAACGCCTTCGGACGGACAAAATTGCGGCGGTACGCCAATACGACCCGCCGGCTTGGCGGCGTACCCTCAAACGGAATAATGCTGAACAGCATATGATCGTTCTCGGTCAGTGCGGTTGCCGGCAACACGCTGATTGCCAAACCGCTGGCGACCATATGGCGGATTGTATTGATCGAGCTGCCCTGCAATGTATTGGTCAGCCCCTGTATGCGCTGTTTCGCCGCCAATTCGGAACAGCTTGAGAGTACCTGATCCCGCATACAGTTGCCTTCCGTCAGCAGCAAAACCTGCTCCTCACCCAGCATCCGAGGCGAAACGGCATCCAGTTCCTCAAATGAATGCCCTTTCGGGACAATCACGAAAAACGGTTCGTCATACAAGGGTTCGGTAACAATGCCCGGCTCTTGAAACGGTTCGGCAACGATAATCGCGTCAACGTCCCCGCGTTTGAGCGACTCGGTCAAAGTATGCGTGTAATTCTCTTCCAACATCAAAGGCATTTTCGGTGCAGTACGGCGCAACGAAACAATCAATTTCGGCAACAGGTACGGCGCAACCGTAAAAATCAGCCCGAGTTTGAACGCACCCTCCAGCTCGTTTTGTTCTTCATTTGCCAAATGCCTGATAAGCTCCGCCTCTTCCAATACCTTACGCGCCTGTGCAACGATACGTTCCCCCGCCTCGGTCGTAATAATATCGTTGCTGCTACGGTCAAACAAAGAGACGGCAAGCTCTTCTTCCAATTTCTTAATGGCAATAGACAAAGTGGGCTGGCTGACAAAACAACGCCGCGCCGCCCTGCCGAAATGACGTTCTTGGGCGACTGCGACGATGTACCGCAATTCGGTTAAGGTCATGTCCTATACCTTTTTCTGTTCCGGCAAAGTAATGTTCAACTCAAGCACATCCATACCATCCTGCTTTTCTTGGGAAATACGGATATTGTCTAATGAAACATTCACATATTTGGACAGGACTTCCATCAACTCTTTACGTAAAGTCGGCAGGTAATCCGGAGCCTGACCTTCTTGGGCGCGCTCTTGGGCAATGATGATTTGAAGGCGGTCGCGGGCAACGGTTGCCGTTTTCTGCTTTCTGCCGAATAAAAGTTCGATCAATGACATACCTTATCCTCCGAACAGACGTTTGAAGAAGCTTTTTTTCTCAGCTTCCAAGAAACGCATTTCACGGTTCTCGCCCAAAAGACGGGCAATAACGTCCTTATATGCCTCGGAAGCCGCTACGCTGTCCTGATGGATGACCGGTTCTCCGGAATTGGATGCCTGCAAGACGTTTTGGGATTCGGGAATCACACCCAGCAAAGGAATACGCAGAATATCGCAAATATCCTGTACAGACAGCATTTCGCCTTTTGCCACACGTTCGGGAGAATAACGCGTAATCAACAGATGTTCTTTAACCGAACCGCCTTGCTCTGCCTTAAGGGATTTGCTTTGCAAAATTCCCAAAATCCTGTCGGAGTCACGCACACTGGAAACCTCAGGATTGGTCGTTACAATGGCTTCATCAGCAAAATACAACGCCATCAATGCACCCTGCTCAATACCGGCGGGAGAGTCGCAAATAATATACTCAAAACCCATTTTCTTGCCGGACAGCTCCTGCATCACTTTTTCGACACCCTCGCGTGTCAAAGCGTCTTTATCCCGAGTCTGGGAAGCCGGCAAAATAAACAGGTTTTCACAATTTTTATCTTTAATCAAAGCCTGGTTGAGTGTCGCCTCACCCTGAATGACATTGATCAGGTCATAAACGACACGACGCTCGCAACCCATAATGAGGTCGAGGTTACGCAAGCCCACATCAAAATCAATTACCGCCGTTTTATATCCGCGTAATGCCAAACCTGTCGCAATACTGGCACTGGTAGTCGTTTTACCGACACCGCCCTTACCTGAAGTTACTACAATAATTTTTGCCACAATATTTCCTTTTTAAAATATCAAACAATTACTCTGAGCCAATTGCACTGATAACCAACCGGTTATCCTGCAACAATATCTGTACCGGCTGCTTGTGCAGATGATCCGGCAAATCCTGTTCAAAATTACGGTAAATCCCCGCGACAGAAACCAACTCCGCCTGCATGGAGTGGATAAATATGCGGGCAGAAGTATCGCCTTTGGCACCGGCCAAAGCACGCCCCCTCATCGGCGCATAAATATGTATATTGCCATCCGCAATCAATTCCGCCCCCTGACTGACCGCCCCTGTAACAATCAAATCGCCATCTTCGGCATAAACCTGCTGACCGGTACGGACAGGGGATGTAATCAATACTGTTTTCCTTGCTTTCTGACCATCCTCCGTTTTCTGCACCTCAACCTGACCCAGTTCTTTAACATTTTCCGAATGAGACAGACAAAACAGCAAATGATACTTCATAGCCACAGCAGCCCAACGTTCATCAGAATGCTTCAGACCCAAAATTTGCATACCATGCCTTGAAAACAACGAAACCAATGCAGCAAGATCCAAAGACTCGGGATAATCAAACTCTTGAACATCCAGAACAAATGGAACAACACCAGACTCTTGAAACTTCTTGCCCAATTTGACCAGTACATCTTCCAAATCAAACAAGTCTGATGTATGCAAAGATATAGACAATACGTCCATCTTTGTCGACTTTATATCGAAGGCATTCATCATATAGACCATCATAGAATTTTTTAATGATATAAGTTTACCGCGCAAACCTTAGCTATTCAATTAATATTTTAAACATGATAGCCAATACCCTATTACCTATCAGATATTGCAAAAATAACGCCACCTGCTTTTCGGCAGATGGCGTTATATGACTAAAATTACTCAGCAACCGGTTTGTCAACCAATTCAACCAGTGCCAGAGGTGCATTATCACCTTTACGGAATCCGTATTTCAACACTCGAACATAACCACCGTTACGAGCAGTAAAACGAGGACCCAAATCGCCAAACAGTTTTACTACAACATCACGGTCGCGAGTACGGTCAAATGCCAAACGGCGGTTTGCCAATGACGGTTTTTTACCCAATGTAATCAATGGCTCTACTACACGGCGCAATTCCTTGGCCTTAGGCAGAGTTGTTACAATAGTTTCGTGAGTCAATAATGAATTCGCCATATTACGCAGCATTGCAGCACGATGACTGCTGGTACGGTTTAATTTGCGATTGCCATTACGATGACGCATATCAATTATCCTTTAATTCTTCATTAAGGCTTTTCCAAGCCTACAGGTGGCCATGCTTCCAACTTAGAACCCAGTGTCAAACCTTTAGATGCCAATACTTCCTTAATCTCATTTAAAGATTTACGTCCCAAATTCGGCGTTTTAAGAAGCTCGGTTTCAGTGCGTTGAATCAAATCGCCAATATAATAAATATCCTCAGCTTTCAAACAATTAGCTGAACGTACTGTCAATTCCAGATCATCCACCGGACGCAAAAGAACAGGGTCGATAGGAGGTGCTTTTTCTTCAACCTCCTCCACAGGAGTACCCTGCAAATCAGCAAAAATAGACATCTGATCAATCAAAATACGTGCCGCACTGCGTACAGCTTCCTCAGGATCAATAGAACCGTCGGTTTCGATATCCAAAACCAACTTATCAAGATCCGTCCGCTGCTCTACACGTGCAGGTTCAACCTCAAAGCTAACACGGCTGATGGGCGAAAAACTCGCATCCAACTGGATTGCACCAATCTGACGGTTCTCATCACGAACTACCTGACGACCTGAAACAGATTGATAACCACGACCTTGCTCCACTTTAATTTCCATCTCAATTTGACCGTTATCAGCCAAATGACAAATGACATGACCAGGATTCAGAATTTCTACATCATGCGGCAACTCAATATCACCGGCAGATACGACACCTGAACCTGATTTCTTCAACACAAGTTGAACTTGGCTACGACCATGGAGTTTAAACACAATACCTTTAATATTCAGTAAAATGTCAACAACATCTTCCTGAACACCATCAACAGTAGAATATTCGTGTAATACACCGGCAATAGCTACTTCAGTAGGAGCAAAACCATTCATGGATGACAGTAAGATACGGCGCAAAGCATTACCTAAGGTATGACCGAAACCACGTTCAAATGGCTGCATAGATACTTTTGCACGAGTTGCAGAAAAAGTATTTACATCAATTTGACGAGGTTTCAAAAATTCGGTTGTGCTATTCTGCATTTAACTGTCCCTCACTGAGCTAGCATTATTTAGAGTAGAACTCTACCACCAGCTGTTCATTAATATCACCGGTCAATTCCGAGCGATCCGGCATGTTTTTGAACACACCCTCAAGTTTATCTGCATCTACAGAAACCCAACCCGGCAAGCCGATTTGAGTTGCCAAACCCAATGCTTCTTGAATACGCACCTGTTTTTTGGCTTTTTCACGAACTGAGACAACATCACCAGCTTTCACTTGGAAAGAAGGAATATTGACAACTTGTCCATTTACAGCTATCGCCTTATGAGAAACAAGCTGTCTTGCTTCAGCTCGGGTAGAACCGAAACCCATACGATAAACGACATTATCCAAACGAGATTCCAGCAATTGCAACAGCAACTCGCCAGTAGAACCTTTACGACGATCAGCTTCTGCGAAATAACGACGGAACTGACGTTCTAATACGCCATAAATACGGCGGATTTTTTGTTTTTCACGCAACTGCAAACCATAGTCTGACAAACGCGGTTTTTTTGCACCATGCTGACCAGGAGCGGAATCAATTTTACATTTAGAATCCAAAGAGCGGCGCGCACTCTTCAAAAACAAATCCGTACCTTCGCGACGTGCCAACTTACATTTAGGGCCAATATAACGTGCCATGTTTCAAATCACTCCAATATTAAATACGACGTTTTTTAGGCGGACGGCAACCGTTATGAGGCAACGGGGTAACGTCAGTAATGCTGGTAATCTTGAAACCAAGAGCGTTTAAAGCACGTACAGAGGATTCGCGACCAGGACCTGGACCTTTAATACGAACCTCTAAATTTTTAACGCCATACTCTTGGGCAACTTTACCAGCTGCTTCTGCTGCAACTTGTGCTGCAAATGGTGTACTTTTACGAGAACCTTTAAAACCAGCGCCGCCAGAGGTAGCCCAAGACAACGCATTGCCTTGACGGTCAGTGATTGTAATGATGGTATTGTTGAAAGATGCATGAACGTGCACAATACCCTCACTCACGGTTTTACGTACTTTTTTACGTACACGTGAAGCTGTGTTTGCTTTAGCCATTAATAAAATTCCTTAAAATTTATTTCTTACCAGCAATCGCTTTACGCGGACCTTTGCGGGTACGCGCATTTGTACGAGTGCGTTGACCGCGGCATGGTAAGCCGCGACGATGACGGAAGCCACGATAGCAGCCCATGTCCATCAATCGCTTGATACTCATAGTTACTTCACGACGCAAATCACCTTCTACTTCATACTTGGCAACTTGATCACGTAAAGCATCTAATTGAGTCTCGTCCAAATCTTTTGCTTTAGTATCAGGCGCAATATTTGCAGCCTCACAAATCAATTTAGCACGAGTAGCACCAATACCGTAAATAGCCTGAAGACCAATTACGATGTGTGCGTTATTAGGGATATTTACCCCTGCAATACGAGCCATATTTTTTCCTTTTTAGGGCAAAGTGTGTCACTATATCACAGAATCACATTAAAAGAAATATTCCATTAACCTTGACGCTGTTTGTGACGGGGATCAGTACAAATTACACGAACTACACGATTTCGACGAATAATCTTGCAATTTCGGCAAATTTTCTTAACAGATGGTTGTACACGCATTTTATTTTCCTTTTATTGGTTTATCTTGCTCTGAAAACAATTCGAGCCCTAGTTAGATCATAAGGTGTCAGCTCTACTGTGACCTTATCTCCCGGAGAAATACGAATGTAATGCATCCGCATCTTCCCAGAAATATGACCCAATACAATATGGTCATTCTCAAGTTTTACTTTAAATGTTGCATTAGGTAAAGTTTCAAGAATTTCACCTTGCATTTGGATAGTATCTTCTTTCGCCATAATTCTATTTCCGAGAAAATGATTTCATTTCTGAACGAGTCATTAACTTATCATACTGTTGAGTAAGCCTATACGAATTTATTTGTGTACTAAAATCCATCGTTACAACAACTAGAATCAACAAAGACGTGCCACCCAAATAAAAAGGTACATTTAAAACCGTAGTTAAGAACTCTGGAATTAAACAAATAGTTGTAATATAAAGAGCTCCAAACAATGTCAAACGTAATACAACTTTTTCTAAATACCTAGAGGTCTGCTCACCAGGTCTAATCCCAGGAACAAAAGCACCACTCTTTTTTAAATTCTCTGCCATTTCTTTAGGGCTAAAAAACAAAGCCGTATAAAAATAACAAAAGAAAATAACTGTCGCTGCAAATAAAGCCATATACAGCAATTGACCGTGTTGTAACAATCCAGCTATTTTGTGCAAAACACTATTTGTATCAGCCGAACCAAACCAACCTAAAAGAGTAGATGGAAATAGAATAATACTGGAAGCAAAAATTGGGGGAATAACACCAGCCATATTCAACTTGAAAGGCATATGCGTATTTTGACTCCCCACCCTACCATTAAACTGGCGTTTTGCATAATGAATAGGAATCTTCCGCTGTGCGCTTTCAAAGTATACAACCAAATAAATTAATAATAAGGCACCAAATACAATAAGCAACGCCGTAAGCATGCTCATAGAACCTTGGTTCGTCAGTGTAACCAGCTTTGCAATACCCGAAGGAATACCTGAAGCAATACCTGCCGTAATAATTAAAGAAATACCGTTCCCGATACCCCTTTCAGTAATTTGCTCCCCAAGCCACATAAGAAACATGGTTCCCGTTACCAAAGAAACTACCGTGGAAACATGAAACTCAAATGAACTTGTTACAACAACTCCTTGCTGAAATACGAAAGATGCAACACCTAGACTTTGAAGAATTGCTAACAAAACAGTACCATACCTAGTATATTTCGTAATTACCTTTCTACCAGCCTCCCCTTCTTTTTTTAAAGCCTTCAATGATGGCAAAATTTCAGAAGCGAGCTGTACAATAATAGAAGCTGAAATATATGGCATGATTCCTATTGCAAATATACTAAAGCGCTCTAACGACCCACCGGAAAACATATTCAACATTCCCAGGATGCCGTTTCCAGCGCTTTCGTATAATTTAGCTAAAGCAACAGCATCAACTCCAGGTACGGGTATATGGGCACCAATTCGAAAAACAATCAATGCTCCAAATAGAAACAAAAGACGTTTCTTAAGATCTCCAAACTTGGATAAACCTGATGACGTTTGTTGATTAGCCACAATATTAAACCTTACATTTCAATCTTACCACCAGCAGCCTCGATAGCAGCTCTCGCACCTTTGGTAACTTTAATACCCTTCAAAGTAACTGCCTTAGAAATTTCACCAGAAGCAATAACTTTAACATTAGAGACTGTAGATGCAATCAGACCTGCTTGCTTTAAGACCAAAATATCAATCTCATTAACAGCAATTGATTCCAGTTCACTTAAACGAAGCTGTGCATTAGCTGATGCTGTTAAAGATTTAAAACCTCTTTTAGGGAGGCGTCGTTGCAAGGGCATTTGACCACCCTCGAAACCCACCTTATGAAACCCACCAGACCGGCTTTTTTGACCTTTATGACCACGACCACCTGTTTTACCCAAGCCGCTACCAATACCACGGCCTACACGACGACCAGCATGCGTAGCACCCTCAGCAGGTTGAATAGTATTCAAAAACATATTAAGACTCCACTTTCAACAAGTAGCTGATTTTATTAATCATACCACGGTTTTCAGGGGTATCTAAAACCTCTACCGTATGCTCGCGACGACGCAAACCTAAACCGCGTGCACATGCACGATGAGATTCAATTGTACCAATCAGGCTTTTAACCAATGTAACCCTAATCTTTTTTTGCTCAGCCATGGTTAACTCCCAAAATGTCTTCCACTGTCAAGCCACGTTTGGCTGCGATATCAGCAGGAGTATACAACTTAGATAAACCATCTAATGTTGCACGTACGATATTATATGGGTTAGTAGATCCGTGTACTTTGGCGGAGATATTATGAATGCCCATGGCATCAAAAACCAAACGCATAGGTCCACCGGCTTTTACACCGCTACCTTCTTTAGCAGGTTGCATAAATACTTTAGTAGCACCATGACGACCAATAACTTCATGATGAATCGTACCATTTTTCAAAGGTACTTTAATCATAGAGCGGCGTGCTTGATCCATTGCTTTTTGAACAGCAACTGGCACTTCTTTTGATTTACCCTTACCCATACCGATGCGACCATCGCCATCACCAACAACAGTCAGTGCAGAGAAAGCCATAATACGGCCACCTTTAACTACTTTAGTCACGCGATTAACTGCGACCATCTTTTCAATCAGGCCGTCACCGCGTTCTTCAATTTCATGTTTTGCCATCTGAAAGTCTCCAAATATTAGAAGCTTAAACCATTTTCACGTGCAGCTTCAGCCAAAGCTTTCACACGACCGTGATATTGGAAACCTGAACGGTCAAAAGCAACTTTTTCAACACCTACTGCTTTAGCTTTTTCAGCAATACGCTTACCAACTACAGCTGCTGCTTCAACGTTGCTACCTGATTTCAGGCTACTACGTACTTCAGCTTCCAATGTAGAGGCTTGAGCCAATACTTTATCACCTTCAGCACTAATTACTTGAGCATAAATATGATTATTGCTGCGGAACACACATAATCTTACCATTTTCAAGTCCGCAATACGCGCACGGGTTTTGCGTGCACGACGGAGTCGGGTTGTATGTTTATCCATTAGTGAACCTCAATTATTTTTTCTTGGCTTCTTTCATCACTACTACTTCACCTACATAACGAACACCTTTGCCTTTATAAGGCTCAGGAGAACGGAATGCACGAATTTCAGCAGCGACTTGGCCAACCACTTGTTTATCTGCACCAGTCAAAACGATTTCTGTTTGGCTAGGAGTTTGAACAGAAACACCTTCAGGCATTTCGTATACGATTGGATGAGAGAAACCCAAAGACAAGTTCAAAACTTTGCCTTGCGCTTGGGCACGATAACCCACACCAATCAATTGAAGTTTTTTCTCAAAACCTTCAGAAACACCCTTAACCATGTTATTAACCAATGCACGAGCAGTACCAGACATAGCATTAGCCTGTTTACTGTCATTTTTTGCAGCAAAAGTCAATTTACCATCGTTTAGTTCAATAGCAACATCGGAATGCAAAGGAAAGGACAGTTCGCCATGTTTACCTTTGATTACCAATGCATCTGTTCCGAATTTTACTTCTACACCAGCAGGAACAGTCACTGGGTTTTTTGCGACGCGTGACATTTACATTTCTCCACTAGGCTACGATGCACAACAACTCACCACCAACACCCTCAGAACGGGCTTTGCGATCAGTCATCACACCTTTAGAAGTACTAACAATAGCGACACCCAAGCCATTCATTACGCTAGGGATCTCGCTTGATGCTTTGTAAATACGCAAACCAGGACGTGAAACACGTTTAATTTGCTCAATCACAGGGCGACCTGCATAGTATTTCAATTGAATTTCCAATACCGGTTTTGCATCAGCAGAAACCGTAAAATCCTCGATATAGCCTTCATCTTTCAGAACTTTTGCAATTGCACATTTCAATTTTGAAGAAGGCATGGCAACAGTTGCTTTATTAGCACGTTGCGCATTGCGAATACGAGTCAACATATCGGAAATAGGATCATGCATACTCATTATTTATACTCCTATTACCAGCTAGCTTTAACAACACCAGGAATCTCGCCACGCATAGCGATTTCACGGATTTTAATACGACCCAAACCAAATTTACGGAAAGTGCCACGAGGACGACCTGTTAAAGCACAACGACGACGTTGACGTACAGGTGCTGCATTACGCGGAATGGATTGAAATTTCAAACGTGCTTCAAAGCGTTCTTCTTCAGTCGCATTAGCATCATTAATAACAGCGAAAATTGCCTCACGTTTAGCTGCAAACTTTTTCGCCAATGCTTGACGTTTCAGCTCACGATTAATAAGTGCTTTCTTAGCCATAATTATCCTTTAAACGGAAACTTGAACAGTGACAACAAAGCTTTCGCTTCTTCATCAGTTTTTGCAGTAGTTGTAATAGTAATATTCAAACCACGCAAAGCATCAATTTTATCGTACTCAATTTCCGGAAAAATGATTTGTTCGCGAACACCCATATTGTAATTACCGCGACCATCAAATGACTTACCGCTTACACCACGAAAATCTCGAACACGAGGCAATGCAATAGTAATCAAACGGTCCAAAAATTCAAACATTTGATCACGGCGCAAAGTAACTTTACAACCGACAGGGTAGTTGTCACGAATTTTAAAACCAGCAATAGATTTACGGGCTACAGTTACAACAGGTTTCTGACCGGCAATTTTTTCCAAATCAGACACAGCGTGTTCCATTACTTTCTTATCAGCAACCGCTTCGCCAACACCCATATTTAAAGTAATCTTTTCAATACGGGGCACTTCCATAACCGATTTGTAACCAAACTGTTTAACCAACTCAGGAACAACAGTACTTTTATAAAACTCTCTCAAACGAGCCATGTTATCTCCTTATGCTCCAATGATAGAGCCATTAGATTTGAAGAAACGAACGCGCTTAATTTTGCCTTCAGTTTCAATCAATTTAATACCAACACGGTCTGCTTTGTTTGTCTCGGGATTCAGAATTGCAACATTAGAAATATCCAAAGGCATTTCTTTTACAATAATACCACCCTCAACTCCGCGCATTGGATTCGGCTTCTGATGACGCTTAACAACATTTACACCAGAAACAATTACCTTACCACCAAGTACACGGATGACCTGACCCCGCTTACCCTTGTCTTTACCTGCGATAACAACAACTTGATCGCCTTTAACAATCTTATTCATTCCACCACCCCTTATAATACTTCAGGAGCCAATGAAACGATTTTCATAAATCGCTCAGTACGCAGCTCACGAGTTACAGGACCAAAAATACGAGTACCCAGAGGTTCGAGCTTATTATTTAACAATACAGCAGCATTGTTATCAAACTTAATCAAAGCCCCATCAGGACGACGAACACCTTTTGCAGTACGAACAACAACAGCATTGTAAACATCGCCCTTCTTGACACGACCACGCGGAGCCGCATCTTTAATTGCAACTTTAATAATATCGCCAACCGAAGCATAGCGACGCTTAGACCCACCCAATACCTTGATACACATTACTCTACGCGCACCAGAGTTATCAGCCACATCTAAGATGGTCTGCATTTGAATCATGTTATTACCTTTAAATTAACCAACTTAATTTACCACTTTCAGATAACTTACAGCAAAGCCGCTGCTTATTAAATGAAACCTTACGGTTCAAGTAAACCAGTCTTGGACCCCGAGAGGGAAGAAACTTCCAGAAGAAACTGAAAGACAGGAAACGAAGTTTACACGCAAATTAAATTTGCTGCAATACTTCGTTTCCCATTTCAAGCACGTTGCTTTAATTCTTAAACAGAACGTGCTTTCTCAACCAGCTCACTGACAATCCAAGATTTAGTTTTTGATAATGGACGGGATTCCGATATAACAACTACATCACCAATTCCATATTGATTATTTTCATCATGGGCATGGATTTTAGTAGATAATCGAATAATCTTACCATACAGCGGATGTTTTACTTTACGCTCAACCAATACTGTTACGGTTTTATCCATTTTGTCGCTTACTACTTTGCCTTGCAAAGTACGAACATTTTTAGTTTCGCTCATTACTTAGCACCTTTTTCAGTTAAAACGGTTTTAATACGAGCAATATCGCGACGTACACGTTTCAATTCACTTGGTTTGCCTAATTGACCAGTAGCGTTTTGCATACGTAAGCCAAACTGAGCTTTCAACAAGTCCAACAAATCTGCATTCAACTGCTCAACGGATTTGTCTTTCAATTCATTTGCTTTCATTATTGACCCACCTGTCTTACTACAAAGGTTGTAGGAATAGGCAATTTGGCAGCAGCCAACTCGAATGCTTCACGAGCCAGTTCCTCTGGAACGCCATCCATTTCATACAACACTTTACCTGGTTTAATTTCGGCAATGTAATATTCCACGTTACCTTTACCGCCACCCATACGAACTTGAATAGGCTTCTCAGTAATCGGTTTATCAGGGAATACACGAATCCAAATACGACCACCACGTTTGATGTGACGGGTCATTGTACGACGAGCAGCTTCGATTTGACGGGCAGTCAAACGACCACGACCTACGGCTTTCAAGCCGAACTCACCGAAACTTACCTTATTACCGCGAGTAGCGATGCCGGTATTACGACCCTTTTGTTGCTTACGGTATTTCAGTCTAGTTGGCTGCAGCATTACGTCTACCTGCCTTTCTTTGTTTACTCTCATGTTCAGGTTTGGAAGATTTAATATTGCCTTCCGTATAAACCCAAACTTTCAGACCCAATACACCATATGTGGTGTGCGCTTCGCTGGTTGCATAATCTACATTTGCACGTAAAGTATGCAGTGGCACGCGACCTTCACGATACCATTCACTACGGGCAATATCCGCACCATTCAGACGGCCTGAAGTCATAATCTTAATGCCTTTAGCACCAGAACGCATTGCATTTTGCATTGCTCGTTTCATAGCACGACGGAATTGAACACGTTTTTCCAACTGCTGGGCAATTCCGTCAGCAATAATTTGAGCATCCAACTCAGGACGGCGAATCTCTTCAATATTTACATGAACAGGCACACCCATCAAGGCTTGCAAGTCACGTTTCAAAACTTCGATATCCTCGCCTTTTTTACCGATAACCACACCCGGACGAGCGGAGTGAATGGTAATGCGTGCAGATTTAGCAGGACGCTCGATCACTACGCGACCAACTGAAGCATTAGCCAATTTTTGACGCAAATAATTGCGAACATCGATATCCTGCTTCAAAACAGTAGAAAAGTCGGTGCTTTTAGCAAACCATTTTGAAGCCCAGTCTTTAGTTACCGCCAGGCGAAAGCCTGTAGGGTTAATCTTTTGTCCCATAGCTTTTCCTTAATTACCCACTGTCACATTGATATGACAAGTTTGTTTTTCGATGCGGTTACCGCGACCCTTGGCGCGAGCTTGAAAACGTTTCAAGCTTGGGCCTTTGTCAACAAAGATAGTTACCACTTTCAGTTCATCAATGTCCGCACCGTTATTATGCTCGGCATTAGCAATAGCTGACTCCAATACTTTTTTGATCAGCTCGGCACCTTTTTTAGGACTGAAAGCCAAAATATTCAAAGCTTGGGCAACGTCTTTACCACGAATCAAATCAGCTACCAAACGAGCCTTTTGAGCAGAGATACGGGCATTTTTATGTTGTGCATTTACTCTCATGATTCACCTTATTTCTTTTTAGCCTTTTTATCGGCCAGGTGGCCTTTAAAGGTACGGGTCAATGAGAATTCGCCTAATTTATGACCAACCATATTGTCGCTGATAAACACAGGCACATGGGTGCGACCGTTGTGCACGGCAATGGTCAGACCGATAAAATCAGGCAGAATGGTAGAACGACGAGACCAAGTTTTAATCGGGCGTTTGTCGTTGCTTGCGCGAGCAGCATCTACTTTTTTCAGCAAATGCAGGTCTACATATGGGCCTTTTTTCAATGAACGAGCCATACTAATTAACCTTTATTTGAGTAACGGCGACGAACAATCATGTTATCCGTGCGTTTGTTATTACGAGTGCGGTAGCCTTTAGCAGGAGTACCCCATGGGCTAACCGGTTCGCGAGCTTCACCGGTACGACCTTCACCACCACCATGCGGGTGATCGACAGGGTTCATGACAACACCACGAACGGTCGGACGAATACCGCGCCAACGATTGGCACCGGCTTTACCGATTTTCTTCAGGCTTTGCTCTTCGTTACCGACTTCACCGATGGTTGCACGGCAATCTACGTTGATTTTACGAACTTCGCCAGAACGCAGACGGACTTGAGCGTATGCGCCTTCTTTAGCCAGCAATACCGCAGAAGCACCGGCAGAACGTGCAATTTGTGCACCTTTACCAGGCTTCATTTCAATACAGTGGATAGTCGTACCAACCGGAATGTTGCGGATCGGCAGGGTGTTACCTACTTTGATGGCAGCTTCAGCACCGGAAACCAATACAGCACCGACTTGAATACCGCGAGGAGCGATGATGTAGCGACGTTCGCCGTCTGCATAGCACAACAGTGCAATGAAGGCAGTACGGTTAGGATCGTATTCGATACGCTCTACTTTTGCAGGGATACCGTCTTTGTTACGTTTAAAGTCTACAACACGGTAATGGTGTTTATGACCGCCGCCTTTGTGACGGGTGGTGATATGACCATTATGGTTACGACCGGCAGTAGAATTTTTCTTTTCGAGCAAGGGTGCATAAGGCGCACCTTTGTGCAAACCTTCTGTTACCACGCGAACCATGCCGCGACGGCCTGCAGAGGTCGGCTTCATTTTAACGATTGCCATTTTGTTTATTCCTTATCTGCAGCTGCAGCAGCGGCTTCCAAATCCAACTCTTGACCGGCAGCCAAGCTTACATAAGCTTTTTTAACATCGCTGCGGCGGCCCAAAGTACGACCAAAACGCTTAGTTTTGCCTTTAGTTGTAACTGTAGTTACAGAAGCAACTTGAACACCGAACAGCAGCTCAACAGCCGCCTTGATTTCAGGTTTGGTTGCATTTGCCAAAACTTTAAACGTCATTTGGTTGCGTTTTTCAGCCAATACGTTGCTTTTTTCAGAAACGACAGGTGCCAAAATCACTTGAGTCAAACGTTGTTGATTCATACCCATTGCTCCTCTAATTGTGCAACCGCATCTTTAGTGATGATTACTTTTTTGTAACGCAGCAAGCTGTAAGGATCAACTTGTTGAGCTTCCAAAACCAATACGTTAGGCAAGTTGCGTGAAGCCAAGTAAACATTCTCATCGAGCTGTTTGGTTACAAACAGCACTTGCTCCAAACCCAGATTTTTCACTTGTTCAGCAAAAACTTTGGTTTTAGGAGTTTCGGCAGTCAACGCTTCGATAGCAAACAAACGCTCGTCACGGGCCAATTGGGACAGAATAGTCGCCATACCAGCACGGTACATTTTACGGTTTACTTTTTGAGTGAAGTTTTCGTCGGGCTTGTTCGGGAACGCGCGACCACCTTTACGCCACAGCGGAGAAGAAGTCATACCGGAACGGGCACGGCCGGTACCTTTTTGACGCCATGGTTTTTTGGTTGAGTGTTTTACTTCGGCACGGGTTTTTTGAGCGCGGTTACCGGAGCGGGCGTTTGCCAGGTAGGCATTTACCAGCTGATGAACCAACGCTTCATTGTATTCGCGAGCGAACAAAGCATCAGAAACAGACAGACTACCTGAAACTTGTCCTTTAGCGTCAATTACTTTCAATTCCATTACGCACCTACTTTCACGCTAGGACGAACTACAACATCGCTGTTGACCGCACCCGGAACAGCACCCTTGACCAACAGCAGTTGGCGTTCTGCATCAACACGTACAACTTCCAGTTTTTGGACAGTTGCTTTGGTGTTACCGTATTGACCGGCCATGCGCTTACCGGGGAACACGCGACCCGGGTCTTGCGCCATACCGATAGAACCTGGAACGCGGTGAGAACGGGAGTTACCGTGGGAAGTACGTTGGGCACCGAAGTTATGACGTTTGATCGTACCGGAGAAACCTTTACCTTTAGAGGTACCGGTTACATCAACCAGTTGACCGACTTCAAACATAGAAACGGTGATTTCGTCACCGGCTTTCAATTCAGCCAGTTTTTCTTCAGCCAAAGCAAACTCGATCAAACCGCGACCGGCTTCAACACCTGCTTTTGCAAAATGCCCGGCTTCGGCTTTATTGACACGGTTAGCTTTTTTCTGACCAAAGGTAACTTGAACGGCAGTATAACCGTCAGCATCTTTGGATTTTACTTGTGTAACGCGGTTGGCAGACATATCCAAAACGGTTACCGGAACAGAAACACCCTGTTCGTCGAACACGCGGGTCATACCAACTTTGCGTCCAACCAGACCTAAAGTCATGATTATTTTCCTTTTAAAGTAAAGGGACAGGCTACGATTGGCCTGTCTTTCAGACAAAGTTAAACTTGGTACGAATGTACCAAGTCAGACATTATATCCGACAAGTCAAAGAAATATCAACAAAAATATCTAAATATGCCGCCTGAAACATTTTGAATCTTCAGACGGCATAGGGTCGGACTCTTTCAAAAGGCCTGTATCCAATCATCACAGCGTATTCATCTTTCTTCGACAAACCGGAATATGGTTGATGACTGCATCCATTATTTCTTTGAGATGGTAGTTTTCGTATGCCGAATAGTAAACGGGTTTGGAAATCTGCAAACCTGTCGCTTCCAGAAGCCTTTTTTGTACCGATTCGGCCTTCTCGTCTAGAAACTGTTGCAAATTCGGCAGCGGCTGATGCGGCACCCTATCCCAATAACGTCCTTTCATCCCCATATCCACCTGATTAATCGCAACAATAGCCCTATCCGGATCAATCATTTTCCTCAACAAATCATAGGTCGTACCCAAATCGCGAGAACTGCCGTCAAGGATAACGAACACCAAATCTATCCAGCCACACTGCCCATCCGAATGAGTGTAGGTTTTGGACAGGACATCAATCAGTTTTTTCCGATGTGCGCGGTCAGTCTCCTTCCCGTCGCCCAAACCTGAGCTGTCCCAAAACCGCAACACATCGTTCAGCATATAACTTTCGACCAATTGCGTTTCGGGATCCACGCCTGTACCTACCTTGGCTTTTTGTTCGCCAAACAAGGCATTTAAGGTTGAGGACTTGCCGACACCTGTCGCACCGACAAGCAAGACATCCAAAGGACGGAAATCGGCTGCTGTGACCTTTTGCCCGATTTCGGAAATACGGCAACGATGCATATGTGCTCCTACCAGCCAAACTAAGAGGCAAACGTGCTAATCATCCCTCCAATCGCTTTTGCAGCACCACCGATCAGCGTCCCGACGCCGCTCGCTATCGTTGAAACAACTTCTTTAACCGCGCCTCCCGCAGTCCCCAATATTTTCTCCAGCGCACTGCCGATACTGCTGTCAATTTCTTGCTGCTCCTCCTGTTTGCGGCGACTGGTATCTCGTTCGATTTCTTCCACATTAATCTTCTCTGCCACAATCACCCGTTTTTCAGACGGCATAGCAGTAACGATGTAACGCAACAGACGGGTTATGTTATAGGGACGCTGCTCCTCATCCTCACTCTTAAAGCCTGCTGAAAAATAAATCGGATTGACCGTAACGCCGGTAGCTTCCTGAATGCGCTTGCGTGTCGAACACACTTTCTCCTCCAAAAAGTTTTCCAAGGCGGCGTTCGGACGGCCGGCTTCCGCATCCCAATTCCGCCCCTTCATCGCCATATCACACTGATTAATCGCAACCAGCAACCGCTGTACGACCTTCCCTGCTCTTCTTCAATGTATTGACGATTACATTGTTCATCAGTTCGTATGATGTCCCCAAGCTCCAGGAGCCGCCGTCAAGCAGTACCAAAACCAAGTCGATTATAGGGCAAGCCTTCGAAAGGCGATGGATAAAACATATCCTGTTTTGTTCACTAAAAAATATCGGGTAATGCCGTCTGAAAATTTTTGAAACAAAAAATAAACCGACTTCTCCGGCATGTACTTTTTTAATTTTACCGTTTTGTCTTGAATCTGTTATTCCACCGCATATTTTCAAACGGCATAAAATAAAAAATCCCCAAGCATTTATTGCTTGGGGATTCTCAGTAGTCCTGATTATTGAACTTTGATTTCTACATCAACACCTGCAGGTAAGTCCAGCTTCATTAGTGCTTCAGTAGTTTTATCAGTCCAATCCACAATGTCCATCAGGCGCAAGTGGGTGCGGATTTCCAATTGTTCACGAGAAGTTTTATTCACGTGTGGAGAACGCAGAATGTTGAAGCGCTCGATTTTAGTCGGCAACGGAATCGGGCCTTTTACAACGGCACCAGTACGTTTTGCAGTTTCAACAATTTCTTGGGCAGAACGGTCGATCAGGCTGTAATCATAAGCTTTCAGGCGGATACGGATTTTTTGGTTTGCCATTTATCAATATCCCTCAATTAAGCGATTACAGAAGAAACCACACCGGCACCTACGGTACGGCCACCTTCGCGAATCGCAAAGCGCAGACCTTCTTCCATAGCGATAGGAGCAATCAGTTCTACAGTAATGGTTACGTTCTCACCCGGCATTACCATTTCTACACCTTCTTCCAAAGTAACCGCGCCGGTTACGTCGGTGGTACGGAAGTAGAATTGTGGACGGTAGTTAGCGAAGAACGGAGTGTGACGACCACCCTCTTCTTTGCTCAGTACGTATACTTCTGCTTTGAACTTGGTGTGAGGAGTGATTGTACCCGGTTTAGCCAATACTTGACCACGCTCTACGTCTTCACGTTTAGTACCACGCAGCAATACGCCTACGTTGTCACCTGCTTGACCTTCGTCCAGCAGTTTGCGGAACATTTCAACGCCGGTACAAGTTGTTTTTTGGGTTTCTTTCAGACCTACGATTTCGATCTCGTCACCAACGTGGATGATACCGCGCTCTACACGGCCCGTTACCACAGTACCGCGGCCGGAAATGGAGAACACGTCTTCAATCGGCAGCAGGAACGGTTTGTCCACGGCACGCTCCGGAGTGGGAATGTAACTATCCAAAGCGTCTGCCAACGCAAAGATGGCAGTCTCGCCGATTTCGGAAGTATCGCCTTCCAATGCCTTCAGCGCAGAACCTTTGATAATCGGTACGTCATCACCCGGGAAATCGTAGCTGCTCAACAGATCGCGGATCTCCATCTCAACCAGTTCCAACAGTTCGGCATCGTCAACCATGTCGCATTTGTTCATGAACACGATGATGTAAGGTACGCCTACTTGGCGGGCCAGCAGGATGTGTTCGCGGGTTTGCGGCATAGGGCCGTCGGCAGCGGAACATACCAGGATTGCGCCGTCCATTTGTGCGGCACCGGTAATCATGTTTTTAACGTAGTCGGCGTGGCCCGGGCAGTCTACGTGTGCGTAGTGGCGGGTTTCGGTTTCGTATTCTACGTGCGAGGTATTGATGGTAATACCGCGTGCTTTTTCTTCGGGCGCGTTGTCAATTTGGTCGTAAGCTTTTGCAGCACCGCCGAATTTTTTAGCCAAAATAGTAGTCAAAGCGGCAGTCAGGGTGGTTTTACCATGGTCAACGTGACCGATGGTGCCAACGTTTACGTGCGGTTTGCTACGTTCGAATTTTTCCTTAGCCATGGCAATATCCTATATATCTAAGCTTTAAAGAAATGAATAATCGAAGAGATGGTGCCCATGGGCAGATTTGAACTGCCGGCCTCTCCCTTACCAAGGGAGTGCTCTACCCCTGAGCTACATGGGCCTAATTGTTGGAGCGGGTGAAGGGAATCGAACCCTCACCGTAAGCTTGGAAGGCTTCTGCTCTACCATTGAGCTACACCCGCATTACTCGCTACTGCTCCAAGTAAGAATTTTGGTGGAGGGAGAAGGATTCGAACCTTCGAAGCTTTCGCAACAGATTTACAGTCTGCCCCCTTTGGCCGCTCGGGAATCCCTCCAAAAGAGAATGCTAGTTTATTAGCGGCTTGCTTTTCCGTCAAGTTTTTTTTTGATTTTATTTCAAAACAAACATAATTTGATGTTTTAAAGAAGAATTTATTTAAACTGGATAATCTTTTCGTATTTCGCCATCAACTCGTCATGCGTTTCGGGATGTTCTTCGTCAATCAAAATGCAATCAACCGGACAAACCTGCTGGCACTGCGGCTCATCGTAGTGTCCGACGCACTGCGTGCAGAGGTTGGGGTTGATTTCGTAAATTTCCTCGCCTTGCGAGATGGCATCATTCGGACATTCGGGTTCGCATACGTCGCAGTTGATGCACTCGTCGGTAATAAAAAGCGACATTTCTTTTCCTTTTCCACTAAATTATCAAAACCGGTCGGGCGCGGATTATAGCACAAAGCTTTTTTAAACCATGCTGACGCAAACGAATGTTTACAAACCAAAAATGATAATCAAGCACATATTATTCAGCCACTTGGAAAACCCTTAATTCGAATGTACTCTGCCCTGATTTCCCCCCTCTATATTCCGTCAGCCAAACAGGTTTGTCCGGCTGCCTGCCTGCCTCGATATAGACGTATGCACCGTCATTCAGGCGTGTACCCAATGCATTGAAAAGGCTTTCCCAACTTTGCCACGCAAACGGCGGATCAAGGAAGACGACATCGAATTTCTCTTTTAGGTTTGCCAAATAGGCAATGCCGTCCGAACAGACAATTTGCACCTGCCCCAAACCCAGTTCGCGACTGTTTTTCTCAAGGGTTTGTACCGTTTGACGGTTGTTGTCTGCAATCACGACCCGTTTTGCATGACGCGATGCCGCCTCCATACCGAGTGCGCCGCTGCCTCCGAAGAGATCCAAAACCGTTTTGCCCGTCAAATCCTGTCCCAGCCAGTTAAACAGCTTTTCACGCACGCTGTCGGGTGTCGGACGCAGTCCGTCGGCGGATGTGAAACTCAATTTCCTGCCCCGACATTGCCCGCCGATAATGCGTACCCGGTTGCTGTGTTTGGTATGTTTGCCTGCCGCCATAATCAAAAACCTGAAAGTTCAAACGGTATTATACAAGACCTGTCAAAGAATATGCCGTCTGAAAACTTTTTTCAGACGGCATATCTGTTTTAAACGGTCTCGGTCAGCTTGCGGAGCAGCTCAATTTCTTTGTCTTTCTGTTCCAACATTTCTTTACAGTGCTTCAATTCCATTTGTAAAAACTCTATTTTCATCGGAACATCACCCGACGCATACAACGCAATATCGCCGCCACTATCCCCTTCATTAATCTGAAACACCATCCCGCCGCCGCCCGATTTGAGCAAGTCCCACATATCGATTTTGAAAATCTGAGCCAACTGCTCCAAACGCGGGATATTCAACTGCGTCTCGCCCCGTTCGATTTTGGCATACCCGCCTGCCGACATCGCCAGCTTTTCCGCCATATCCTCCTGCGACCATTTGTTCAATTCGCGCATCAGGCGGATTTTTTCGTGGATTTCCATAAGCTGAACTTTCTGTATAGGTAGTTGAATTATCGGGACAGATTTTAAACTATGGTTGACTGGCTAAACAAGAATGTTTTTCATATTATTCAAATAAATAATGATTATGCACCATCTTTATGACTTACTCAAATATATCTCAACAGGATATTTTGCACTCTCCTTACAAGAATTTCCTTGTTGACTTAGATAACACTCTTATTTTTACGGATGCAGCTAATAATGCTGCGTATTTGTCTGCTGCCAATTCGTTGGGGTTCTCTACACTTTTTTCAAAGCATAATCAATTTAGGATTACTCGTACAGATTTAACATCACTATCAGAATCTGTGCAGCAAAAGATTATTATTCAAAAACAAAAAATTTATCACTTTTTTCTAAACCAAACTATCCTTAATGAGGCTTTATTCCAATTGCTCAAAAATAGCAATCGAGATGTTTTTCTCGTCAGTAACGCTGATGAGAATCGAGCCAGCTCACTTATTGAATATCATCATCTTCACGATTTGTTCAAAGAAAAAATATTTTGCCCCTCTATCCCGAACAAATATGAATTTGCCCTTAAAAGGCTAAACCTCCTGCCAAATAGTGTTCTAATTTTTGATGATGACAAATTACAGCTTCAACAAGCCGCTGCTTTAGGCTTGCAGACTTCACAACTTTATTTAATTGGAGAATAACAATGTCCGTTCACGATTTTATTAAAGATTATCCATATAATAACCTTCCCCTTAAGCATCATATTATTCAGAAAAATCGCTTTCTGAAAACAAATATTGATGCATACTATTGTCTAGACTATACCAGATATCGTAATCAGGGAAATCCTGATTTCCTTGTTGTATTTAAAAATACCTATAAAGATTTTCCTGAGGAAGAGTTATATAATGCTGCATACGAACTTTTTCCATTTTATCATCAAATACTGGAACTTCTTGACAAAGAGAATCTCAATACCATCTGTGTTGTTCCACGTTCTAAAGCAAGGTCTTCTTATCAGATTAGCCAATTATTTTTCTTAGAGGCTGTTCGCAAAATAATCACTGTAATCCAATCAAAACATAATGAGATGTTTTGTGAGGTTTCATGTTTTGATGGTTCTGACTATATTATTCGACATACGGATACCCGTACAACTCATTTGAATAAATCAGGTTATGGCGGAGATGGGGATTTGCCCTACCCGGGCATAACGACAGATACTTGTTCTTTATCGGATGAAATCCGAGGAAAACGTATTTTACTTATTGATGATATTTACACCAAAACGGTTAATGTCGATGAAGACTGCATACAGGCTTTATTGGATAAAGGTGCAGAAAAAGTAATCCTATTCACTATTGCCCGAACCAAATCCTACTTAGAGCATGACATAAATAATAAAGAATCCATTCGAGCCAAAGCAATAAGTATATTCAGCAGATAACCAGCTAATACCGAAGTCCCTTAGGGGGTAAAGATAATTTTGACTTGAACAACTTGTTTTAACTTCTAAAAAACAAACAGGAATTTCTCATGAAATATACAGAACATAGCTTGAATATATTAACTGCTTTAGAATTTAACGGCATCGGAAACGCATGGATTATACGAAACTTAAGTCATCGCACCCCATACGAAGAAATTGTAACTTTGCTAAATAACAAACTTCCTAAAGAAGAACAAGCAACAAATGAGACTTTTATAAGAGTAAGAAAACAAATCGAACAAAAGTTTATTGAGATTGAAAATTACTGTGATGGCGTTACTGCCATAGGAGAACCTGACTTCCCATTAATTCGTGGTAATGTACCCGACAGTGACAAACCTGTTGTCTTATTTTATAAAGGTGACTTATCACTTCTCAACAAAAAAAATTCCAATGTTGCAGTTATTGGTTTATTAAATCCAGATAACCATACTTGTGATGATGAAAGAAAAGTTGTCCAAAAATTAGTGGAAAAAAATGCCGTTATCGTTAGCGGACTAGCGATGGGCTGTGATACAGTGGCACACAAACAGGCACTACTGTCATCAGGTGCGACCGTTGCCATTTTACCAAGTCCGTTAACGGATATTTTACCTGCCGGTAATCGAGATTTAGCAGAAGAAATTGCATCAAACGACGGATTGTTGATTACTGAATATTATGAACCACCAAAAAATCATAATGACCTTATCAGCCGTTTTATCAAGCGAGACCGTCTGCAGGCACTGTTTAGTGATGCGGTTATTTTAAGTGCCAGCTACACACCTGAAAGCATTGATAAAAAAAGCAAAAAAATTGATAGCGGCTCACGCCATGCACTTGAGAAAGCAAAACAGTATGGGATTTCACGAGCTGTTATTTATGATGAAAACAACAAAGAAAACCCCAAATACGATTTAAATCGTGAATTAATTAAGGATAAAACAACACTTGTGATTAATCCTCATCAGCCTGAAGATGCAATAAATCAAATTTTCCAAGGATTTGAAAAAACAACAATTTCTTCATCGAGCCAAGGCATCCAAGGTGATCTATTTTAATAAACAAAATGCCGTCTGAAACTCCTTTCAGACGGCATTTCTTTCATCTCAATCCCAACCGCCTCACTCTTTCGGTGCAGGCGGTTCGATTTGTTCTTTCCAGCCGCATTCTTTTTGCGGACAGACTTTTTCCACGCCCCAGCGTTTGGTGGTTTTGATGGTCAAAACCGGCCACGCGCATTTTGGACAGGTTTCTGCAATGGGCGGGTTCCAGGTGGCGTAGTTGCAGTCGGGATAGGTGCTGCAACTGTAAAACAGTTTGCCGTAGCGGGATTTGCGTTCGACGAGGTTGCCTTTTTTGCATTGCGGGCATTGGACGCCGGTATCTTTCGGTTTTTCCAGCGGCTCGACGTGTTTGCATTTCGGATAGTTGGCGCAGCCGATGAATTTGCTGCCGGTACGGCTATATTTGTACACCAGCCGTCCGCCGCATTTGGGGCATTCGCGCCCGTCGAGTTCGGCTTGTTCGGCTTCCGCTTTGGCAATGCGTTCGGCAGCTTCTTCGGCAGTTTCATTAACATTACGCGTGTAGCTGCACTCGGGATAACCGGCACACGCGACGAAACGGCCCATTTTGCCGAATTTTATTTGCAGTTTGTGTTCGCCGCATTTCGGGCAGGTTTCGTCAAGTTCCTGCGTGGTAAATTTGGCGCGTTCGATGCCCTCTTTTTCTTCCACTTGCTTGATAAACGGTTTCCAGAATTTGTCCATCACGGGAACCCATTGGCGTTTGCCACCAGCGATTTCGTCAAGCTGGTCTTCGAGTTTGGCGGTAAAGTGGTAGTCGACGTATTGGGCGAAGTGTTCGGTCAGGAATTTATTGACGATGTCGCCTGTGTCAGTAGGCATGAAACGTTTTTGCTCAAGGGTAACGTATTCGCGGTCTTTGAGCGTGGAGATGATGCTGGCGTAGGTCGAGGGACGGCCGATGCCGTATTCTTCGAGGGCTTTAACCAGCGTGGCTTCGTTGTAGCGCGGCGGCGGGGTGGTGAAGTGTTGTTCGCCGTAGAGTTTGTCCACGGGCAATTTATCGCCTTCGCTCATTTCGGGCAGTTTTTTGCTGTCTTCGCCTTCTTCGTCATCGCTGCTTTCTTCGTAAACGCTGAGGAAGCCTGCGAAGGTTTGCACTTGTCCGGTTACGCGGAATACGCCCTTGCCGACGGTAATATCGACAGTGGTTTGGTCGAATTTGGCAGGCGTCATCTGACAGGCAACGGTGCGCTGCCAAATCATTTGATAGAGTTTGAACTGGTCTGCGCTCAGGAAGGGTTTGACGCTTTCGGGCGTGCGGTACACGGAAGTCGGACGGATGGCTTCGTGCGCTTCTTGGGCGTTTTTGGATTTGGTTTTGTATTGTTTGGCGGCACTCGGCAGATATTCTTTGCCGATTTTGTTTTCGATGTAATGGCGGATTTCGGTTAACGCTTCATCGGCCAAATTCACGCTGTCGGTACGCATATAGGTAATCAGACCGATGGCACCCTGCCCTACGTCTATACCTTCGTAAAGCTGTTGGGCGGTACGCATGGTGCGGTCGGTGGTGAAACCAAGTTTACGCACGGCATCCTGCTGCATGGTGGATGTGGTGAACGGCGCGGCGGGATTGCGGCTGCGCTTTTTCTTTTCAATGGCGGTAACGACAGCTTCTTTGCCTTCGAGTTCTTTCAACACGTCGGCTTGCGCGGCCTCGTTCGGCAGGTCGAATTGTTCGAGTTTCGCGCCGTTGTATTGGGCAAGTTTGGCGGTGAACTTGCTGCGGCCTTTGTGGCTGTCGAGATGTACCGTCCAATATTCCTGCGCTTCAAACGCGCGGATTTCGTTTTCGCGTTCGCAAATCAGGCGCAGGGCGGGGCTTTGCACGCGGCCCGCGCTCAAACCGCGTCGGATTTTTTTCCACAGCAACGGCGAGAGGTTGAAACCGACCAGATAGTCCAAAGCGCGGCGGGTTTGTTGGGCATCGACCAAGTCCATTTCGATTTCGCGCGGATGGGCGACGGCTTCGAGGACGGCGTTTTTGGTGATTTCGTGGAACACGACACGCTGCGGTTTGATGTTTTTCAGGCCGCGTTTGGATTTGAGGATTTCCAAAAGATGCCAGGAAATGGCTTCGCCCTCCCTATCCGGGTCGGTAGCGAGGTAGATGTTTTCGGCTTCTTTAGCGGCGGCGACGATGGCATCGACGTGTTTGCCGTTGCGGCCGATCAATTGGTATTTCATGGCAAAGCCGTTGTCGGGATCGACCGCGCCGCTTTTGGGGACGAGGTCGCGGACGTGGCCGTAGGATGCGAGGATTTCAAAATCGCCGCCCAAATATTTTTTCAGGGTTTTGGCTTTGGACGGGGATTCGACGATTAAGAGGTTTTTCGCCATTTGTCGTTCTCTGGATGGTGGTTTTGATGCCGGCGTTTCAGACGGCAGGTTAGCAGGATAATGCCGTCTGAAGCCGCTTCAGTTCATCGTGGGTTTGTTGTCGAGTAAAAGCGCGCTCATCAGCTCGTCGCCGACCAACACGGGCAGCTCGCTCTTGTTTGCCCATAAAAGCAGCAGGGTCAGCACTTTGGCGGTATCTACGGTAATTTCGTCGCCGGGGATGTGCATCAGCGCGTGGATGATGATTTCCCGCTGTTCGCAGCTGACGGCTTTTTCTTCAATCAGATACTGCATCAGCCCCATCACTTCCTGCGGCAGATTGTCGGTTTCTTCTTTGCTGTACACGCGCAATGCGCCGCTGTCGGCAGGTTCGGTGGAAAATTCCGAGCTGTTGAGCAATACTTCCATCATCATCAGGGTGTTGCCGATTTCCATGGTATCGAAACCCGCTTCTTCGAGCAGCATACCCAAGTCTTCGGGCGGCGGGCAGGTATCGAAATCTTGGAAATGTTCGATGAGGTAGGCGATGACTTCGGTCATTCGTGTTCCTTAATATAAAGTGCGTTCAAGTTCGGATACGCTGGTATCTGCCGCCGGGCATTGCGGCAACGCTGCCGTCCAATTCCAATTCCAACAGTGCGGCATACAAATCTGCGGCAGGCATAGCGAGCTGCCCGGCAAGCACGTCGGGATGGACGGGGTCGAAACCCATTTTATCCAGTATGCCGCCGTGGGCTGTGCCGCCTGCCGCCCCTTCAGACGGCATTTTTGCGGCAGGCGGCGGGGCGTATGCCGTCTGAACGGCGCGGCGGCCCGTGTCGGGCGTATCCTTATTTATAGAATATGATGAAGCACCCGTATTTTGCAATAGCCCCGGGCATTCGTTCAGGATGTCGTCCAAACATTCCGTCAGTTTCGCGCCGTCTTTAATCAGTTTGTGGCAGCCTTTGCTGTGGGGGTTGTCTATCGAACCGGGTACCGCCATCACCTCGCGCCCCATTTCTGCCGCCAGGCCGGCGGTAATCAGCGAACCGGATTCCAAGGCGGCCTCGACCACCAGCGTAACCTGCGACAGCGCGGCAATCAGGCGGTTGCGGCGCGGAAAGTTGCCGGCATACGGGTGCGTGCCGATGGGGAACTCGCTGACAATCAGTCCTTTTTCGGCGATTTCATAAGCAAGGTTTTTGTTGGCCGGCGGGTAAATTCGGTCTATACCCGTCCCCCACACGGCGATGGTGCCGCCTTCTGCCTCCAGTGCGCCCTGATGGGCGGCGGTATCGATGCCCGAAGCCATACCCGACACAACGGGAATGCCTTTCCCAGCCAACGCCCTGCCGAAATCTTTGGCAATCCGCATGGCCTGCGGCGTGGCATGGCGGCTGCCGACGATGGCGGCGGAAGGCTTGTGCAGCAGCCGCACGTTGCCGCGCAAAAACAAAACCGGCGGCGCGGTCAGCCCCTGCGTCAGCATTTCGGGGAAATCTTCATCCTGAAGCAGCATCAGACGGCATCCGTCCCGCATTTCCCATTCCAACGCCGCTTCTGCTGCCTGCCGCGCCAAAGCGCGTTTTTCCGCATTGCACCAAGCCTCAAGCGCGTGCTTATGCCGCACCGCCGGGGCAACCTGTTCCGCCGGTGCGGACAAGGCATTTTGCGCGCTGCCGAAACGGCGCAGCAGCAGCAGGAAACTTTCCGCGCCGATATAGGGCGTAAACGCCAATTGCAGCCACGCGAAACGTTCGTCCTCTGTCATAAAATCCGTCCCCTTACGATTTCAGACGGCATTTGCACCAAATGCCGTCTGAAAACAAAAGCCCGCAGCCGGAAAACCGGCCGTCCGGGCCTATTCTTCGGTTTTTTCCCCCGCCCGGCGCGAAACGCCGATGCCGAGCTGTTTGAGTTTGCGGTAAAGGTGCGTGCGTTCCAAACCGACCTTCTGCGCCACTTTGCTCATATTCTGACCTTCTTGGGCGATGTGGTACTCGAAATAACGCCGCTCCACCTCCTCCCTCAATTCGCGCAGCGGCAGATTGAAGTTGAAGCCGCCCGCCATATCTTCCGCCCCCTCGGCAGGCACATTCTGCCCCAAAAGGGAAGAAACCGCCCCTGCGCCGATTTCCTGTCCGTCCGCCTCCAACAGCAGCGTTGCTACGACGCTTTGCAGTTGGTCGAAATTTCCCGGCCAGTCGTAACGGGTCAGCACGGCAAGCGCATCTTCACTGAATGAGGCAGGCGCAATCTTTTGGCTTTCAGCCACGTTGCAGGCAATCCCCTGAATCAGGAAGGCGATGTCCTCATGCTGCATACGCAGCGGCGGAATGCGGACGACCGACTCCGACAGCAGTTCCGACAGCTTTTCCTCGCAGGCAATGCCGTCTGAACCTGCCGCGTGGCTGCCCGATGCGACCACCCTGACGCGGCAGCGTTCTGCCTTGCCGATGATAAAGGCAATGCCGGTTTGGATATTGCGGCTGTATTGGGCGATATCTCCGACATACAAAACGCCGCCCTCCGCCTTCTGCAACAGTTCCATCGGCATATCGATCAGATATTCGACCCTTGCCGGACTGACCCACGGCGTACCGTTTTTATGGAAATAGCGCGCCACGGTTTCAAACGGCGAACCCGCCTCGCCCGTCAAAAATACAGGGGACGTGCGTTTTGCCGCCGCTTCGACTTCGCGGTTCATCTCCTGAATCGCGGCACTGTTGCCCAGCTTGTCGAACACCGGTCCCGTTTCGATTTGAGCCGCACCGTGTTTCAACGCGTTTTCGACGGCAGACAGCAGCTTTTGCAGGGAAATCGGTTTTTCCAAAAAGTCGAGCGCACCGATTTTGGTGGCTTCCACTGCTGTGTCGATGCTGGCGTGCCCGCTCATCATCACCACCGGCATATTGAGCTGCCCGTTTTTCGCCCACTCCTTCAAAAGGGTGATGCCGTCGCAATCGGGCATCCAAATATCCAGCAGCACCATCGCCGGGCGTACCTGATGGCGCAGCTTGCGCGCCTCTTCGGCATTTTCCGCCAACGCGACCGAATAGCCTTCGTCCTGCAGGATTTCCGACAGCAGGTCGCGGATGCCGACTTCGTCGTCTACAATTAAAATATCGCTGCTACGCATAAGTTTCTACCGTTTTTGGCAAGATTATTCTGATACACGCCCCACCCGCATCCTGATTGCTCAGGCTGATGCGGCCGCCGTGTTCTTCAATGATTTTTTTCACCACGGGCAGTCCCAATCCCGTTCCCGCCGGTTTGTCCGTCACATACGGCTCGAAGGCGTTGTGCAGCATTTCCCTGCCGAACCCTTTGCCGTTGTCGCAAACCGTCAGGACAATCCGTCCGTCCTGCCCCACTTCCGATTTTACCCTGACTTCGGGCACATCGGCTTCTTCCGCCGCTTCGGCGGCATTTTTGAAAATATTGTGCAGCACCTGCCGCATGGCGGTCGTATCCGCCGCCATCATCAGCGGTTCGCCGGCAAGTTCCGCCTCAAACCGGCACGGACCGGCTTCGTACAGAGCCAAAACATCGCCGATTAAGGCGTTCAAATCCTGATTTTCCAGTTTGAGCGAAGGGGCGCGCGCGTAATTGCGGAATGCCTCGACCATTTCTTTTAACGCCGCCACCTGTTTGATGATGGTGTCGGTCGAACGCGTCAGGATTTGCGCGTCCTGCTCGTCCAGCTTCCCGCCCAATTTCCACGCCAGCCGTTCGGCGGAAAGCTGGATGGGCGTGAGCGGATTGCGGATTTCGTGTGCCAGCCGTTTCGCCACTTCGCCCCACGCCGCTTCTTTTTGCGCGTGTATCAGCACGGTGATGTCGTCAATCACCATCACCACGCCGTTGCCGTTGTCTTCAGGCAATACCGTCGCCTTGCCCAGCAGGATTTTGGCATCGTCCGGCGCGGCATATTCCACCTGGACCGGTTTGTCCGTACCCGCCGCCGCACCGATGGCGGCAAACACTTCGGCAAGCAGGGACTGCTGCGCCGAAACGCCGTGCCAACCGTGCCGGTTGCTGCCCCACAGCGGCACGAGCGACATACCCAAGATATGTTCCGCAGCTTTGTTGAAGGTTTTCAGACGGCCTGTTTCGTCAAATACCACCACACCCGTGGTCAGGCTCTCCAACACGCATTCGAGATAATGCCTAGCGGCTTCTTCGCGCTTCCTGTTGCGCTCGTCCGCTTCTTTGGCAATGGAAAGCTGCTCGGTCATATGGTTGAACAACTTGCTCAAACGCCCGAACTCATCGTTGCGCAGTACAGGGCGCATCTGGCTGAAATCGCCCTGTGCGACCGCCTTCGCCCCTTCGGCAAGCGACAAGATGGGCTCGACGAAACGACGGGCAAAATACAGCGCCATCACCAGGGCAAGGAAAATCGACAGCAGTGAGGCGGCAAGCAGCGTCGCCAGAAAAAAGGTCTGCAAACCCTTTTTGCTGTAACTCAACTCAGCATATTTCGCCCTTGCCTTTTCGATTAAGACGGTATCCTCTGCCACGTCTTTGGGAATCGGCTGGCGGAAAAACAAGGCGTAATCGCGCCCGTTGTGCGTACCCGCCGACAGCCAGCCCTGCGCGTACAATACGCCACCTATGCTTTCCAAATCCCTGACCGAACCCGCCTGTTGGATTTTTTCCCAACGCGCCTTATCCGGAAACGGCTGGTCAAGCTTATGCGGATTGATGCTTTTTTCGATTTTACCGCTTGCCGCATTGTAAAGGGACAACTGCGTAAACCCGCCGGCATAATGTTCCAGCACCCTGCCCATATTACCGGATAGGGAGGCGGTGCTGATGAGGTCTATCTGGACGGGGACGGCATTGCTGAGGGCATTGTCTGCCGCCAGATTCAATGCGGACTTGCTCAAATTGAGGCTGCGTTCGAGGGCTTCGTGGGTGTCGTTGCCGAACCACGAATTAATCGTCCCGTTGATAAACTGCGCGGAAACGCCGAACAGAAACACGCCGGGCAATACGGCGACCAGCGTGAACATCCCAGAAAGGCGTTTGGCAATCTGCGAACCGAATACGCCGTTGCGCCTGTCTTTCAACAGCAATATGACATAACGTGCCAAAACGGCGGACAACACCAGCAGCAGCATTGCGCTGAATGCGACTATCCACCAGAAATAATCCGCCAGCGCACTGGTGCTGCCGGTTGCCGCCGTCAATCCGTACAACAGGACGACGGCGCATATGGCTGCTATCAGTAGAAAACGGCGCATTATTTGTTCCCGATAATGTTTAAAGGTTTCCAACCCGAATCCAAATGCCAGTTTTGAGAAGTCAATGCGTTGATTTGAAAAGGCTTGGGCAGTTTTGAAGTGGACAGCAGCAGGCGGATTTCCGCCTTGGTTTCCCCTGCTTCCGCACCGGACAACGCGCCTTTGTGCAGGACTTTCCAGTTGGCAACCGCGCCGGTCGCGCGCAATGCCGCCGCCAAAGTGTCGTAGTCTGTCGAAAACGCGCCGACGGTAACACGGTAGCGGTTGGTCAGCGGATGAAAGGTCAGTTTGTAATAGATATCGGCATCGCCGCCGATAAGCTGGTCGAATTTGAACCGGTAGGCGGCGATTGTCGGGGCAGAAAGCTGCCAGCTCAGGGTAAAGTTGAGCGGTACGCCTTGGCGCAACGCCTGTTGGAGCTGATCGGGCAGTTCGGTTTGGAAGCGGCTGCTGACTGAGAGCTGCCCGCCGTCGGTTATCCTTGCTTCGGCACGGCTCACATCTATCCCCTCCGCCGCCACATTCTGAAAGGCGGGGAGCATCAGCGGCACAATCAGCCATTTA
Source organism: Neisseria blantyrii (assembly GCF_962747855.1). Lineage (NCBI taxonomy): Bacteria > Pseudomonadati > Pseudomonadota > Betaproteobacteria > Neisseriales > Neisseriaceae > Neisseria > Neisseria blantyrii. The sequence goes on from NZ_CAUIZY010000008.1 coordinate 73,939, forward strand.
CTGCTTTTGAATAAGCGCGTAATAAAAGCCATCTTGGTGTTTGTTCGGTAAGAGTACCCGCGATTCGATCAGTTCTGCATCGGCATGGCGGTTGAGGAATTTTTGCAATTGTCCGTCGTTTTCCTCGACGAACACGGAACAGGTGGCGATCAACATCCTTCCCCCGCTTTTCAGCGTCTGCCAAAGTGCATCCAGCAGGGCTTCCTGCTGACGGGCGGTTTTGAACGCGTCGGTCGGTCGGCGCAGCCATTTCACGTCAGGATTGCGCCGCGCCACGCCGGACGCGGTGCACGGCACGTCGGCAAGGATTGCGTCGAAAGGCTTTCCATCATACCACGCCGCCAAATCCCGCGCATCGGCACACGCCGTCGATGCCGTCTGAAAGCCCAAACGGGCGATATTGTCCTCCACACGCTTCAGACGGCCTGCATCAATGTCCAAGGCGGTAACGCGGCAATCCGCCAGTTCCAAGATATGCCCCGTCTTGCCGCCCGGCGCGGCGCACGCGTCCAAAATCCGTTCGCCGTCTTTCGGGTTAAGAAGATAAGCCGCCTGCTGCGCGCCGAAGTCCTGTACCGAAACGATGCCGTCTGAAAAGCCGGGCAGGCGGTTCACCGGCACGGCTTCTTCCAACATAACCGCATATTCGTCCAAGTCCTTAGCCGCGATACCTTCCGCAGCCAGTTTTTCCAAATAGCTTTCGGCATTGCCGTGTCGGCGGTTGACGCGCAACGTCATCGGCGGATGGGATTGCAGCGCGGCAGTGATGTTGTGCCAGTGTTTCGGATAATGGTTTTTCAAGTAAGCCACCCACCACAGCGGCAGGTTGTGTTTCGCCACATCGTCTTTTTTACAGGAAGCCGCAAGCTTGTCGCGTTCGCGCAAAAAGCGGCGCAAAACCGCGTTGGCAAACGAACGGTACTGCCCGCGTCCGATTTTGGCTATGCTCTCCACCGCTTCATTGACCACGGCGTGCGGCGCGTTGCGCGTGTAATGCAGTTGGTACAACGCCGCCAAAAGCAGGCTTTCGAGCTGCGGATTGCCAATCGGTTTTTTCAGCATCTGCGCGAGCATATGTTTCAAACTGCCCAGATAACGCTGGCAGCCGTAGGCGATGTCCTGCAACGCGCCGTTTTCCTGCGCCATAAGGTCGGGATGCGCGGTGCGGATTTGCGCCAACACGTCCTGAAGGTTACGTCCTTCGGCAACCGCCGCAATGCTGTCGGCGGCAAGTTTTTGGGCAAGTGCCATACTCATATTATGTGATTCGCTTTCTTCGACTGATGGTTTCAGACGGCATTCCCGTTTGCGGATCGGAATGCCGTCTGAAGGGATTTACAGCTTCGCCCCTGCTTCGATATGCCGTCCTGCTGCAAACGCCGCGATATTCATCCGCCTGCCGCCGGCAGGCTGCAATTCGGTAATCTTCAGCGCGTTTTCGCCGCAGGCAACGACCAAACCGTCCGCCGAACAGGACAACACTTCGCCTGCCGCGCCTTGTTGCGCCACCACTTCCGCCCGCCGGATTTTCATCGGCTTGCCCTGATACTCAACCCACGCGGCAGGCACGGGGTTGAAGGCGCGGATTTTGCGTTCGATAACCGCCGCGCTTTCGCTCCAATCGATACGCGCTTCTTCTTTGCTTAGTTTTTGGGCGTAAGTAACACCTTCTTCGGGCTGTTTGACCGCGTTCAGACGGCCTTTGCTTTGAAGCTGTTGCAAATCGGCAACAACCGCCGCCGCACCGATTTCCATCAGCGCGTCGTGGACTTCGTTGGCGGTATCGGTAGGTCGGATGGCGTAGCGGTGTTCGCTGACCACATCGCCGGTGTCCAAACCGATGTCCATCTGCATAATGCACACGCCGGTTTCGGCATCACCGGCCTCAATCGCGCGCTGAATCGGCGCCGCGCCGCGCCAACGGGGCAGCAGCGAGGCGTGGATGTTGAGGCAGCCGTGTTTCGGCGCATCCAACACGTCTTGCGGCAGAATCAAACCATACGCGGCAACCACCATTACGTCTGCCTCAACCTCTTTGAGCATTTGCAGGGCTTCGGCGTTGTTGCGCAGTTTTTCGGGCTGTGCCACGCGCAAACCGAGTTCCAGCGCGGCTTGTTTGACAGGCGGGGCAGTCAGTTGCATACCGCGCCCTTTCGGACGGTCGGGCTGGGTCAGCACCAGCGGGATTTCAAAACCGGCGGCGGCAACGGCTTTTAAGGCGGCGGCGGCAAAATCGGGCGTGCCGGCGAAGATGACTTTCATAGCGTGTTCCTGCGTGTGCGTAAAGTTGTCGGATAATGCCGTGCCGTCTGAAAACCTTGCAGCGTTCAGACGGCACGGCAAAAGGGTCAAATCGTATGTTTCTGACGTTTTTTCAGTTTAGTCTTAATCCGACCCTGCTTAAGCTGGGAAAGGTGTTCGACAAATACGATACCCATCAGGTGGTCCAACTCGTGCTGTACGCAAATCGCCAATAATCCGTCCGCCTCCAGCGTGAATTTCTCGCCTTTTTCGTTCAAAGCCTCGACCTTGACGCGTTCGGCGCGGGTTACGGTGTCGTAAATGCCCGGTACGGACAGGCAGCCCTCTTCGTAAGTGGTTTCGCCGTCTTTTTCGACGATGACGGGGTTGATGAACACGCGCGGTTCGCTGCGGTCTTCGGTCAAATCCATCACGACGATGCGCTCGTGCACATCGACCTGCGTCGCCGCCAGCCCGATGCCGCGCGCCTCGTACATCGTTTCAAACATATCGGCAACCAGCTTTTGGACGCGCTCGTCAACTTGTTCGACAGGCTTCGCCACCGTGTGCAGACGCTCGTCGGGATATTGGAGGATATTCAGTAAAGCCATAATTTTCTCTTTCCTTAGGCGGATACGCCGCCTGTTTTTCATAATTACCGTGATGGTGCGGATAATTCGATGTTAAAATGCGGGACATTTATTGTCATGCGGCACGTCCCGAAAAGACCGCCGCCGCTTTTCCAACCCAATCAGGCAAGACAAACCGACATTCATCAGATAAGGGGAACGGTTATGCAACGTCGTATTATAACCCTGCTCTGCGCGGCAGGTATGGCATTCTCAACACAAACTTTGGCGGCAAATCTGAAGGTGCGCCCGAACGCGCCGCAACGCTACACGGTCAAACAGGGCGACACCCTGTGGGGCATTTCGGGCAAATACCTGTACAGCCCGTGGCAATGGGGCCGCCTGTGGGGCGCGAACCGGGGTCAAATCCGCAATCCCGACCTGATTTATCCGGGTCAGGTATTGGTGTTGCGCTACGTTAACGGCGAACCGCGCCTCGGCTTGGAACAGACAGACGGCATCCCCGTCGTCAAAATGAGTCCGGATAAGGAAGTGTCCGGATACGGTATTCCCGCCATCGATGTCAACTTCTACCGCATCTTTATGCAGCACCCGCAAATCGTTTCCCGCAAAGAAACCGCTGCCGCACCGCGCCTGCTCTCTGGCCCGGAAGGCAGGCTGCTGTACACCAAAGGCACCAGGGTTTACACCAAAGGTCTGAAAGAGCCGGGCCGCTACCTGACCTACCGAATCAATAAAAACATCACCGATCCGGATACGGGCAGATTCCTCGGGCAAGAAGTCGCATTCAGCGGCATCGTGCGCTCCCTCGACTATACCGACTCCGCCCTCGAACAACGCTCGAAACAGACTGAAGAACGGCTGAAAGACAACGAATACTATACCCGCACCCATCCTTTGATTACCCCGCTGCGTACCCATTCGATACAGCCGCTGGTGGTTGAAACCGCCATTTCCGAAATACAGCAGGGCGACTACCTGATGAAAATGCCGGAAGACACCGACCGCTTCAATATGGTGCCGCACGAGCCGTCCCGCCCGGTTCAGGCGAAAATCGTTTCCGTGTTTGAAGGCGCGGGGGTCGGCGGACAGTTCAAAACCATTACGATAGACAAAGGCGAGGCGGACGGATTGGACAAAGGCGCGGTAATAAGCCTCTACAAACGCAAGAAAACGCTGCAGGTCAACCTCTCCAACAATTTGGCGGAAGAACCCAAAAGCAGGGATACCGTCGAACTGATTTCGACACCCGCCGAAGAAGTGGGTTTGGCAATGGTTTACCACACTGCGCCGAACTTGGCTTACGCCATTATTTTGGAAAACATCTCCGATATTGCCGAAGGCGACACCGCCGCCAATCCGGGACGGGATTTGGACAATATGCCGGATCAGGGTCACGCCCGCGTCGATTCCGACCCTTTCCAATAACCCCTCGGCAACAATGCCGTCTGAAGCCTTCAGACGGCATTTTTATTGAGGCTGCGTTTCCATATTCCGTTGATGCACAACTTTAATTAGCCGGACAAAATGTCTTTTATCCGATAGAACCGGTTTCCGTCCGAACGGAAATCAGCGGCTTGCCCTTGCAGACAGCCGGAAGCGGCCGGGTATCCAAACCCAATCTTGCCGCTTTGCCGCCGCGCCCTGAAACAATGCCGTCTGAAGCCTTCAGACGGCATTGTTGCCGGGAAAAGCCGCCGCGCCGCCGGTGCGCGCCCCGCGCATCGGGACACCTTCAATAAAATATCCGCTTGGGCTTTTCCGGCGTTTTTGAAATCTCCTGCAACGCCTGATTGAGCGCGCCCAAATCCAACGCCGTTTCCGAACGGCAGGCATCGCCGAAGATGTTTTTATATTCCGCCGTTAGTTTCAGTATCCCTTTGAACGCGCGCCCTTCCAAAGCCGCCGACAACTCGAAAATATCGGCGAACACGCGCCCGTAGGTTTCGCCCGAGGCGACCGCATCCGTCCCCAACGCGAACATATCCATTTTTGCCAACTCGGCGGCAATCGTGCGCGCGTCTTCGTCGTCGGGCAGCACTTCCGCCTTGAACCTGACCTGTTCCGCCATCCCTTTGCCGTGGTTTCTGACCAGCAGGGCGAGCATTTGCGGCTTGTGTTCCAAGTGTTGCAAAGAAGCGTGCAGGACGGGGTGTATGCTTTCGTTCTGTATCATTTTTTCGCGGTAGAACTTTTCCGCCTTAGCCTTTGAACGCGCCGACACGAACGCCCACGCCAGCCACACCAGCGCGACGGCGGACAATGCGGACAGAAGCGGAGGCAGCTCTTCAGTATAGGCTTTCTGATTGAACCAGATTTGCGCGGTCAAAAAACCGGCAAAGAAAATCAAAACATAAAGTATCGGTGCGAAACGGCTTTGGACAGAAGCGTGCATCATCATTCCATTTCAGATTGGCAAAACAGGCGGCAGACGAAATGCCGCCCGCTCGGTTTAAGGGAATCCGTCAGGCTTCCGCCACCGAATCCCGGCTGTAGGTTTTTTCGCAGTAGTGGCATTTTAGCCGCGTCTGCCCGTTGTGTTTTTTAACATAAAACCGGCTTTTGACCGGCTCGCCGTGGCCGGCGCAATTGGGGTTCGGGCAGCGGAACACTTCGGCGATTTCGTCGGGCAGGTTCAAATGCCGCTTCTGCACGACCTTGAAATTGTCGATGGTGTTGACCACCGCTTCGGGTGCAAACAGGGCGAGGCGGTCGGCGGCTTTGTCGTCCAAGCACACGCCTTTGATTTTGATGATGTCTTTGCTGCCTTGGGTTTTGCTGGGCAGGTTGAAGCCCACGGTTACCGCGTTGCCGTAGTGCAAAAGTTTGAACTGGCGCAGGATGGCCAGCCCCCTGCCAGCGGGAATATGGTCGATCACCGTACCTTTTTCAATGGCTTCGACACTGAGTTTCGGGGTTTCCATATCGGTTCCTCACACTTCTTCGTTCAACACCAGCGACAATATCGCCATACGCGCATAAACGCCGTTGGTCGCCTGCTCGAAATAATAGGCGTGCGGCGTGGCATCGACATCGGGATGGATTTCGTCCACGCGCGGCAGGGGGTGCAGCACGCGCAGGTTCGGTTTGGCGCGGGCGAGCATAGACGCTTCGAGGTTGAATTTGCCTTGGATTTTGGCAAATTCCTGTTCGTCGAAACGTTCGCGCTGGACGCGGGTCATATACAGGATGTCCGCCCATTCCGCCGCCTCTTCCAAACTGCCGAGGGCGCGGTATCGGCAGCCGGCTTCTTCCAACTCTTCGGTAATGTAGTCGGGCATCGCGAGGCTGGGCGGCGAAACGAAGGCAAATTCGCAGCCCCAGCGTTTCAACGCCTGACAAAGCGAATGCACGGTACGTCCGTATTTCAAGTCGCCCGCCATTGCGATTTTGAGCTTGTCCAAACGCCCCTGCGTTTCATAAATGGTAACCAGGTCGAGCAGCGTCTGACTGGGATGCTGGTTCGTACCGTCGCCGGCGTTGATGACGGGGACGCGCGAAAACTCCGCCGCCACGCGCGCCGCGCCGTCTTTGGGATGACGCTGGATGATTGCGTCGGTGTAGCCGGAAATGATGCAGGCGGTATCGGCAAGCGTCTCGCCTTTTTTGGCACTGGTATTCGCGCCGTCCGAAAAGCCGATGACCTTGCCGCCCAGCCGCTGCACCGCCGTTTCAAACGACAGCCTCGTGCGCGTGGACGGTTCAAAGAAGCACGAACCGATAAGTTTGCCTTCCAACAAATCGCCACGCGGATGCGCCTTCAGCTTCAATGCCGTCTGAAGCAGGCATTCCAACTGTTCGCGCGACAAATCCGAAATCGAGATGATGTGCTGTCTGTAAAGCGGATTAGGCATTTTTGCCCCCCCTTCCGTAAAAAACCCGCGTCAGGCGGGTATCCGGTTATACGTCGTCCACGCCGCCCGTATGTTTGCGGAACAGCTTCGCAAAAGCGGCAATACGGCGCGCATTATCGCATATTTGCCGCCGCAGCGTCCTGCACGGCGCGGCTCGGACGGCATCTCCAAACACGCCCCCGCAGGCATAAGGTATAATCGCGCCGCCCCCTTCTTTCAGGAGCCCGCTATGTTAATCTGCAACCCCTACGAAGTCGTCATCCACGGCACAACGAGTTCCGGCAAGATTTTCCGCCCCAGCGACTGGGCGGAACGCCTGTGCGGCATCCTGTCCTCGTTCACCAAAGACAACCGCCTCTCCTATTCGAAATGGGTGCGCCCGATTTTAGTGGACAACATCCGCTGCGTCGCCGTCGATAAAAAACTGGAAACCGACAACCCACAAATGTTCCGCTTCCTGATGGACTTTGCCGCCGACAACGACCTGCGCGTCATCGACTGCAAGGCACTGATCGAAGAGCGCGAACACGGAAAAGCAGACGAAGACGAAGCAGGAAACGTCCCACTGGCACAGGCAATCGAAGAAAAACACGCCGCCGAGAAAGCACAGGAACAGACCGTCTCGGGCGCATCCTACGTTTTGCGCGAAATCGGCACGGAAGACACGTCCTCCGCCTTTGCAGCCTTGAGCGTTTTGCGTTCCGCCCTGACCGACATCGGCCGCTTTACCGAACAAATCGACAAAATCCAACGCCCCCAAGGCTACCGCCTGCTGGGCATTTTTGAAGAAGGCAAACACAACGCCGTCGCCGTCTGCGGATTCCGCGAAGCCTGCACCCTCGCCGGCGGCCGCCACATCCACATCGACGACATCGTAACCCTGCCGCAAAGCCGCCGCAAAGGCTACGCCTCGCGCCTTTTGGAAGAAGTCCGCAAAATCGGCGCGGAAACAGGGGTAACCAAAATCCACCTCAACGTCCACGTCAACCACGATCGCGCCGACGCGCACCGCCTGTATTTCAAAAACGGTTTTGAAATCTGCGCCTACCACTTCCGTTGCGACCCCAAATGAAAACACTCATCCTCATCTGCACCCTGTCGGCACTCGCCGCCTGCGCCACCCCGTCCGAACAAGGCGGCAGCAGGGTTTACGGCGAAATCAAAGCCGGTATCGAAACCCGTTACAGCCGCTGAGAAAATGCCGTCTGAAGCCCTTTCAGACGGCATTTCAAAATATGCGTCCTATCCGTCCGCCTTGCCCGCACCCCCTGCCTTTGCCGCCCTGCCCGATGCCGTCTGAAGCCTGAACCGCCCTACCAGCCCGATGACGCACGACACCGCCGGAAAGGGCATACACAAAGCCGTCAGCACATAACGCGCATTGCCCGTATTGACCACGTCCGCGCCCTTCAGCAGCAGCGGCAGCGCGTTCGCCCACTCCCACAGCGAAGGCGCGCTGAACGCCAACACCGCCACCAGCCCCAACATCCGGAACACCCCGATTTCCAAGACCTGCCGCCGCCGCACCGAACGGTTGAGCAGAAACACAACCGCCAACCCGAAACAGACCACCGCCGCCATACCGCCGTTGGCGACAATCTGCAAACTGTTGAACGCAATATCAGGCGTAACCGCCAACACGCCTTCCGAATCCGGCACGGCACGCTGCAAATCCAAACCCTGCAACACATTCAACACAAAACCGTAGATCAAATCAAAAAACACCACGCCTATCGGCAAAGCACTCAAAACTCGCCACATCTTCCTATCCGACCAACCGTTCAAAACCTTCATTTTATAGTGGATTAAATTTAAACCAGTACGGCGTTGCCTCGCCTTGCCGTACTATTTGTACTGTCTGCGGCTTCGTCGCCTTGTCCTGATTTAAATTTAATCCACTATACCCGACCGCGCAAGCCGCCGAACAAAAAATAAATTTAGCCTAAGTCATAAAACCGTGTAATTTTGCACCAAAAAAGGCGGTTTGCAGGTAAAATATCAAACCATTAATTTAAATCATATTTTTACAGAATATTCCGCCGCGTTCATCAAATGGACATCAAACCGGTTCCAAATTTCTGTAATTTTGCAACAAAATACCGCAAAACACCCGATTGAGACCGAAAGGACTTTCATATGAACCAGACAAGCCGCGATCTGACCCGCATCAGCCACAACACTAAAATCGTCGCCACCCTCGGGCCGGGCAGCAACAACGTCGAACTGTTGGAAGATATGATCCGCGTCGGCGGTCTGAACGTCGTCCGCTTCAACTTCAGCCACGGCACGCCCGAATTCCATCAGGAAAACGCCCGCATCGTGCGCGAGGCGGCAAAACGCGCCGGACAGGAAATCGCCATCATTGCCGACCTGCAAGGGCCGAAAATCCGCGTGGGCAAAATCGCCGGCGGCGGCATCGAATTGAACAAAGGCGAAACGCTGGTACTGGATGCCGCGCTTGAAGGCGAAGGCACGCGCGAGGCGGTCGGTTTGGACTACCGCGACCTGCCCGACGACGTTGCCGCAGGCGATGTCTTGTGGCTGGACGACGGCCTGCTGACCCTGACCGTGGAATCCGTCGAAGGCAGCAGGATTATCACAAGGGTGGAAAACAGCCACGTCCTGAAAAGCAACAAGGGCATCAACAAACGCGGCGGCGGCCTGTCCGCAGGCGCGTTGACCGAAAAAGACTTCCGCGACCTGAAAACCGCGATTGCCATCGGTTGCGACTACCTCGCCATCAGCTTTGTGAAGTCCGCCGAAGATTTGCACATCGCGCGCGCCAAAGTCGAAGAGGAAATGAAAGGCAGCACTGCCGTGCGCCCCGGTTTGGTTTCCAAAATCGAACGTGTGGAAGCGATTGAAAACTTGGACGAAATCATCCTCGCCGGCGACGGCATTATGGTTGCGCGCGGCGACTTGGCGGTCGAAGTCGGACACGCCGCCGTCCCCGCCCTGCAAAAACGGATGATCCGCCGCGCCCGCGAGTTGCGCCGCTTCAGCATTACGGCGACGCAAATGATGGAATCGATGATTACCAACCCCGTGCCGACCCGCGCGGAAGTCAGCGATGTGGCAAACGCGGTATTGGACGGCACCGATGCGGTGATGTGTTCCGCCGAAACCGCCGTCGGCGCGTATCCGTTTGAAACCGTCAGCCAAATGGCGATTATCTGCGCGGCTGCCGAAAAAGAACAGGATTCGCTCAACGGCGTTGCCGAACAGGTTGAGTATCCCGAAGCCGTCAGCACCAACCTGGCGGTTGCCGGCGGCGCGGTCAGCGTGGCGCGCGCGGTTCACGCCAAAGCCATCGTCGCCCTGACCGAAAGCGGTTCGACCGCCTTTGAAATCAGCCGCCACAACATCACCCTGCCGATTTTCGCGCTGACCCCAAGCGTTTCCGCCCAACGCCGTATGGCGATGTACCGGGGCGTGCGCCCGCTGATTTTGGCAACCAGCACCGACCACGACACGGCGTTGAACGAAGTCGAAACGATGCTGGTGGAACACAACATCCTGCATTCCGGCGACCAGTACATCATCACCAGCGGCTCGCAAATGCGCGAATCCGGTTCGACCAACACGCTGGAAGTGCTGCGCGTCAAATAATCCGCCCTGAGTGGAAAATGCCGTCTGAAGCCGATGCCCGGGGCTTCAGACGGCATTTTTTGCGGCGGCGCGGCGGTTCGGGCAAACTCTGAAAAAATTGTGCAAATCCGGCAACATCGGATAAAATCGAGTACCTATACTAAAGCGAAACAAGGCATTTCCGACTGCCTTTTTTATAGTGGATTAAATTTAAACCAGTACGGCGTTGCCTCGCCTTGCCGTACTATCTGTACTGTCTGCGGCTTCGTCGCCTTGTCCTGATTTAAATTTAATCCACTATATTTGTCCACCATCCGCCTTTTTACGGAAACCGAAATGACCCCTTCCACACTGAAAAAAACCGTCCTGCTGCTCGGCACTGCCTTTGCCGCCGCATCCGTCCACGCATCCGGCTACCACTTCGGCACACAGTCGGTCAACGCGCAAAGCACGGCAAATGCCGCCGCCGCAGAAGCCGCCGACGCATCGACCATCTTCTACAACCCCGCCGGCCTGACCAAACTCGACAGCAGCCAGATTTCCGTCAACGCCAACATCGTGCTGCCCAGCATTCATTATGAGGCGGATTCCGCCACCGACTTTACCGGGCTTCCCGTCCAAGGTTCTAAAAACGGCAAAATCACCAAAACCACGGTTGCGCCCCACATCTACGGCGCATACAAAGTCAATGACGACCTGACCGTGGGCTTGGGCGTGTACGTCCCCTTCGGCTCCGCCACCGAATACGAAAAAGATTCCGTGTTGCGCCACAACATCAACAAACTCGGGCTGACCAGCATCGCCGTCGAACCTGTCGCCGCGTGGAAATTCAACGACCACCATTCCTTCGGCGCAGGCATCATCGCCCAACATACTTCCGCCGAGCTGCGCAAATATGCCGACTGGGGGATTATGGAAAAAGCGAAAGCGCTAAAAGCAACACCTTCTAATCCTACTGCCGCTGCTCAAATCAAAGCCGACGGACACGCCGATGTCAAAGGCAGCGATTGGGGCTTCGGCTACCAACTGGCGTGGATGTGGGACATCAACGACCGCGCGCGCGTGGGCGTGAACTACCGTTCCAAAGTTTCACACACGCTCAAAGGCGATGCCGAATGGGCGGCAGACGGCACGGCTGCGAAAACAATGTGGGATGCAAACAAACTCGCACCGCTCGGTTACACGCCAAGCGAAAAAGCCCGCGTCAAAATCGTAACGCCTGAGTCTTTGTCCGTACACGGCATGTACAAAGTGTCCGACAAAGCCAACCTGTTCGGCGACGTAACCTGGACGCGCCACAGCCGCTTCAATAAGGCGGAACTGGTTTTTGAAAAAGAAAAAACCATCGTCAACGGCAAATCTGACCGCACCACCATCACGCCCAACTGGCGCAACACCTACAAAGTCGGCTTGGGCGGTTCTTATCAAATCAGCGAACCGCTGCAACTGCGCGCCGGCATCGCTTTTGACAAATCGCCCGTCCGCAACGCCGACTACCGCATGAACAGCCTGCCCGACGGCAACCGCATCTGGTTCTCCGCCGGCATGAAATACAATATCGGTAAAAACCACGTCGTCGATGCCGCCTACACCCACATCCACATCAACGACACCACCTACCGCACGGCGAAGGCAAGCGGCAACGATGTGGACAGCAAAGGCGCGTCTTCCGCACGTTTCAAAAACCACGCCGACATCATCGGCCTGCAATACACCTACAAATTCAAATAAACGTTCCACCGTTTGAATGTAGAAATGCCGTCTGAAACAGATTTCCGTTTCAGACGGCATTTTTATCCGGCAGCCGATACGCCTATCTCGGTATTCGGGAGAATATATACAGAACCTCCTTCATATCAAAATGGTAGGGACGCTCGGGCAACAGGACGGCAGCAGGCAGCTTGGTGATGCCGTTCAAACCGCGCGGGAACAGCGCGATCCGCTCTTTGCCCTTTTCCGCATAATCCGCCTTGCGGTTGTGGACGGAAACCACTTCGCGATGGCGGTAAAGCAGCGTGTTCATTTCGATATAGGCTTCGTTGTGGATGGCTGCCGACTGTTTCTGCAACACATCCAACCGCCTGTTGAGCTTGTCGTTGGTTTTCATCAGCCTGTTGAAGAACGACGGTTGCTCCTGCAGTTTGGCGGTACAGGCTTCGATACTTTCCGATACCGGCCCGAACTGTTCGAGGTATTTTTCCAGACAGTTTTCCAAGTCGGTCAGGCAGCCGGCCATCTTGCGGGAAAATTCTTCTTCCGGCTTTCCCTGCCGAATGGACAATATCTCGCGGCGGCGGTCTTCCATTGCGGAAATATAGGCGTTCATGCGGTCGGACATATTTTCCGCATCCCTGCTCATCCACAGCGCGGGCAGCAGGCGGAAGTTTTCAAACGAATTGAAGATGCCGCCGAAAGACTGGCGGAAGGCGATATAAATATATTTCAAATCTTCCTCGCCCTTCGCCATACGCGTCAGGCAATAGTAGAACGGATCGAGGACGGTGTCGCCCAACAGCCGCTCGAATTGGTCCAATCTGGCGGCAATCGCCTGCGTGCGTTCGACTTGCGCGGGGAACGGCGAAAACAGCAGCGGCAGGGCTTTTTTGTCGTAGTTTTCCTCTATCCTGTCCATCATATCGATGATTTCCCAGCTCACGCCGGATTGCAGCGAAAGAATCTGTTTCAAACCGTTGGCAAAACGCAGGGCATCATTCTGAGTGATGTTGCGGACGGGGATATGGATGGCGGTGTAATAGCGGTTGTAGCTGGTATAAAGTTTGTCTTCCGACAGGAAGCGGCGCAGGGAAAACGGAATATCGTCGGTGTAATAAGGCGCGATGGCAAACAAGTATTTCGACGTTCGGATAACTTCCAACTGGCGGGCGCGCTGTTCGGCAAACAATACTTTGTCAAACACCGGTTCGGGCATCTGCTTCACTTCGCGCGGGCGCATCATCGGAAAACTGTTGCCGAGCAGGTGCGATTTTAGGAACACTTCGCAGATATAGGTGCAGATGATGTCCGAATCGAGATTGCGGGTATTTTCGGGGATTTCCCATTTGGTTTTGTTTTTCAATACCGCAGCGGCGGCGTAAATAAATTCGGTTTTCAGAATCTGTTTGAAATTTTCCCGTGCGCGCTTGCCCCCGGTATCGACGTTTTTGATAACGGACAGCACGCTTTCGAGAATGTCGGCAATATAAACCGGCGATTCGCATTGCGCCAATACATCCAGGCGTTCCGCGATATGCCCCGCCAGCCGTTTGAGGTCGGGGATGGGAATGTCTGCCGCCAGCGATGCGAACGAAATGCGTTTTTTGGGAAGGCAAGTGAAAGAACCGTCGGCTTCGTTATAGCCTATGCCTTTTCGGGAAAGGATTTGCGTACAGGCGGCCTGCCCGGCTTCGGGAGAAAGTGTTTTGAAGATTTCTGTCAGATTTTCCTGCCAATGGCAGTCGAGTTCGGGAAGGATTTGATTGAGTCTGAAACGGACGGCGTAAGGGATAGGGTCTTGCTCGAAATATTCATTTTGCGGGGGGGGGGGGGGGG